>CAYUTR010000015.1:0-29863 GCA_964447465.1 uncultured Chryseobacterium sp.
TGAAAGTGTTCTCTGCCATCAGCACACCCTCGTCATCATAAGAACGCCATACTCCGTTTTTGAGTCCACGGTCGTACTGACCACGTGCGATAACCTCTTTATACGAATTATATTCTACGTAAGGCCCGTTCAATGTATCGTGGAAAAATGTCGCAGTGTGGTGAAGCTGTCCGTCTTCGCCCCAGAATTTCCACATTCCTTTTCGACCCTGCTGATCTACACGGCCGCGGGATGATTTATCGCCGTCAGCATACCTGCAAGTTACCTTGCCCCATTTCTTCGATGGTTGCTGAGCATTAATAGACGTGATGCACAAAGTAAATATTGCCAACAGCACCAGTCGCCCGATTGAAGTATATGTTTTCATTGTAGTTTGTATTGTTTTACATATACTACTGAAATATCTGTGCCGCGGTACTCAGTGCTCGGTTCTCAGTGCTCGGTTGTACTTGGTTAAATTATTCTTTGTTAGTGACGCTAGAGGACCAAGAACGCAAGCATTGCGCACAACTGATCACCGAGCACAAGAGCCGAAATCCCGTTTAAGAATGTTACCAAATCGATTGTGGAACAAAATTTGGATACAGTTGTACAGAATCCTTCGACCAATCCGCTGATGTTGCCTATTTTTAGACCGATGATGAAGCCGCTGATTCTTATTTGTGCTGTAGTAACCGGATTGATGCTTCAGGCACAACCCTATCCTCAGGATTATTTCCAGTCGCCGATGGATATCACAATCAAGCTGTCAGGAAATTTTGGTGAGCTACGTCCGAATCACTTTCACGCAGGACTAGACATCACAACATCCGGCGTAGAGAATTTACCAGTGCGTGCTGCCGCCGACGGTTACGTTTCCCGAATCAAGATAGCGCCGTGGGGATATGGCAAAGCGGTTTACGTTACCCATCCCAATGGATATACAACTGTTTACGGACATCTTAATTCTTACAACAGCGCAATCGGAGAATGGGCCAAGAACCAACAATACATCGCGGAAAATTTCGAAGTTGATTTGTATCCGAAGCCGGGAGAATTGCCGGTTACGAAAGGACAGCAGATTGCTGCATCAGGAAATACCGGTGGATCAGGTGGACCGCATCTTCACTTTGAGATTCGCGATTCGAAAACGGAGGAAGGATTAAATCCTCTTTTGTTCGGATTGCCAGTGAAAGACAATAAAGCTCCAGTAGCGGTAACACTTGCTGTGTATGCAGCCGGCGAAGGTTCTTATGTAAATACAAAAGGAGCTGTGAAAAAGATTGCACTGGTGAAATCCGGTTCGAAGTATGTAGTGCAAAACGGAGCAGACTCAATTCTGGCATTCGGCGATATTGGTTTCGGAATTGAGTGCTACGACAAAGAAAATCTCGAACACGGAAAGAATGGTGTGTATGGAATAGCATTGCTGGCAGGCGGAAAATTAATTTACAAACATCGCCTCGAGCGGATTCCATTCGAAGACTCGCGGTACATCAATTGTTTTGTTGACTACGAAGAACACGAGCGCACCGGAAAATATTTTCAACTGAGTTATCTCGCACCGAACAACGAACTTCCGGTTTACGATACTGTTGTCAACAGCGGGTACGTGACACACACCGACGGGAAGATGCATTGGTACACTTACGAACTCACGGATGCGTACGGTAACAAAGCAATCGTGGAATTCAAAGTGAAAGCGCTCACGAAAAATCCGCAGACAACCATCTCACAAAATGTTGTTCCGTTCATTCAGGTAATGATGTGGAGCGCGGAAAATAAATTTGAAGAACAGGAATTCTCTTTTGAAACTCCCGCGAAGAGTGTTTACCGCAACACTATTTTCAAATGGACGTCTTCTAAAACAACAGGCAATCGCCTATCGCCCACAGTTAGTTTGAATGACCAGTACACTTCGCTTCACAAGGCGTGTACGTTGTCAATCAACATGGCTGCTGAAACTAAATCACCGGACAAACTGGTAATGTGTCGCGAGAAACCGAAAGGTGGAATCAGTGCGGTTGGTGGAAAATGGAATGGAAAAGGAATGACCGCCGAGATTAAGGATTTTGGAAAGTACTTCGTGATGCGTGATACCACAGCTCCTACCTGCAAGCCGATGAATTTCGATGCAACGAAAGGAAAAGCAGACACGGTCTTCACCTCGATGAAATCGATTCAGTTTAAGATTGGTGATAATTTATCGGGCATTAAAGCCTTCCGCGGGACGATTGATGGAAAGTGGGTGCTGTTTGAATACGAACCGAAGAAAGACCGGTTGCAGTATACGTTTGATGAGCATTGCGGGAAAGGGAAGCACGAGTTGGTGATGGTGGTTACAGATGCTGTCGGCAATCAGACGACGTTTACCCGGAAGTTCGTGCGATAATTCAACTACAAAGGCGCGAAAGCGCAAAGGCAACGCAAAGTTATTGGAACAAAGAAGCACTACATTTCTGCAGTGCTTCTTTTATACTTTCGTCTCACTCCCGTCTCTTGTCTATCGTCTATTTCAGAAATTGAATCCACGCATCCGGATATTCCTTCCGTGCATTTCTTACAACCGTTACTGCATCACCTTCTGAAGGTGGATGTGCAACAGTAACATACATGAAGCCGTTGTTCTTGTTGTAAACGCGCTGGACTTTGTCCCATTTATTCTGCGCCTTTACTTTCTCTTCCATTCGCTTCGCGTTGTCTTTGTTCTTGAACGCGCCGATTACAATGTAGTAGCCCGGATCAACCGCACTGTTCTCATCGTCACCTGCCCAGTTCTTACTCGAGTCGTTCTTCAGTTTGATGTCTTTGTCGATCATCACCTGGCTCGCAAGTTTCTGCTCAACTTTCACAGAATCAACCGGTGTCATCTTTCCGAATTTCTCCGGATGAGCCAGCTTGTACGCATCTGAATAAAACTCTACGTTGATCTCGTTGTTCTGATACGAAGTCACCTGAGTTGCATCCAGCACCTTCGCATATTCTTCCATCTCATTTACGAGATAGTAAATTTTGTAATTATCTCCGGCAGGAAGGTTCAGCGTATACTTTCCATTCTCAGCTGCAGTTCCATAATCGCCAACAACACCGTCTTTGTTTGTGTATGTAACAGTAATCATGGAATTGATCGGCTGATCATCCAACGTAACCATACCGTGAACCGTTACCAGTTCAGGAGCAGGCACACCCGGTGAAGCAAAATAAATATCCATCAAACCACTTCCGCCTTCACGATTCGAAGAGAACACAGCCTGACTTCCGTCTTTCAACGGCTGGTAATAAATATCATCGGCCGTACTGTTAACAGGCACGCCCATGTTCTGCGCAAGTTGCCACGAACTTCCATCAGGACCTAACTCACTCCAGAAAATATCGTAACCACCAATGGAGTTGTGTCCACGCGATGCGAAATACATTTTGTATGCGTTCTCCGTTAGATACGGACCGTCGTCATCCTGGCTGGTATTAATGTTTGCACCAAGGTTCTGGATATTTCCCCAGGCCGAATCACCAATCAGTGTTGCGCGATAAATATCTTTTCCGCCAAATCCGCCAAGACGATCACTTGCAAAATACATCGTGCGTCCGTCAGGAGTGATTGCAGTGCTGCCTTCCCATGAATCGGGTTTGTTGATGTCGCCGGGAATGCGTGTTGGAACAGTCCAGTCGTTGCCTGCCTTGTTCGCTACATAAATATCTCCCTTGTTCTCTTCTGTACACTTGTAAACGAACAACTGTCGCCCATCCGGTGAAATAGTTGATGTGGCATCGTGACGGTTTGAATTGATGTTATCGCTGGCACTGCCCGGATAAAACCAGCCGGTAGAAGTTTTACTGGTTACGAAAACGTCTTCGTAGAATACGCCGGCCGAATCATTCCTGCCATACGTGTAACTTTTACCACCTTTTGAATTCGGTCCTTTGTAGGTGAAGAACATCAATGAATCGCCTTTGATCATCACCGGTGCATATTCATCACCCGGAGTATTGATCGGGCGACCAGCGTTCTCCACTTTGTTGTTTGTAGGTTTCGCACTCAGATCTTTCGCTGCACCGCAGTTGATTACGTACTGATCCAAACGCAGACGCTGAATTTCATCAGGTTCTTTTGCAAGCTGAAGATTAAATTGCATCAACGCATCATCATACATTCCGTTCAGCAAGTAAGCGCGCCCAAGGAAAAAGTTTACATCCGGAATAGTAGGATCTTTTTCATAAGCGCCTTTGATGTTCTTCAATGCGAGTTTAGGATCGCCCGTGTAAATAGCACAAACTCCACTGCGAAACTGGTAAACAACATTATCGGGAAACTGTTCGAACAGTTTGGTATAATAACCGGCAGCCTGCTCATATTCGCGCTGTGCAAATAATGCGTCGGCACGCACAGTCATCGTTTTCGGATTTCCAGTCTGCGCTATCGAAACAGGTGCAGCTGCAACAAGCAGCGCAACAGTCAATACAACTATGAAGTTCAGCTTCTTCACAAAATCAGTTTAAACTATTAATCATATTTCGCACGCTGGTGTCCACCACCATCGCCACCACCACCTAACTGCCCGAATTTGTAACCCAACATAAACTCGTGGCTTACACCTGCAGATGTTTTCAGGTCGGAAATGATAATGTCGTAAGCGTATCCTGCACTCAGGTTACCAAACAGCTTCACGCGTGTATTGATACCAACTGCGTAATTACTACGGTAACTAACGCCCAGCCAAACCATATCTTTCCAGCTTGCCTGTGCAAGAATGTCGTACTGTGCAGGTGTGTTCGGCATGAAACGGATCATTGCCATTGGCTCAAGTGCAAGTTGCTGTGTTTCGTTGAACACCCACTTGTAAGTTGCAGTTGCGAGGTAATGACGGTTCAGCTGGTAATAAGAAGTCTGATCGTAGCTCGCCAGCTCAACGCGCTGACCAATCAGCTGTGGAACTGCGAATCCGATACGAAGATCTTTCCAGTTGTAGCTCACACCGATGTTCGCGTCAAGTGCGCTCTTACGCTGCATCTGTGCAAACAACATCGGATCTGACGCGTCCTTCACAATTGCGCGTGAATAATCGACACGGTTATCAAGGAATCCAACCGTTACACCGAAACGCAGCGCCATATCTTCATTCAGCTTCAGGCGGTATGCATAGCTCGTGTAGATTCCGAGACGCTCAGTGATATCCTGAACGTCGTTGAAAATGGCAAAGCCCAATCCAACGTTTTTGTCTTCGAAGAATCCGTCAACGGTAAATGCATTCGTAACCGGTGAACCAGGCATGCCTGTCCACTGGCGGCGATGAATGAGATAAGCGTTCGTGCCATCGTTAACACCTGTAGTCGCAGGGTTATAGAGGAACGGATTGAAATACGACTGGCTGTACAACGGAAGCTGTTGTGCATCCGCAGTTAGCATTGTTGCTGCAACCAGTACCAGAGATATAGATAACTTTTTCATAGTGTCGTCGTCTTTTGAGTTCCTGATTATTTTTTCTCACTAACAATTGTAACTGCCCCGTTGAATGTTACATCTTCATCAGGGAACTCAAGTACGTAGTAGTATGTGCCATCAGGAAGCTGACCATCGTTGTAAGTTCCGTTCCAGCTGTTGTTGTATCCGTTCATCTCGTAAACTTCCATACCGTTACGGTTGTAGATGGTTACGTGGTTGTTCGGGTAGAACTCAATGTTCTGCACGTTCCATACATCGTTGAATCCATCACCGTTTGCAGTAATGATGTTCGAGATGATCAGGTTAAGATCTTTCTTCAGCGTTACAACTACTGCGTCAGTGTCGGTACAACCGTTTGCATCCGTAACGGTGAGTGTATATGTAACTGTGTAAGCCGGAGTACAGATTGGATTTGCACTTGTTGGATCATCAAGACCTACTGAAGGACTCCAGTCGAACGTTGATCCGCCTGAACCAAGCAGTACTATTGAAGATCCTGCGCTAACTGCCGTGTCAAGACCTGCATCCGCAATCGGACGTGGAAGAACAGTGATCATCACAGAATCCCATGCCATGCAACCGGTGATAGAATCAGTAACCTGTATCACAAAGTTCCATGTTGTATCTGCGAAGATCGTGCTCGTTGTATCACCGCTGTTCCAGTCGTACCAGTTCTGCGGCATTGCAGGAACAGAAAGCATTACGCTGTCGCCCTGACAAAGTGAAGTTGTGCCGCCAACTGTAATTGTTGGATCAGGAAGACCGTGAACAACCACGCCCTGCATTGCAGTGTCAGAACATCCAAGGTTGGAAACTGTGATGAGTACAACGTTGAACGTATCGGCTGACATGTACATGTGCATTGGATTGGTTGCAACAGATGCATTGTTGTCGCCGAAATCCCAGTTCTGGAACTGGATTCCGCCTGCAGCGATCGTAGTATTGTTTGTGAATGTTGTTGTTGCTCCCCAACAAACCGTGTCGGCAGTGAATGCCGCAACTGGTTTTGGATAAACAATGATCACCGCATTCATTGTAGTGTCAGGAGTACAAACTCCGCTCATTACAATTGCACGGTACCATGTAGTATCCATTGGGTTGCTCCAACCCTGTGCCATCGTTGTGTTTCCGATCGCAGTCCAGGTTACACCGCCATCTGTTGACCATTCCCAATCGACAACAGTACCTGTAGTTCCTGAAAGTGTCAATGTGCCGCTACCTGTTCCTTCGCACACATTGGTGCTACCGGAAATTGTCCCGGCAACTGAAACAGGATTTACTGTAATCATTGTTGCATTTGATGCAAGCGCTGGAGTACACACTCCGCTCAACACCCATGCACGATACCATGTAGACGTCGTTAAGTTCACATAGTTGATGGAATCAGCCGTTGATGCAATCGCAATCCAGTTGTTTCCTCCGTCGGTTGAAATTTCCCAGTTCAGAATGTTTCCAACCTGACCGTTCAGGTAAACGGTGCCCATGTTCGATCCGGCACACACTGTATCGTCAACTGTAGTTGCACCCGGAACTGTGTTCGGATCAACAAATACGGTTTGAATATTAGAAGTATCACCACCGCAAACACCGCTCGCAAGTATTACGCGATACCACATGGTGTCGGTGAGATTGGTAAATGTTTCTGATGCTGTTGTGTTTCCGTTCGGAACCCATGTAACACCACCATCATTTGAAAGTTCCCATGATACGATACTTCCGGAATAACCTGTAAGATCAAGCTGACCGTTGTTGATGTTTGCACAAACTGTAGTCTGACCACTCAGCACACCAGCGTCAACAATCGGATCAACAGTAATCATCGCGGTATCTGATGTTGTAGAAGGACAAACGCCGTTCTGGACACGCACACGATACATCGTAGTAGCCATGAGGTTTGTGTAACCCTGAGTAGTTCCTGTATTCGCTACGTTCACCCATGTAACACCACCATCCTGAGAATATTCCCAACCGTTTACGTTTCCGGTGTGACCTGCCAGTGTAAGCGTAGCGCCGTTAGCACCCGCACAAACTGTGTCGTCCATTGAAACAACACCGCCCACTGAAGGAGCATCTACCGTAATCGTAATTGAATTTGAAGTATCTGCAACGCAAACACCGCTTGCAACAACTACGCGATACATAGTTGACACCGCAACGTTCAGATAGTTTTCCTGGTACGTTGTATTTGCCAACATGCTCCAGGTCATACCACCATCGGTAGACGTTTCCCAGTTAGCAACGTTACCAACGTGTCCTACTAATGTAAGTGTGCCGCTGTTTGCGCCACCGCAAACCGTAACGTCAGAGTATAGTGTTCCGCCAACCGGTTGTGCATCTATCGATACAACTGCCTGTGCAGAATATTGCTGCGAACAAACACCGCTTTGCAGAAGTGCACGGTAAATAGTTGCAGTAGTCAGGTTGTTATACGCCTGAGTCATTCCAGTGTTGATGATTGTAATCCATGTTACACCACCGTCTGTAGAATATTCCCACTGCACAACGCTGCCGGTTGAACCTGCTATTGTAAGTGTTCCGCTGTTCGCTCCGCTACATACTGTGTCCATGGCCGGAGTAACTGTTCCGCCAACCGTAACCGGATCAACAATAACCGAATCAACTGTAGAAGTATCTGAAGGACAAACACCACTCTGAATGATTACGCGATAGTAAGTTGTATCCACAAGGTTTGTGAAAGGCTGACTGGTTGTTGTGTTACCGGTACTCACCCACGTGATTGAATCGTTCGATGATTCCCAACCGATAATTGTTCCGGTGTGTCCGGCGAGTGTTAATGTTCCACCATTACTGCCTGAGCAAACTGTAACTCCTCCGGAAACAGCTCCACCAACACTTACTCCATCCACGGTAATTGTTGCAGCCGTAGAATAAGAAGGAAGACATCCTCCATTCTGTACGCGCGCGCGGTACATTGTGGTTGTAACCAGATTGAGATAGTTTTCTGTTGTCGTTGTATTCGCAATAACTGTCCACGTCATTCCACCATCAGTAGAAAATTCCCACTGAAGAACTGAACCGGTATGACCCGACAATGTGAGTGTACCACTATTTGCTCCGCTACAAACCGTTGCAGAACTGGTGACAGAACCACCTACTGAAGCCGCACCTACATTGACTGCTGCAACTGAAGAATACTGAACTGCGCATGCACCACTCTGTATACGCGCACGATACAGGCGAGAAACTACAAGGTTCAGATAGTTTTGGGTTGTTGTTGTGTTTGCTATGTTCGACCAGGTAACTCCTCCATCAGTTGAGAATTCCCAACGGATAATAGAACCCGTGTGTCCGCTCAGTGTTAACGTTCCACTGTTCGAACCGCTGCATACCGCCGTTACTGGAGGATTAATTGTACCACCAACTGTAACAGGACTGATCGTGATTGTCGATTGGCTGGAATACAATCCGGCACAAGCCCCGCTCTGAACGCGTGCACGATAAATTGTAGTTTGCGTTAAGTTCAGATATGCCTGCGCAGTTGTAGTGTTTGCTACTATGGTCCAACTGAATCCGCCGTCTGTTGAGTATTCCCAACGAACTACAGCACCAGTATGTCCACTCAAGGTAATGTTTCCACTATTCGCACCGCTGCAACGCGTTGCAGAACCTGCCGTGGTTCCTCCCACAGTTGCAGGATTAATGGTCATTGACGCAATCGAGGAATTCGCCGGAGCACAAGCACCACTCTGCACCTGCGCGCGATACTGGGTAGGAACCGTCAGGTTATTATACGTCTGAGTAGTGGTAGTATTTGAAATACTGATCCATGTAAATCCGCCGTCAGTTGAATACTCCCAACTAAGTACGTTACCTGTATGGCCGGAAAGTGTCAACACTCCGGAATTTCCACTGATACACACGTTCGTGCCACCTGAAACGGTACCGCCGACAGAAGCAGCAGTATTAGTGACAAGGTAACCGGTGAATGCATCATTCGTGGGGTTAACATCACCTGCCAACGCTACCGTGGCAGTGAATGTATACGTCCCTGCCACTGATAAATTGGCTTGGGTTGTAAATGTATAATTGAGTGTAGAGTTCGACAACAGAGGTGCCGCCAATGTTATATTCTCCGTTACTGGCGCACCGGCATTGATCGTATACGATACGTTAAAGCTCGTAGCCGCAGGAAGCGTGTTCCCGAAATTGAATATCCGGATTGTGACATTCTCCGTGGCGGTCATAGCGCAACCACTCACGGGCGCAGTAATGGCAATCACAGACAGATCGTTCTGTGAAAAACCAGTGAGTGACAAACAGAGTACAGCGAAAAGCGTAAGAATCCTCTTCATAGAGTGAGTTTAGTGGAAGTGCGTTTTGCCCGTTTTCAGCGGAACAGGTATTAAAATCGGCTTAAAAATGAGGGTTTTCCGCACCAGCAACAAATAAAACCTCAAAAGATTTGCGGAAAATAAGTTCATAAGATTGGGCCAGGTGTGAGAAAATCAGTTCCTTATACGACCTGACCTCCATTTTGTTTCAATTCGAATGGGTGACAAAATGTTGATTATCAATGAACAACGATTTTTGAGGTGGTCGTGCCACTTTCTGCGACTACTGAAATCAGGTAAATTCCGGCCGGTAAATCGGTTACATCAATCTGCTTAATTCCGGCAGAATTCGCGTTTTTCTCTTTTTCAGCTTTCACGACTTTCCCGTTAAGGTCCATCACAACGAACTCAATAGGACCAGTTCCGTTCTGCTGATAATGAACATTCACGATCTCTCCGGCAGGATTCGGATAGATAGAAACGTTCGGAGTGTTTGGATTCATGTCAGCAACACTTACCTGGAAAAGACTATCGCGCAATGTATCCTGATACTGAATGTTGGTTATGATTTCCTGATTGAAAATAACCTGGCAATCGACTTCCAACACAGGGATTTTCATTCCCACAGCCATCCACTTGTACTGAATTTCCTGAGGACGCGGAATCGTAAATCCGGTTTGATTCGAAGTATCGAATGACACCGTATCAACAGCATCTACTACCGAACGAATCCGTACAACCTGATAGGTATCAAGTGGTGTAATCAGGGTTCCCCAACCATCCACAACATTGACGCGGTGACGATCTTGTCCAATGAATCCTATTCCGGGAATCGTGAACGAATAAGACGCATCGCAGCTGTCGATATCACCATAATCTACAGGGAAACGATAGACATAGTCCGAAGCACTGTAAATGATTGGAGCAGAGAATGAAGTTAGCTGTGGAAAGTCAAATGTTGATCCGACCTGACGGAAACTTGAGCTGGTGCTTTTATAATAATCCACAAAATTTGTAGGAAGCGGTCCAACGATAGGCAACGAATCGGGTGAATAGTTCGTCAGACCCATATCAGACAGGAAGTTGAACGGAAACGCTGTAGGTGCGATGTATTCGATGCGCTCCTGAGCAATAGGCGTGAGGAAGGAAAAGTCCCACACGTAGTTAGTGTCGGTTACAGCGGGATTAATAGGACCCAGGGTTGCAGCATAACTTACCCGGATAGAATCACCCGGATCTGGCATATCGGCGTTTGTAATGGTAATCTGTGAAAACGCAATTGCAGGAGTGATGATGGCAAGAGCGAGGATTATGCTATTTTTCATTGGTAAAAAATTTTGTCTAAAGTAGCCACGAAAACGATACGCATGTAGTCTACAGAAGAACTTCATGAAAAGAAATTACGCGTTCAGGCAATAAAATGGGCTATTGCAAGTTTTAATCGCGCATACTAACGGTCAAGCCCTGATACATTTCGTAAATTTGCAAGATGATGGTGCTGCCTAAAACGATTGTTCTGATGATTTTCACTGCGTTACTGTGTGGAAAAACAAGTTTTTGTGGTGCCCAAACTTCTGCTGATACATCGAAAGCGAAGATTGTGCAGTTCTCAGGAATGGTAATTGATGCCGACAGCCTTTACCCTATTCCATTTGTTGCGATTGTTGTGAAAGGAACAGCCCGTGGGGTGTACAGCACAGGTTCCGGATATTATTCAATTGTGGTGGAAGAAGGTGATACACTCGAATTCTTTTCGCTCGGTTACAAAACCGGTCAGTATGTTTTGCTGGATACATTCACCAACAGTCAGGTGAACCACGTACAGACATTAAAGATGGATACTGTGTTATTGACTGAGATGGTAGTTTATCCATGGCCATCACGCGAGCAATTCAAGAATGCATTTCTTGCTGTTGACATTCCTGACGATGATATGGAACGGGCACGGATGAACCTTGCACAACAGCGAATGATGGCCGCATCAGGAGCTGTAACAGCAGATGGTCAGGGTGCTTACACTTCAGCAATGCAAAAGCAAACGAACAAAAACTATTACGCAGGTCAATACCAACCCAACAACCTGCTCAACCCGATTGCGTGGGCAAAGTTCATTCAATCCATGCGTGATAAATAAAGCTGAACGCCCCCTATCGACGCCACACCTACCTGATGCTATCCTGTTTACGCTTTTCGCTGATTATAGTAATCGGACTCTTCATGAGTGTGCGTGCGAATGCGCAGGTGGCAACGGTGAAGGGAAAAGTACTGGATTCTCTTGGGAACGCCGTTGAGAACGCAGCAGTCGGATATCTGGGTGGTACTACCGCAATGAACACCGATGCGAAAGGGAATTTTCAATTCACCATTCCTGCAGATAAAAAACTGATCCTCGTTGTCCGACTCATCGGATATGAAGAATATCGCAGGGCAGTGCAACTTAAGCCAGGTGAAACCTTTGAGTTGACGATTTATCTTGACAAAAAAATAGGCGGGAATGTACTTGATACTGCAAACATCTCAAGTCCACGCATTTTCGATACCGGAACACCGATCAATCCAGAAGTGTTCAACCACCTTCCTTCACCTTCGGGAGATATCACTGCAATTCTCCGTTTCGCAGGAGCAACTTCCAACAACGAACTAAGCACACAATACAATGTGCGTGGAGGAAACTTCGATGAGAATCTGGTTTACATCAATGGTGTTGAAATTTATCGTCCGGTTTTAACACGTGCCGGTCAGCAGGAAGGATTGACTTTTCCGAATCCTGACATGACGGAGAATATTTACTTCTCTACGGGTGGATTCGAAGCGAAGTACGGAGATAAGATGTCGTCGGTACTGGATGTGCGTTATCGTCGTCCCGATAAATTTAGAGGCGTGTTCTCTGCTTCCTTGCTGGGAGTGAATGTGGAAGTTGAAGGAATGAGTAAAGATTACCGCGGATACTGGATGCTTGGTATTCGTCAGAAATCCAACCGGTACATTCTGAATGCAATCGATACGAAAGGCGATTACACTTCTTCTTACACGGATATTCAAGGTGTGTTTGGTTATTCACTCACCGATCAGTGGGAAGTGGAATACATCGGTGGTTTTTCGATGAACAAGTACAACCTCGTTCCATCTACGCGTGAAACAGATTTCGGAACGCTGAACAATGCACTGCGATTTACTGTTTACTTCGAAGGCCAGGTAGTGAATCAGTTTCAGACGCAGTTTCATTCTGTATCGCTGAACCATCGCGGAAATAAAAACTGGAATCATAAATGGACGGCTTCTGTTTTTAATTCTTACGAAACAGAAACGTTTGATGTGCTTGGTCAATATTACATCGATCAGCTCGAAGCAGATTTCGGGAAACCGACTTTCGGACAGGTTGCATTTAATCGCGGTGTTGGATCATTTCTGAATCACGCACGGAATTACGTGGATGTGTGGGTGTCGAATGGAGAATACAAAGCGATTTACATCAACGATCATAACACATGGTTGTTCGGTGTGAAATACCAGAACGAACGCATCAAAGACGAACTCAGCGAATGGAATTACGTTGATTCGGCCGGATACGGAATTCCGTTTTATCCGTTGACCAGTTTCGATCTGCAGGATGTTGTGAAATCGAGCGCGACATTATTCTCGAATCGTTTTTCTGGTTACGTGCAGTATCGGTATGCCGACACGCTGAAAGATTCATCTTTCCTTGCATTTACATTTGGTGTTCGCGGTCAATACTGGGATATGAACCAACAAACATTGGTAAGTCCACGTATCCAACTAAAGTGGATGCCGCATTGGAAAACAAATGTGATTTTCACTGCGAGCACTGGTTTGTATTACCAGCCTCCATTCTACCGCGAGTTGCGCGACTACAACGGAATCCTCAATAGAAATATCAAAGCGCAAACTTCAATTCATGCCGTGCTTGGTGCCGACATTACATTCCAGGCATGGAAACGCGATTTCCGTTTCATTGGCGAAGTGTTCTACAAGTATCTCGACAATCTGAATCCGTATGAAGTTAACGACGTGCGTATCCGTTACTTCGGTGGCAACATCGCGCGAGGATATGCTTACGGAATGGACATGCGCCTGTATGGAAAATTTGTTGAAGGAGCCGAATCGTGGATCAGCGTTTCATTACTGCGCACCAAAGAAAATCTCTACAACGATTTCTCCAACATCTACATCAACACCGATGGAGATACGATCATTTCGGGTTACACACTCAACGATACCATCGCAAGTACAATTACCAGTTACCCGGGTATGATTCCGAGACCGTCCGATCAGTTGCTGACCGTTGGTATTTATTTCCAGGATGAGCTTCCAATTTTACCGGATTGTAAAATGAATCTCGGGTTGATTCTCGGAACCGGAATGCCCTTTGGTCCGCCGAACCACAATCGTTACGAGCAGGTTTTCCGTATGCCGCCTTATCGTCGTGTCGACATTGGTTTTTCTTATCTCTTCCTCGGCGATGAAAAGAAAAACAAAAGCAAAGACAACAAAGATCGTCCGAGCCGCAAGAACAAGCTTGTGAAATCGCTTTGGGCTGGCGTGGAAGTGTTCAACCTCCTGCAGGTGAACAATACGATTTCCTATTACTGGGTGAAGGATGTAACGGGAAGAACGTATGCGGTGCCGAATTATCTGACGAACCGGCAGCTGAGTGTACGGTTGATTGCGCATTTCTAACCGCGGCGACGCAACGACGCGACGACGCAGCGCAGAATGTTTCTTTCCACATTCCCCGTTCCCCGTTCCTCATACCACATCCCGCATTTCTTATTATCTTCACGCCATGATAAAACGTATAGCAATTGCTCTGCTTTTAATCATCCCCTTTATTCACAATAGCTGCAAGAACGATCTCGATCTTCTCACCGATTACGAGGAGAAAATCGTGTGCTACGGCATTCTCTGTCCCGATGACACCGCGCAATACATCCGCGTGAGCAAAGTTTTTCTTGGTGAAGGAAACGCTTTGCAGTTTGCGCAGAACCAAGACAGCATTCAGCTGGAAATCCAGAACATGGAAGTGCGTATTACGCGTTTGCTGAATGGAAACGAAATGTCGTACTGGATTCTGCAGCCCGACTCCAGCATCCCGCGTGAAGAAGGAACTTTCCTCTGGCCACACCAGGTTCTGTATCGCGGTAACTTTCCTGTTCTCACTGATGGAAGTACTTATCGTCTTACGGTTACTGATCTCGTGACAGGATATATTGCAACTTCGGAAACTCAAATCGTGCGTGAATTGCAACATACGAATCCAAACGTGCTCACCGCACTGAATTTTGAAAATGAAGGTTCTATCGGATTTTATTTTCAAACACCATTGTTCGGTAAGCGTTATAACCTGACCATACGTTTTTACTACGATGAGCAATTTATCTCCGATACAACGCAGGTTTCAACGCGTTATGTCGACTGGATCATTGGAGACCTTGAGTCAATAACGGACGAAGGCGGTGAGAACCTCCTCCTCGCTGTTCAGCGTACGAACTTTCTGCGCATGCTTGTAAATAATATCCCGGTTAATCCTGCCGTGCGACGTATTTCAAAAAAGATGGATCTCATTTATACGACTGCAGCAGAAGATCTGATAACGTACATGAAAGTGCAGATCGCAAACAATACGAGCTCAGCCGACCTTCCTCAGTTCTCGAATGTGGACAATGGTCTTGGACTTTTCACTTCAAGAAACATTACGGTGTTTCCGAATTATCACATCGATCAGGATACGCAATACGCGTTGGTGACGGAGGCGTTGGTGCAGGATCTGAATTTCGTGAGATAGTGGCTAACGCTGCGCGGGCTCTACACGGCGAAACGGAGAAACGGAGAAATAAATGCGAAGCACACGAGGCACGGCGCATTGCATCCGGATAATCAATCGGAATTTCGTGAGATAGAGGCTAACGCTGCGCGGGCTTAACACAGCGGCACGGCGAAACGGGGAAGTACTTTGTACTCTAAACCCACGCGGCACGGCGTATTGCATTGGTGTAATCAATCGGAATTTCGTGAGATAGAGGCTAACGCTGCGCGGGCTTAACACGGCGTCACGGCGAAACGGAGAAAAAAAATGCGAAGCCCACGAGAAAACGGCGGGTTTACAGTAGTGGATCCACAAGTGGATCCGCTTTCGTTTTCAAATGAACGTAGAGATCGCTTTAGCGATCCCCCGTTTCTCGTGGGCTTCGCATACAACGTACGTCTCCGTTTCGCCGTGTCTCCGTGTAGAGCGTCGCAGACAACAACAATATCGTGTAGTCAGAAATTAGTCGATGATGATTTTTCGGGAAGAAGATTGTCCATCCGAAGCAGTGAGATTCAGAATGTACATTCCCATTGTCAGATCAGAAACAGAAAGTGTTTGTGTACCACTACCCGATTCGAGTTTTCCGGCCTGAACAATTTTTCCGGTGATGTCTGTAATCGTGTAATCAGAGAATTGAATTACTGAACTGATCGTAATGAAATCTGTTGCAGGCACCGGCCACACTTCGAATGTTGGGGCGTACATGTGCGTTTCATTGATGTACGTCACCCACTGTATACTCAACACCTGGAAGTACGGATGAAAGCGACTGGAGCAAGTTGTCATTCCGCCACCGGAAAAAAGTCGCGTAGCTGTTGCCTGCATACTGTTTGGTGCGGCATTCGGTACAGGTGTCCACGGATCAACTGCACTGTTGCCTTCATCATATGCGATTAGATTCGGTTGAAACTGCGAATTCACAAGCTGAAAACTTCCGGCGATAAAAAAATCGTCGCCATAGGTTGTGAATGTTTTTACGAATCCATCGCAACCGAATGTGACTGGTGAAATCTGCAGTGAGAGTGTATCGAGAAGCGCAAACGCAGGAGATGCTTGTCCATTCACAGTGGAGAACCATCCGCCCAAAGCGAGTTTGCCGTTGTAGAATTTCGCTTCGTAAATGCCGTCATCGGTGTCGCAAATCCAGTTAGGATCGGCTACACCATTTTGTACATTCAGACGTGAGAGATTTTGACGCGTTACGCCGGAAATCGTGTTGTAGAATCCTGCAACATACACCCAACCGTCGTTTACAAGAATGCGATTCACCGTTCCATAACAATACGGATTCCAGATCATCGCAAGCGCAGTTGATTTATTCACTCTGCCGATGTTGTTCCGACCTTGTCCGCCGAGCAGCGTGAAGTTTCCTCCGAAATACACTGCTGTATCAGTAATACAGATTGTGCGAACAACGCCATTCACTCCCGGATTAAAAGGCAACAGCGCGAACGTGTTCAGATCAACTGCAGCGATTCGTCCACGTGCAGTAGAAGTAACACTCGTAAAATCGCCGGCGAAATACAACGAGTCTCCATCAAGCGTCATTGTACGTACAACATTGTTGACATTGGGATTCCACCCTGTTGGAAATCCACTATTCACACTCATTGCACAGAGGTTGTTTCGATAAATTCCTCCCGCGCCGAAGAATGCTCCTCCAACCAGCATCCGTCCTGCTGTATCGAGAATAGCCGTGTAAACTGTACCGTTAAACAGAGGTTTCCAATCGCGCACCACTGCGGTGAAACGGTTGACAATTGCAGCACGGCCTGTGCTATCGCCACCAAACACACCAAATTCTCCACCGATGAATAATTCATCATTATCAATTCTTCGGATATGGCGCACGATTCCATTCGCACCCGGATTCCACGAAGTCAACGCCAGATTAAAATCCAGACACGCTACATTCTGCCTCGGCGTGGATGAAACAGAACTGAAACTTCCACCTACATACAAATCGCCGGCAACCAGTTTCAATGCATACGCCGAACCATTCATGTTTGCATTCACAGTTTGCACAACACCGGTTGAATTCATCAGCTTCGCTACTCCTCTTCGCTGAAGTGAAGCAAACTGATTGAACTCTCCTGCAATAAAAAGAAAAGGTCCCGCAAGCTCAATGTCGTAAACCGGACCATCCGCATTCGGTATAGCAGTCCAGGGAACCGCATTGAATGTAAAAGGTGCACCACTGTTCATGTCGATCTTCGCAAGAAAAGGTGGATTATATGTAGACACCTGATTAAAGTCACCGCCAACGATAATCTGAGAATACATTACATCCAGCTGCATGCAATACACCGGACCGTTGAAATTCGGATCGCATAAGTTTACATCATTCGTGTTGAGATCAATCGCTCCGAAATAATTCCTCGTCTGACCATCGATCTGTGTAAAGTCACCGCCAAGAAAAAGTGAGGAATCGTTTATTGTGATTGTATACACCGGACCATTCACACTGTGCATAAAAGTATTGTCGAACGTTCCGTCAGGATTCATTCTGAAAAGATTTTCCACGCTCTGATTGCCAACGTGCGTGAAACTTCCGCCCACGTAAAGGTTTCCTTTGAAATCCAACCATGTAGTGTACACCGTTCCATCTACTTTAAAAAGTGACGGATCAACTTGCGCTGTACCGGTGTCGATTCTGACAAACGATCCTGTTACCGGACATAGCTGATCGAAATCGCCGCCGATTATCACAGTTGTGTCATGAAGAATCACAGAATTTACAGGACCGTTCGGAACCCAGAATGTGCTATCCGGCGCCTGTGCTGAAAGTTTTCCGGTGTACAACACCAGCGCAAAAACTACCAGTAATCTCCCCAAATTGACCATTGGTGAATGTGTTAATAGCATTAAGCGTAAAAAGGGAGGATGTACGAACAAAGTTAGTATTTTTGTGCATCTTAAAAATCGCTTGTTTCAGAATGAAAAAGTTCCTCGGATTTTCGGCAGTTGTTTTCCTGTTCAGCATGTGCAGTACGGAGTTGGATTTGTTGGACGACTGGAAAGAGACCACCGTTGTTTATGGCCTGCTCGATCAGACAGAGCCTACACAATACATCCGTATCCAGAAAGCTTTCCTTGGGCCTGACAACGCTTACGACATGGCGCAGCAGTACGATTCCATCAACTACATCAATCAGTTGAATGTGCGCATTGAGCGCGTGACTGGCTCTGGCGTAGAAAGTTTCGTAACACTTACTCCTGATACAGTTTACAACAAAGAGCCCGGTGATTTTTACGCTCCGATGTATGTAATTTACTCTTGTCCGCAAACCGGCACATGGTTCAACTCGACTTATTCTTATCGTCTTGTGATTGCAAATGCATCGACCGGCAATGAAGCTTCTGCAACAACTACTATCGTTGAAGATTTCGACATTACTGCTCCGAACTTTACGACGATCGGAATGGCGAGCAACAATCCGAATTACAAAGCAGAAATTAAATGGGAAGCTGCAGACGGCGCTGTACTCTACCAGGTTGTAATGGTTTTCCACTATCGCGAGAAGGACATCAACAACGTAATTACTACACACGCTACGAGCGGATGGGTAATTGGAGAAGTTCGTAACAACACATCGTCGCTTAACGAAGAATCACTCAAGTTTGATCCGGACGGATTTTTCCGTTTCGTGAATAACTCAATTCCTGACGACAACAATGTTGTTGAGCGGGAATGCGACAGTCTGAAATTCTACGTGTATGCTTGCGGAGAAGAACTCGACAATTACATGCAGATCAACGGTCCTTCGAGCAGCATTGCGCAGGAACGTCCTTCTTACACCAACATCAACAATGGTCTCGGTGTATTCTCATCGCGCACGAAAACAACACGTGCTTACACACTTCCAAACCAATCGCTGGATTCACTTTCACGCGGAAGATTTACATGCACGAAGAAGTTCCTCGATCATAATGGGGCGAATTTCGGTTGCCAATAACAGTAGGCAGTTGGGCGGTTGGGCAGTAGGCAGTCAAAAAAATATGAAAGGGTCGCGAGAGTGGCCCTTTTTCTTTGTCCGCTCAGCTCAGAATTATTCCACCGCGCGCTTCAGCGCGCGGATTCTGAAGTCGGATCGGCCTCTGCCATAATGTCGTTTTGTCAGGAAAACCCTCTCTTTTCGCCGATTGTCATACTGAGCGTAGCCGAAGTATGCCAATCCTGCGTAAATCAGCCTGTTGGCATGTTCATTGACTGTTTATTTCTGTAGAATTTAAACATCAATAACAACACATACAGTCATGGGAAAAATCATTGGAATCGACCTTGGAACAACGAACTCTTGCGTAGCCGTAATGGAGGGTAATGAGCCCGTTGTAATTCCAAACAGCGAAGGACGCCGTACAACGCCGTCAATCGTTGCATTCGTCGAGAACGGCGAGCGTAAAGTGGGAGATCCTGCGAAACGCCAGGCCATCACAAATCCGCGTAAGACAATCTATTCGATAAAACGTTTCGTTGGTCACACATTCGATGAAGTGGCGGGCGAAGTTTCACGTGTGCCTTACCAGTTGGTGAAAGGTGATAACAACACTCCGCGTGTTCAGATCGACGACAGAAAATATACGCCGCAGGAAATCTCTGCAATGATTCTTCAGAAGATGAAGAAGACTGCAGAAGATTATCTCGGCACGGAAGTAACAGAAGCAGTTATTACTGTTCCTGCATACTTCAACGACTCGCAGCGTCAGGCAACGAAAGAAGCCGGTGAAATTGCGGGACTCAAAGTGCGACGTATCATCAACGAGCCAACGGCAGCAGCTTTGGCTTATGGTCTCGACAAGAAAAGTCAGGATATGAAAATCGTGGTGTTTGACTGCGGTGGTGGTACGCACGACGTTTCAATTCTTGAATTGGGTGATGGCGTGTTCGAAGTAAAATCAACTGATGGTGATACACACCTTGGTGGTGACGATTTTGACCAGAAGATCATCGACTGGCTCGTTGCAGAATTCAAATCAGAGAACGGCAACCTCGATCTTACAAAAGATCCTATGGCCTTGCAGCGTCTGAAAGAAGGAGCTGAGAAAGCGAAGATTGAATTGTCGTCTTCTGCTTCAACAGAAATCAATCTGCCGTACATCATGCCGGTA
Organism: uncultured Chryseobacterium sp.; assembly: GCA_964447465.1. GTDB lineage: Bacteria > Bacteroidota > Bacteroidia > Palsa-965 > Palsa-965. The sequence goes on from CAYUTR010000015.1 coordinate 20,648, forward strand.
GATGGAATTCCGAAACACTTAGTGCGCACACTTTCACGCGCGAAGTTTGAGCAGCTCGTTGACGATTTGATTCGTCGCACAATCGAGCCTTGCAAAACAGCGCTGAAGAATTCAGGATACTCGATCGGTGATATCAACGAAGTAATTCTCGTTGGAGGATCAACACGTATTCCTGCGATCCAGGATGCGGTGCAGAAGTTCTTCGGCAAAGCTCCTTCGAAAGGTGTGAATCCTGATGAAGTAGTTGCAGTTGGTGCAGCGATTCAGGGCGGTGTACTCACCGGAGAAGTGAAAGACGTACTGTTGCTTGATGTAACACCGCTTTCACTCGGTATCGAAACATACGGTGGTGTAATGACGAAACTCATCGACGCGAACACAACTATACCTTCGAAGAAAACGGAAACGTTCTCAACAGCATCAGATTCTCAGCCGAGTGTGGAGATCCACATTATGCAAGGTGAACGTCCGATGGCAACGCAGAACAGAACGATCGGACGATTCACGCTCGACGGAATTCCACCTGCACCACGCGGCACACCGCAGATTGAAGTATCGTTTGATATCGACGCGAACGGAATACTTCAAGTATCTGCAAAAGACAAGAACACCGGCAAGTCGCAGAACATCCGCATCGAAGCAAGTTCAGGTTTGTCGAAAGACGAGATTGAAAAAATGAAGCGCGAAGCAGAAGCTAACGCCGATGCTGATGCGAAACTGAAAACAGAAGCGGAATCGTTGAACAAAGCCGATCAGTTGATTTTCCAGACAGAAAAACAATTGAAAGAATACGGCGACAAGCTTCCGGCAGATAAGAAAGAGCCGATTGAAACTGCGCTCGCAGAATTAAAAACTGCACATGCAGCGAAAGATATTCCGGCGATAGAACCAGCGGTTGCGAAACTGCAAGGAGTGTTGCAGGGAATGTATGAGGCGATGCAGAATGCGCAACAGGCACAAGGAAATCCGGAAGGCGCTCCGCAAGGAGATGGAGAGAAGAAAGGTGATGGAGAGGTGCAGGATGTGGATTTTGAAGAGGTGAAGGATGAGAAGAAGTAAATAATAAATCAGATCCCGGATTCGAAAGAGTCCGGGATTTTTTAATCGCATAAATAGGTCAACTAGATTTTCAATGGAAGAACTCAAAATACACTATAGTGGCGGTACCATGAACGTCAAGGGATGTCCGGATCATTGTCCATTTTGTCACCGTTCAATAAAACCCGTTGTGGTTCATGGCTATGCCAGAAGCCGTCAAGAATTTGATGTGTACATGCATTGTCCGACTCAATCTTGCAATAGGACATTTGTGGCTTATTATAAATATCATTCCATTTCAGGTATGACTTATTCAGACTTGACCTCAAGCGGAAATTTAGTAGGGCGCGAATTTTCTGCAGAAATCTCTTCAGTCTCCAAGGATTTCATTCACATTTACAATCAAGCTTATGAAGCAGAGCAACTTGATCTCGATCAAATATGCGGAGTTGGATATAGAAAAGCGCTCGAATTTTTGATCAAAGACTATTGCATTAAAAAAAATCCTAGTAACAAAGAAGGGGTTGAAAACCTCCTTCTAGGGAAAGTAATTGAACAGTTCGTCAATGACGACAAAATAAAGAATGTAGCCAAACGAGCTGCATGGTTAGGAAATGATGAAACTCATTACATCAAAAAGTGGGAAGGTAAATCTTTGATAGACCTAAAAAAGTTAATTGACCTGACACTTCATTGGATCGAAGCAGAAATACTAACAGAGAGTATTACAGAAGAGATGAATTAATCAGGGAAGAACGCCTGCAAGAAGTATCAATAGCGTATTTGTTGATCAACACACTCAGATGATGTTGTGTAAAATGTTTAGACGAACAATGCCAAGAACTTTACCTGTCACTTATAACTCGAGAAATGATCAACTGGATCCATTTGAAACACATATTCGAGATGGTCTCCGGGTTAATGTTGAAAGTTGGGCAAAGTTTAGAAACTTAGTTGGAGCCGGACTTAATTCAAATGCACTGAAATCGAAGAAGGGGACGAAAAGAAATAAAAACGTCAATCAACTATTTCGAGAATTTGGAAAGGCGCACTATCAAACCATCACCAATCTAGGTTTTTGCAGGCAAGCATTGATAGAGTGTATTTATTATGAAAAAGGCAATTTATTCCTTTTTGATAAATCATTGTACTCATTTAAATTGGCGCGACATTGGATAGATTGGACATCAGGCAAAAGAGAAATGCTTAAGCTGAAAGTCCGTGGCATGAACACGTTAATTCGAAATAAAAGAATCGACCAAATTATTAATATTAGAAACAACTACGCTCACAACTGGTGTCCGGTCAAGACACAAGATCCGCGTGGTACAATTTTGTGGTCGAATGCAGTGCGGACACTTCGCAACTACAAGTGGCCATACCATCAAGAAGCAAAACGCATGGGCAAGGCCTACATTCCTAATAGAAGAGTTATTGATGATCTAGACGATGACTTTAGATTCTTGGAGAATTTTTCGATGCAGATATTTGAAAAACTGATTGCTGGATTGCCCACATTCGAAATAAATCACAATGTAGTCCTTAAGTAGCGCAGACACCATAATTGAAATGTAGGCGAGGTTCTACTCAATCAATTTTCATACACGATGACAGAAGAAAAAGCATTTCAATCTATTCCATTCATGAAGTATTTTGAAGAAAAGAAGGGCCAAAAAGTAACTATAGACAACTTTCTTCAATCGGTCCAAATCTTGGATGAATCGGGTCAACTAGTAGCCAAGTTGCGATTCGCCAAAAGCCTCAAACACGCAGTCCGAGAAGAAGAATTACTACAACGTGACGGTAAAATTACAAACGCCTACTTTGTGTATGGAGGTTTCATGCTTGACCACGATTGGCTTTGGTCGCATGATGTTATCGATATTCAGGAGTTATTGTAAACCGAATCTTACTGTTAATCAATGAAGGCTGTCCTATTTCTCTACGTCCTTTCAGCATTCCTCCTCACCTCCTGCGACGGCGGTCGTCCTCTGGATACACAACTAATTCCTCCCGACACCACTGCTGTATATCCCGAACCGATAAATGCAGAACCAGATACCGCTTGCTTACACGAGCGGGAGAAAACCGGTGCGTTCGTTGGTGAGTGGATGGAAGTTGGACGTGCTTACGGAACCGTGTCGGAAATTGAATGTATTGCTCTCGACACTACAGGATTTTCGACGCGTACCACTCACAGGTGGGTTTTCAAGAGCGACAGTCTGCTGTATGCTTATGGTCAGGAATATGGAACCGCCTACTACTTTAAGTTGAAAGGCAACAACGACACTATTGAAATGGTCGACAATCACTTCATGTACTACGATACGTTGCGCATCACGCGATTGGATGCGGATTATTTTATTGTTGCATCTGTGAAGAAACGTTGGGTGAATGGGGCTGTGGAAATGGAGTCGGTGGTTTATAAGAGGAGGAAGTAAACGATGTGCCGATATGCCAATTTCCGATATGCCGATTGATCTTGGATCAAGTTGTTGACTTCTCGACGGAGTTTATCCTGAGCAAGTCGAAGGGCTCGAAGTGACAAATCGTACATTAGCTCTAATGAAACCCATCCTCATCCTCTTCTTTCTACCACTACTCCTCGTTTGCTCCTGCTCCGGCGGTCATCCAACAAATGACGTACCCGAAGAATCTTATGACAGCAGCGCTGCTGATCGAATCCGAGCATACAAATCAGATCCATATGAAATAGATTCCGTTTGCAGATTCAATCGTGCGAAAGACGGAGAGTTAGTTGGCGAATGGATGATAATGGGTTCTCGATCTATGATTGCTACGGAAGTAAATTGTTTTTTTGTTAAGATGGATGGATTCAACACGCGCACTGAAAAGAGATGGGTGATAAAAAATGACGGTACCATTGAGACACACGCTGCGGATGTTACACTTAGGGACGTTAATACCGACTCGCTCACCATTCGCAAGCATTCGAATTTGTGGACGTACGAGAAGCTCGGGATGAGTGATACGGTTCTGATGGTGGAAAAGTTCAACATGTCGCGTGATACGTTCAGGATTGTGCGCTTAGAAGCGGATACGTTGATAATCGGATCGACAAGTTATGACCCGGATAAGGGGCGGGATTTTAGGTCGGTGCTGTTCTACAGGAGGAAGTGAACACTGCAAGGGTTTAACCCTTGGAGGGTGTCAAACTGTAAACTCTAACCGTTTTAAAACGTTTACTCCCGACTAATTCAAAAATGTTGTTGTAACTCGCGCATTAATCTCTCAGGAATTTCATCCCTCGAGGGTCAATTTTTGTTCTCATATTGAGAACTTTTATTATCTTTGTAATTGAAGAGTATATGCACATTATCACACGTTCTAAACTTGTTGAATTCTGGAAGAAACATCCTCCTGCAGAAGTTGGATTGGCAGCTTGGTTTCAAAAGGTGAAAGCGGCGAAGTGGAAAACCTTAAATGAGATCAAAAAGGATTTCCCAACAGCTGATCTGGTTGGAAATAACCGGGTGATATTTGACATCAAAGGGAATGATTACAGAATGATATGCCTTGTATTCATTAAAGGACAAAAAGTATACGTGAGATTTGTTGGAACACACGCTCAGTACGACAGAATTAAAGACGCAAAGCAGATATGATAAAGGTCAATCCAATCCGGAACAAGAAAGATTACAGAGCCGCATTGAAGCGCATTGATCAATTGATCATGAAAAACCCTGAAGAAGGAACTGCAGCTTATGATGAGCTTGATGTTATTGGTACGTTGGTTGCCGCGTATGAAGATATCCATTACCCTATTGGCGCTCCGGACCCTGTTGATACGATAAAATACATCATGGAAGAAAACGGATTGAAGCAAAAGGACATGATTCCGTACTTCGGGAGCAAAGGATTGGTTTCTGAATTTTTGAGTGGGAAGCGAACGTTGAGTATTGCGACGATTAAGGCGTTGCACAAGGCGTTTCGGTTGCCGTATGAGTTGCTCATTGCCTGAGAAATGTCCTAACTTTGTTCTAATAATAAGTGCAAATAGAACAATTCAATGAGTAATTAGAATAAATGAATTTAGATTTAATCCCCTACCCCAAATATGAACGGGGTCTCCCGCAAGAAGGAAATTTCATTCTTGGACAACAGCACAACGACAACATAATTGTTTACCAGGCGTTCAACGATCGCATTGCAGATTATGCGGTAGCGAATCAGAAGTTTGGCGGACCCGATTACAGCATTTCACGTATGACGTGGATCAAACCAAACTTTCTGTGGATGATGTACAGAAGTGGTTGGGCGCAGAAAGAAAATCAGGAGAGAATTCTTGCGATTGAAATGACGTACAATGCTTTTGCATTGCTGCTCAAACAAGGCGTGATCACAAGCTATGATGCGGCGTACGGTTCGCATGACGAATGGAAAAAGCAATTGGACGAAAGCGATATTCGCATCCAATGGGATCCCGACCATGGTCCGAGCGGTGAGAAATTGAAACGTCGCGCTGTGCAGATCGGCATCAAAGAAGAATCGCTTAGAATGTTTCACGAGTCTATTGAAAGCATTACCGACATTACTGGTTTCGTGAATGAACAATATGCGCAGTTGCAAAAGGATCCACAACGATTGGTTGTAGTTAATGAAGGCATTGTCGAGGTCTATGATTCAGTTAATCGCAAGTTTTCAATCTCTGAATCGTTCATTACTCCATACATCCAGTCGCTGATTGATACGTTTAATAAAACCGGTGCGTTTCCGGACGAAGAATTCAAAAACTTTCTTGCAGATGGCACTACAAACAAACGTGATGAGTTGCTCGAGTACATGAGGAACTACAAGCATCCGGAACTATCACGTTGGATGTTGAAACGAATGATGGAGATGAGGCAAAATGAATCACTTCCTTCCATGAGTGAAGATTTGCTTCTGTTCGCTTATTTCGTAAGTAAGAATAAAACGGTTATTGATTTTGATCTGATCATGGATGCCAAACATCTGGATTTCGATACGTGGTGCGGATTTGATGGAACAATGGTCTTCACAACTCTTGGATTTGAGGGAACAAATGCGCAATTGTTCGGAAACATTGCGAAATACTCTCAGGACACGCTGAATAAATTTGCGGAATACACGAAAGAGGATTTGGAAGAATACAACAGAACGATGGCGTTTTGGTATTTTTATTGACCAATGAAACCCCTACTTCTCTTCTCCTTTCTTTCATTCCTCCTCCTCAGCTCCTGCCCCTCACACTACCAACACCTCGAGCCGACGGCAACCGCAGATACACTTCAACCTTCTCACGTCACCCTTCGACTACGCTCAGTCTGACAAATACCCTGATCAACATTCCGTAATCCAGTTGCGAATACATTGTCAAACTGAGCGTAGTCGAAGGTTGACAGCCGTTCAAAAAACCTGAAACATAAACGTTTGAAAACGGCTATTTTATTTTTTGAATTGTAACATTGCAGGATGAGATTCAGAGCGAGAGTTAGAAGAGGACCATTCTACACTTACATCGTGGAATGTGCGGATCAGTCATTTTATACTGGCATTACAAATAGTGTTGAGAAAAGGGTTGTCCAGCACAACACTTGTGAAGATGAAAAGAAATATGTTCACGATCGTCGCCCGGTTAAGTTGGTCTATTGCGAAACTCATAAGTATGTTCTCAACGCAATTAGCAGAGAGAAGCAAATTAAAGGTTGGTCACGCGCTAAAAAGATTGCTTTGATCAATGGAGATATGAATCAACTCAAGAACCTTGCGAATTGCCAAAATCCCAGCCACTACCTGATTTACAGGAAAAAAGAAGCACCGTGGCTTGTAGGATAATTCATATGCTAACGCTTTGTCCGCCTTCGACTACGCTCAACAACCGGAATCTCGTTGCGAGCCCTTGTCAGACTGAGCGTAGCCGAAGGGTGACGGACAAAGGAGTTCTATGGCTTACAGGATAATTCGCGCATCCCGTACTTGTCCGCCTTCGACTACGCTCAACAACCGGAATCTCGTTGCGAGCCATTGTCAAACTGAGCGTAGCTGAAGAGTGACAAGAGATAAACGCAATTCCTTATCTTAGAGTGAACCATAACTCATGAACCGTCTTCTGCTCGTTGCCTTTGCTTTTTTGATCTGCACGAACCTGTATTCGCAGATGATCTTTTATCCGAAATACTATACTTCGATAAAAGAGGCAATGCTCGAACCCGACAGCGTATACGCACTCGATCTCACAAATCAGAATCTTATTTTACTTCCGGAAGAAATTGTTCACTTCAAAAACCTCGCCTGGCTCCGAGCAAATAACAACCAGTTGCGAAGTCTTCCGGAATGGATCGGTGATCTGAGCAAGCTGGAAGACCTTTACCTGAACAACAATCAGTTGACATCGTTGCCGGAAAGCATCTGCAAACTGAAAAAACTTACCGCACTCCATCTTGACAATAACAGGTTGACTTCTTTGCCAGCATGCTTTGCCGGATTCGATTGCATGACCTTCATCTACTTGGATCACAACCCACTAACGTCCTGGCCCGCACAAATCGGTTCGATGAAATACACTTTCAGAGACAGCGTTTGGAATTCCGACCGAAGCAAAGTTGCCTATGTTGGAATCAGCAGCGGAGTTTATCTCAGCTCCGATAGTTTCTACCTGCAGCGTTATGTAATAATCCTAAGTGATCTTAAAACCGGAAAGACGGATACACTTTTGCGTTCAGGCAGACGCGGAGATAAGTCGGAAGAGGTGTTGTGCAGCTTTACATATCTCACGTTTTCTCCGGATGAGAAATATATTTACTTTGAGTGTCGCGATGTGTGGGAAAAATCGGATGCGATTCACGGTGTAAGGATCAGCAATCACAAAGAAGAATTTGTTGTGGATGCTATCGGAGAATATTTTTTCCTTGCCGATGGGCAGTACGCGGGCAATCTCCTGATCGTGCGCTACCATTACGAAGGAGAAGGTACCGGCTCACAGATTCAGATCATCTCACCAAAAGGCAAGAAAGTCGCTGAGTTAAGCGACGATGAAGGTGAGAAATTGTTCGAAAAACAACGATCCAGGTAATTTTATAATATAGGTAGTTACCTACGTAGTTTATTACCTATATTTGTCGCATGATTATAGATGACCTCGGCCCGCTCGCAATTGCAGCACGCTTACAACGTCTCGCCGATTCCATTCGCAGAGACGGTGTTCAGGTGTATAAAGAACATGGAATCGACTTCGAACCAAAATGGTTTCCGGTGATTTATGTGCTGCACAAGAAAGGCCCGACTGGCGTTTTGGATTTGGCGACGGAAGTTGGAATTGCGCATCCATCCGTTATTCAATTGGTGAAAGAACTGGAAGGAAAGAAACTGGTGAAGAGTTCGGCTGATAAAAGTGATGGGCGAAGAAGAACATTGTCACTCACTCCGGAGGCGGTGAAGCTGGTGAAGAAGATGGAGCCGGTGTGGAAAAAGATCAAGGCGGGTGCGGCGGAGCTGGTGGAGAAAGAAACGAAGTTGATGAAGGCGATTGAGGAAGCTGAGGTTGGATTACGACAAGAGAATTTTTATGAACGCGTTATGCGCCAAAAGAATAAGTAACAGTGTCGGGATTGGGGTCCCGACACCACACAACCGCCAAGACGCCAAAACGCCAAAACGCCAAGGCAATATTTTCTTGGCGTTTTAGCGTCTTGACGGTCAAAATAACTACACATGATACTAACGAACATGCACAAGAAAATCACCGATGAACTCAGCATCATTGAGTTCGACATGCAACACGCCAAAGCTTTCAAAGACCTCAACATTGCGTGGATTGCGAAATCGTTTTTCGTGGAAGAAAGTGATGAACAGGTTTTATCTGATCCGAAGAAATATTTCCTCGATGCCGGAGGAGCAATTCTGCTCGCGGAATACAAAGGCGTGATCGTTGGCACATGCGCGCTGACGGATGAAGGTCACGACACATACGAGCTGACGAAGATGGCAGTAGATGAAAATCTTCGCGGGTTGAAGATCGGTTTTCATCTCGGAGTTGCTACTTTAGAGAAAGCAAAAGAGATGGGTGCGAAGAAAGTGATTCTGCATTCGAACAAAGAAGGATCGGCAGCAGCGATACAACTGTATTACAAATTGGGGTTCAAGGAAATTCCGTTGGGGAATGCGCCGTGGAAGAGGGCGAATATAAAGATGGAGATT
>CAYUTR010000016.1:0-29682 GCA_964447465.1 uncultured Chryseobacterium sp.
CATTGTGGGTTGGTCCGGAAGAAGAAACGCCTATCGGAAATCCGCAAATCATCGCGGTTCCCGGTTTGAAAACCCCGATGGATTGCCCTCCAGGGACTGTTATTCGTTAGCACAATATCCCTTTTGTACGTCACAACTCTAAGCTCCAATCCAAAGTCGGAAAGCGACTGATCTCACTTTCGTGAGATACTCGCAACCGTCAAAGGAATGTCGCAATGAACCAGCCGCACGTACGGTCACTGTGTTCCGCTTCTAATCATAAATATGAACTGTTGCCCCTTTCACTCTTCATTTCTTTTGCTTCAGGCATGTTGCTGTGGTGAGCGTGTGAACAAAAGAAGCCATTGATCATTGTATGAGAAAAGCACTAATTTTTTTCGTAGTGGCTGTTATTGTTTTCGTTTGGAGAACTCGATTGGGTGCGTGGTCTGATGATGTAGTGATAAATATAAAGGAGGGAATAGTCGCAGTCGCTTTTGGCCTCACCGCTGTATTCGTTCCACTTCTATTGCCTGCACTGCGATTAGTTTCTATGGTTGTCAGAATCCCTGTTTGGATTACTGTCATAAGTCTTTATGTTTTTGGAACTAGCATCCTAGGGCTCCTTTGCTTAATTGAAATACTGTTTCCCTTTTTATTAGGATTTCTTGTTGGATACATGTGTTACCTTGAAGAGATCTCGTCTTTTTGGTGTATTATCATTGCGATAGGTTATTTAAGTGCCTGGATTGCTTTTGGAAAGTGGCTTGGAAAGGTTATTGCAAATACCTGGAATCGCGGAACAGAATTAATGTCTGGCTTTCCTCCAATTTCCGTGCTTGACGACGTTATATCTAAATATGTATTAGACCTGAACAATTGGATTAAGGGCAAAAGACCCAATTGATTTGCTGATAAAAAATCAAACGAAGAATATGGATTCTGCGGTAAAAAAATAGATGTTCAATAGTGTCACTTTGAAAGTAATGACCGAAGAATAGGGACGTGTTGGCAAGATTGCGTTTGCACAGTTCAGACGTTCGTCATTTCACTTTTGCAAACGCGATCTTGCGGGGGACTCTGTCCCCCGGCCCCCTGAACGTAAGCGCCATGAGAAAACCACGTAACTCAACGTCAAGCGAATTGCATTCAAGATTACGATGTCGTTAGAAGTTCATAACCAGGGAATGTCTTTTCGGAAGAAAATAGGTATTGCTTCGCAATAAGGATTCGTTCGGCATTGCGCCCCCTGACCGTTTCCGCATCAACATCCAGATACATCTCGCGCACACCTTGCCAAGAAGCAAAGAAGCAGACCCGACTGCTTAACGGTAACGTCACATAATTCTCTTTACTTTCAAGACCAAAGCGTGCAATTTCAGACAGATAAAAAGGATTGTCAGTGGTGATGAAACAGCTATCGTTGGGAGCTATCAGAAATGTCCAGTTCATGAGAGCCAAACTAGCCGCGAGCTTTGGTACAGCATCGAAAATAATACTTTTAGTTTTTTCGGAAGAATCTATCTCCCATAATTCAGGATTAAAGGCATCCCTAGTAAAATCTTCCGGTAGTTGCTTTCCTGTTTCATCCTCGAAATCTCTTTTGAGTTTATCGAAGGCTTCAGGACTTCCTTGATACTGCGCCATCATGCTTTTAAGCACTCGACTTGAGTATTCACTGAACATATCGATGAACGAAGGAACTCTCACGCGCATTAATCCGATAAAAATCGCAAGTTGGTGCCGCTCAATATCGGAAAGAGATTGTCTCCGTAAAATTTTGTCTTTGATGATCGGTGCGGCATCTTCTTCTACATTCTTAAACGCTTTTTCAAGTGAATCAATTACATTGTTCTGGGTGTCGGTCAAGATGTAGTAGTCATCTTCGAAGCCGATATTACCCACACCCTTTTTGTTCCACCGCTTAGTGGAAATATTGTAATAGAATAATTCTTGAGTCGGATCTGATTGATTGATAAACAGGCGAAGGTAAAACTGCGGAATGTAATGCCCCTTAGCCATAATCCGGGGTAAATCAGCTACGCGAACTACTTGAGGAACCAGCGAGTGCTGCAAAAAGACCAACAACCGCTAACCCCAATAAGACTCCGCCGACAATGCGATCGGCATCAGCGGACTTACGCACATTGTGGCAGGCATCATTTGTCATGACTTGACAATTGAAGGAGTAAGGCATGTAGCGTTCTCCTTTGAGTATGTGCTGCAAGCCCTTGTCGATCACTGTTTGCCAATCATTGGTGCAGTATTCGTCGTGGACATATATCTGCATCCCTTGCCTGAAACTTGATCCGGTAGCAAGGTGCGCCTTACCGAAATTAATATGATTGTGTATCCAATACTCTGTGCCGTTAGCAAACGTGCCCACATAGATCCCGGTGTGTTTTGCAGACCGTGGAAAGCCGACTTTATAGCGGTAAAAGACCTTGCCGCTATCGCGATTAAGATAAATCCATAATGTTTGTCCGTTGGATAAATATATTGCAAGGGCGTTCGCATAAAACTGATAACCTGTCATCGTCATAGAATAAGTAGTGGTAATGAAAGTTACTGAATCCACTACACATTTCCAATTTGCACCTTACCGCAAAGACATGAACAAAAACGAGGACTTACATTCTCGTTTTGCACCTATCAATTGTTTTGGTATAGCTCAGCACCGCGACTACAAATTATTCATGCGATGGTTACATTAGCACAAAAACTTCGTTAATTTATACTTGAAAATCGCCCCAATTAAGATATAATCCCTCAAATGGCAACACGCGCAGCAGATGCGACTATTAAAGGTTACTACTATCAATTTGACACATCCATTTTGAATTTGTTGACGTTGCCAAACGATCCCGATTCAATTGTTGTTGAAGGGATAGAGGATATTGATGTTCATACAGCAAGTGACCTGACTACGGTGCAGTGCAAGTATTTATCAAAACCAAAATTCATCAATTCCGCGGTACGAGACCCGATTATTCTAATGCTGGATCATTTTAGAAATCCAGCCACTCCGAACACGTATAAATATGTCTTGTACGCACATTTTGAAAATGAAATGCCAGGCAAAGAGCCATCAATTGACATTACAAGACTGAAAGAAATTTTAACGTACAAGAAAGATGGAGTCGACAAACAACACCACGTAGATAACGGGATCTCCGACACGACGCTGAACACGTTTCTGGTCCAATTTAAGTTTGTTTTCGGGAAAGAATTTTATTCTCAACAGAATGAGGTAATCGGGAAACTAAAGACCAGATTCGCCTGTTCTGATTTTGAAGCGGATACCTTCTTCTATAATAATTCTTTACGGATAATTCTTGATAGGGCGATCAAGCCAGATGAAACGCAACGAAAAATTACAAAAAAACAATTTCTCGATGCAATCGACTGCCGCAAACGACTTTTTAGTGATTGGTACATTCAGATCCGATCAAAAAAGGAATATCTCCAGTTAGGTGCTCGACAATTGAAGTCTACGAAAGCACTAGATCCTATACGACCGAAAATTATCGTAATTGGGAATGACCTTATAAGTGCTGACAATACTGAACTTCCGTTGTTATCATTTATCGAGCTCCTCATCTCGAAATACTATAAACTTGGCTCAGCACTGAGAAATGCCAAGTCACTAACCATTGTTCTCGATTGCGACGAGACGCTTCTGAAAAACACCAAAAAACTTCTGATTGAAAATACAATAGCTTTTAACGATGGCTACGAGGACATTCTTTTTTCAAGTGAAATGTTCAATAGGGATCCCATTATAAATGTTTCTTCTAGCGCGAATAAAATTTCCAAGGCTTCATTTGTGATCAGATTGATTTCAAAGCAAACCTTCTTAAACAATATGTCTTCGATCTCTATTCCGAAAGTACTCTTCAATTTTTCCAAAGACGATATCGTACACCCATTTTCAGACACTCAGTTTTTTGAATTCAAATACTGTGCTAATTTAAAGGAAGCCTCTAAACTATTAGTCCCATAATACGATGACAGCAACAAGCACCACAGACATTTTTCGTATTCTTACGGTCGCCCCAACTCTGATTCAAATTGAAGTATTGGATGCGGACAAATTCAAACAGGATGTTAGTGACTTTACAATAGGCAGCTATCTGAAGATTTCCGATGATTCCAATACCGCTATTATTGCTTTAGTGCAGAGCTTTAAGATCAAGGAAACTAATCTTGGAGCAGCAGAGGCTACAATTAAAACTCCCAGCTTCGTTTTGGATGCACAACCTATTGGATTTTTGGATGATGCCGGCAACTTTAAACGTGGTGGGCAGCAAATCGCTATTCCGCCTAGCAACGTGGAGATTGCAGACGAATCCATCTTGAAGAAAATATATAACGCTGTTGGGGACGAAAAGAAGTTCACCTTTTCAACTCTGGCCCAAAAACCAAGCATTGAAATCGGAGTTGACGGTGATAAGTTTTTTAGCAAGCACGTTGCAGTTGTAGGTTCTACAGGTTCAGGGAAATCAGGAACTGTTGCACGAATTTTACAAGAAGGGATTAAACCTTCTGATGAGCAAGGCACAAAGGGAATTTTAAATAACACGCATATTTTGCTTTTTGATTTGCACGGCGAGTACGCAACGGCCTTTCCAAAAGCAAAAAAACTTGATGTCAATAATTTGATTCTTCCCTATTGGTTGATGAACTCCGAGGAATTGGAGGAAATGTTTATAGAAAGCCGGGAAAGTAATTCGCACAACCAGGTATCTCAATTCAAGGCCTCAGTAACACTTAACAAAAAAAGGCATAATGTAGGGTTGCCAAAGGTAAATTATGACACACCCGTGTATTTTAGTATTGATGAAGTTTTCAGATATATCTCCAATCAAAACGTTGCAACTAAAGATGCGAAGACGGGAGAGCTGAAAATAAAAGTAAAAGTTGCCGGGATTGCAGACGAACATCAGTTTTTTGAGGCGATTGAATTTGAAGAAAAAGCGACAGGAAAAATCAACAGCGGTGCTTATGCTGGTGAATTCGACCGGTTCGTTCCTAGACTTGAAACAAAGATCAACGATGAAAGACTGTCCTTTCTGCTTAGACCAAGAAAGACAGACGGGACAGAATACAAAACGACCGATCTTCCAGAGATTCTAAAACAATTCATTGGATATGTTGAAAAGGAAGAAGCTAACATCACCATTATTGATCTAAGCGGGATTCCGTTCGAAGTTTTGAGCATTGTTGTTTCCCTTATCAGTCGAATAGTTTTTGATTTCTGCTTTTATTACAAAGCAGTAAAGAAGGACGCCCAAGAGGCCCCATTCCTTTTGGTTCTGGAAGAAGCGCACAATTACATTCCCCAAAGCGAAGGGGCTAAATACCATTCGGCTAAAAAATCAATAGAACGAGTTGCTAAAGAAGGTAGGAAATATGGATTATCATTAATGATAGTCAGTCAGCGGCCATCGGAGATTTCCGAAACAATATTTTCTCAGTGCAATAATTTTGTTGCAATGCGCTTGACGAATCCGTCGGATCAACAGTATGTAAAACGTCTAATGCCCGATAGTGTGAGCGCAATTACTGATACGTTACCCGTTTTGGAAAGACAGGAGGCATTAATTATCGGTGACTGCGTTCCTATACCGACAATTGTAAGGATAAAAGATCTCACGGATAAACCCGATTCAAATGACATTGCATTCAGAACGGAATGGAAAAAAGATTGGGTGCAAATCGTATTTGATGACGTAATAAAGAAAATGAAAAAGGAATCTTAGAAGGTTGAATATGCACTAACTTAGACACTACGGCAGTTCCCCCGGGTTTCGGCATCTTTCGGGAAACAGATTTAAGTAAGCTCAACAACTTAGTTAAAGCAATAATGAGTGGAACATTGTTTTGTTTAATAGGTCCTTCAGGCGTAGGTAAAACAACTATTAAGAACTTTGTCATTAATAAATATGGCGACATCCATTATTTACCTTCAATAACAACGAGATTACCACGCGAGACAGAAATTGATGGCAAGGATTATTATTTTGTCTCCTCAAAAGAATTCAGCGCACTAATACGCGAGCAAAAATTAGTAGAGTGGGAGAAGCACTTCGATCATTATTATGGAATTTCGAAAGAACAACTGGAGAAGAAACTGGATGCTGGAGTATCACTTATTAAAGAGGTTGCAATTGGCGGATATAAACAGATTTTGGAATCTGTCAAGAATAAGAATCGAGTTTTTAGCATTTATATTGAACCCGAAAATCTATCTGATGTACTAGGCCGATTGCAAAGTAGAGGGGACAAAGACTTAGATATCCGAGTTCGTAGCTTCGAGGAAGAATTACAAGCAAAAGACTTGTGCGATCGCATTGTCGTTTCAAAGCACAATCAATTGGACGTTGTTTGTGAAGAAGTGGCTCAAATCATACAACAAAAATTGGCGATCTAAATTATTTTGAAGACGAGACCATGACTGAACATAGCCAAAGCAATAAGGAAATTTTGTCGCGCAAGATCACCCACTATTTCGCTCAAAACGGCGCACGCTTAGAGCAAATACGCAGCTTAATGGAAATCAGACTTAAGCAGCTGGCTCTCGTCTATACGACTAAGAACAAATTACCTCATGAATCGGTAGTAATTACTACGAGAGTCAAAACCCTCGATAGTGCCTTACAAAAACTAGAGAGAAAACAATTTCCAGAGTTTGAGGCACCCAAAGACATCATCAATGATTTAATCGGAGCTAGAGTGACATGCTGGTTTCTGGATGATTGTGTAGGTATGCACAGCTTTATACTCAACAGTCGTCAGTTTCATATCATTCCCAAATCCGAAGAAGATTATATCATTGCTCCAAAGGACTCTGGGTATCGTTCCATTCATTTGTTGGCGAACCTCTCCTATGATAGCAGTGCAAAAACAAGTAATGGTAAGATTGATATTCTGCATGATGAAATGATCTGCGAAATTCAAGTTAGAACAAAACTTATGGATACTTGGGCGGACCTTACACACGAATTTCAATATAAAGCTAAAGCGATGGGGGTGCACAATAGTGAATTGGCCAAAATTCTCCAGACCCAGGCAAATCGATTCTTTGCGGAAGATGAATCATTTTTAGCAATCCGTAACATATATCAGAAAATGGTTGAGCAGGGCGAGAAGACATAGAGACGCTGTACCACCATTAAACTGAGTTACATTTGTGGTATTATTGGTAATAAAGTACAACCGGCGCGAAACGGTTACCGTATTTGGGAACGTATAAACATGGCGGAATTAATGAAAACAATCAGACTTAGTCTCCATAAGCTTTATGAATCAAGTGATCAGAAACGTTTGTTTTTGAAACGCCTGCATACTTTTTTGCAATCAGATCGCAATTTGCAATCGATAATAAAAGTTGAAAAGAGCACCTTGCTTATCACTTACCAATACAATGAGCTTCTCTGCAAACGTAACGATCCCTCCAAACGAAATCTTATTCTTGTATTCGGCAATCCTTCACCTCATTCCATTAAAGAGAAAATCATGTTCAGTTATGAAGGTGCAAATTTTAGAACTCATCGCGTGTGGCGGGTGCTAAGTGAGACTCGAATTATTAATCTTGACGGTATGCTTCTCGATCAAACCCCCAAGGATTATAAGACTGCGGGAAAAATGCGAAACGGATTGATTCGATCCGGAACGGCCTCCGACGAATTCAATGTGTCAATGCTCTCTTATTTCAGCTTTCCGTCCGCCAGTTCTGCATTAACTTGGTCTGGTGTAGCGGGAATAAAAAAACTTTTCGGAAGTACGGCTTGGAGTAAAATCAAAAAGATAGAAAACGACAGATTTTTAAAAAATCTGGCTTCTTATACTGGAGATTCAAAAATTCTGGTATTTCAAAAAGACGCCTACGACAATATCGTGGAGAATGGACGTAAATCTAATGTCGAGTTATTGAGTCCCACGAGGTTGTGGTATTCAACGCAGTTTAAGAATCAATTGATCCGAACAGCTTTCAGATCATAGGCGCTGTATTCCAATCAGTTTCGATTGGGATCAAGAAATTCAGCGGGCAAAATAATGCCCTTAGAGGCAATTTTAAAATTCCCCAAACGTTTTATTTGTCAGGATATTATCAACTATGTCCTTTAGTGCCTGTTTATTTCGCGATCTTTAGAATAGTCAATTTATCGACAGCTAGTATGTCTTTGGACACAAACACAGTTATATCCACACTACGGCCTCCTAACGTGAAGCCAAAGGATTCAATTGCCGGGTTTCTTAATAAAATTAAGCCAGAGACAATTGATCGCCTAAAGAATGCGCTTAAATCCAGATACACTGAAAGCCTGACTAGTTGCTATAAGGTTAAGGGGAATGTTCGTTTGCAGACAATGGTGCAATATAAAGTCAGTCTGGACAAACTCACTCTACAATATTTTTTACTTGAACTGATTAATGATATTCTGACTAAGTCGCATACGACCAAGTTCGCGATTAAATGTAATGCGAAGTTATCGCACGTGTTTCTTTGGATAGAGGTGAGGAAAAATGATTTCGCGGCCATGGAACGAATTAATAAGGCGCTGGACGTGAGAGAGCCCACCACGGAAAAATTAGGGATTTCTCTGAATAAAATAATAACGGAGGATTTCTACAAAATTGAAATTCCGTCTGACTACAAAATTATTTCGTCTCGTGAATAACTGTGACAAACATTTTTCCCAACAAGATAATTGGCACGGCAAGAGTAAGCAGGGGTGCATTTTCGCAGCATTCTTGATCAGTCAAGATCCAGAGGAGTCGAATGTGAGAAAACTATGTTACTCAGAAAATCTGAATGAAACCTTGCTGATCAAAATGCATGATGAGGTAATAAAGGCAATTGCGGACACTGACGTTTTTGCAATCCGTTTTTTGCTTCCTCAGTTAACAACAAAGGAACACCTTCAGGAATTTATTGAATTAGCGAAGAGCCATACAACATGGGAGATTGAGGATTCGGAAGTTTATAATGATTTACGTTTGGTAAAATGTCGCGTTCCGTTTCCCGGGCAAGTTGACGATAAGCAGAACCAAATCGTTTCTTGGGCCTTAGGTTTTGGTCCATTTGTGTTCTATCCGGACACCCGTCAAAGTCCTCATTTTGAATTCATGTTGCCTGTGAAATCCAAGCAATTTTTAAAGGACCGGTTTAAAAAATTTTCATTGACCCAGCATGCGAAGGAATCCCATGATAGAGGGGGTGAACCGCACGAAGCACATCTTGCAGACATATATATTCCGACCGTTACAGATAATGTAGCTAGGGATAACCAGATGTGGGAGTCCTCGCAAAATCGCAAACAAGAATTACTCACTAAGGGAGGCAATATTCCTTATGATGATCATGCCGCAAAGGCAAAAATTACCTTTTCATATAAAATATAGACTCGGGTCTCTGTGGGGCATTGATTGTTCTACCGTTTTGCTCAACCTCCTGTGTCTGTGAGAGGGCTTCAGCAATTCGACCCCTAACTGCTTGAAGCGATATTTCCGGCCATGACGAATTACTCCTATAGTCTTTCCATTACGGGAATATGTTTGCACATTTTCTGCAGCCATTCGATTTAAAAACTCTTCTGGAGAGTTGGCGTCTCTTAAGCATCTAGTGACGAGTTCTATGATTTCTTCTCGTTTTGTATGACTCCCCGTTCTGAGCCTGTACTGATATTCTCTATCGGTCAACCGAGTTTTCTTCCTTCGTCCATGCCTCACCACCGATCTCGCAAGCTCTGGAAACTTTTCAATCTGGTATGCCTGAATATCTTTTTTCAGTTGCATGAACTTGCCGCGGCTCATGCTCAGTGATTTTCCTGAGTGATATTCGACGGCAGCCGCGACAATATGAATGTGGGGATGCTCTTTATCAAAATGTGGTACCGCAACATAGACCGCATTGGTATTTCTCAAACGCATATACTGCCGCGCGATCTTCTCCATTTTCTTTAAGGTCAACATCTTCGTGTCGCCTTTGTGAAATGCAATTATTTCCTGGGTGATCTTGACATTATTTTTTCTGTTGTGGATGCGATGCTTTTCATTTTCCTTGAATTCCCGTGCCCATTCTTCTATTGTCTGTCCTTTGAGATTATTTGTGAGTACGAACGACCGCCCGTTCTTGTCGAAGATACGTTTGCGGTCGTCCATGGCGTATGCAATCAGGTTGCGCACGGCCGCCACGCTCTTGTAACCTTTCACTTTTACAATCACGGGTTTTTCTCAGGAGGAAAGCGCAACGCTTCCCGGATTTGGTTTTCTAAAATGGTGATGCGCACGGCGATGGCATCGTACTTCTGCTCGCGTTCCCAATGGTATTTCTCCTTCGTGCGCGTGATCGCCTGCACTTCATTGAGGCAATTCATCAGCGCTTGTTCCAAGCGAACAACTTGTTGTTGATTGGGAACGAGAAAGGACTTGTCCATATAACACAGTGCGGCTTTCCGGATGAATGTTGTAATCGGCATTTTATGTTGCCTCGCACCTAATGACATCTTTCCGTAGTCGCCGTTCTTCTTCGATAGCGGCACACTGAATTCAGGCTTGTCTTCACGCTGCGCTCGGCGATACCTCATGTAATAGCTTTGCCAATAGGCGCGCTTAGCTGCTTTAATCTCTGCATCGGTTCCCTGCTCAAGTACCCCAGTCGATTCGAGATACGCCCACAGGTTTGCGTCTTTTCTATAGTTCTTCATCTTCGTCGGTGTCTAGTGATAAGGTTGGAATCTCGGTGAAAGGAATTTGGTTCATGTGCGATGGAGCGGGCATCATGCTGTAACGGCGATACGCAGGGTTGTTGTAAAACGGATGGAGTGTGACCAACATTGGTTTCAGATTTCCGCACAACAAAATTGCTTGGTCAGATTTCATGGTGCGAATTGAATCAGCAGTCATCAGCGGCATCACTTTTTTCCTTCCGTCCTCATCAGTGACCTCAGTCTTGCCGAGCATGCTTTCAAGCGCTTGTGTTGTCTCATGACCGCTACCACCGAAATAGAGCTTCGCGTAGCAGTTCGAGCGGATAGCTTCAGCATCTTGTTTGCCATAGTTGCGCAGCAGCTGGTTGAAGTCTTGCACGATGATTGCGCAACCAGCTCGGTGCTTACGGATGTTCGCCATCGCAAGAGGGAGCATTGGTATTTTCAAAGAGGATGCTTCGTCAATGAGGAAATAAATATCCTGCTCAGTTTTTTCGGGAATCCGTGAGAGGATGTACGAGAAGAATTGCTCAAAGAAAATGGAAGTGAGTACAGCGAAGAATCGCTGATCGGCGATGGAGTTCTGAATGTACAACACGCATTTCTTGTTGCGAAAGTCTTCCATGTTGAGATTGTCGAACGCCGTGATTTTCCCAACCCCTTCAGGATCGGAAAATATTTGGAGTGCGGCACGGCATGTTGCGATTACGCTTGAGCGCACTTTTTCTTCCTGGTGCATGAAAGCCGAAAAATCCGACCACACTGCATCGGTCGCATGTGTCTTAAAGAAATGTAGTACCGTCTTCGGCGCGCTACTCAATAAGTTGAGCAGCTGTAGCAGCGCATAAGGCGTTTGCTTCTTCACGGGCTGAGTCTTTAGGACCGATATGAGATTGGCTAGAAGTGATGTGGCTGAGACATTCCAAAAAGGATCTTTGGCATTTTCTCCTAGTGCCGCGTTCACTAGCATATTTGCAGTCTTCTGAATTTCAGTTGATGTATTCGCTCGAGTGAGCGGATTGAACCCGCAAGAAATATCTGGACGGGAGAAGTTGAGTATTTTTATTTCGTACCCTTTATTTTGTAAATATTTAGAACTGGAGAGAGCTATCTCGCCAGCTGGATCATGGACAATAAAATTTCCAGTCATAGAGTACAATCCAGGTAAAATGACGGTCGTTGTCTTGCCGCCACCGGTCGGTGATTGAACATATAGCCCGGCGTATGATTGCTTGTTACTGAGGTTGCGGTAACCGCTGACAGAAAATCCAGTATGCTTCTTAGACAAAATTTCGCGCTCGCTGATAAAGTGCGCATCGTATGCAGATATCTTCTTCGTGCCGTTCGCAATGTCTTGCACTGCGCCGACGAGCATGCGTATCGCTTCTTCGCCGATGTCGCCGAGATTCGTGATGAGGTCTGCCATGTGTTATTGCATTAGTTGGTTTTTAATCCAGCCAGCGAGTCCCTGGCTGATGAGTTCAAGCAGTCGGAAGAGCGCCCACAATATCCAGAGCAACATTTTCCAAATGAATTTGAGTATGGTGCCGAGGAATTCCCCGAGCATGCTTTTCTCGTTTGCCATCGTCCATAATATTATTGCGTGAGATTTGCGCCGATGCGCACTGTCGCCCCGCGCGATTCAAAGAGTTGTTTATAGAAATTCGAGATGAGTCGGAAAATTATATCCGCATCTTCATTTTGTGCCTCGTACACGAAGTAGATTGTGATGCCCGTGAGATCGTTTAGGGAAACTTCGCCGAGCAGTTGTGCTTCAATCTTCGATGCATCCTCGCGCAAGAGCGCGAGCGTATGCTTATCGTAGAATGAAAGTGCGCTTCGGTTCTCGCGTAAATCACTGTAGACAACCAATACTTTATTTTCCGACGTACTATTTGAAAGTGTGTTGAGGGCACGTGCCATTGGAATAAATACACTTGAATGAGGACGGCCAATCGTGTCGGCCGAAAGCGAATCGAGCGAGGCGGTCACCGTCGCCATGAACGCTGAAACATCTGTATCGCGCGTGAAGGTGCTGGAGAATAACGGTTCTGCTTCGGCAAGGCTGCACAGTGACACGCGATTGTAACTGACGTCGGTCAATCGTTCCAGATGGAAATTTGCGCCGTTCCATTTATCCTTCCGCAATGCGAAGAGTTGGAGGATTTCATCTGTGACTGGTGCAGCTATGTGCTCCTCTGTCCTATCAACGAGGATATACACATCGGTGATGCTTCGCAATGGGCGAGAGAAGGCGAATATGGTCAACGCAAAAATGATGACTATAACGATATACATTACAATGGTTAGCGTTTTCATTATTTCGAGTGTTTAAGGTTTATGACTGGAAAGGATGGAATCGGCAGCAGATCGGCAACGGACTCATGGAATGCTTCCGGTGTTACATTATCTCTGCGCGCGCTCAGATTGGTACTTCGGTATAGTTCGATAGTTTCCCTATGCAACGAATTGATACGCTCGGCGAAATGTCGCGCCATGCTAATCACATGCAAATACTTTTCAGAATGTTCGGTGATTGCTGCTGAGAGCTTCTTGATCTCAACACGGAGTTTGTCGATCTCAGCCTGACGCTTTTCGATTTCATCATTTTGCATCGCCCATGCATTTTCAGCTTCTTCGGTTCCTTTTGGAAAGTACTTCGCGCAGACGAGAATCGTTGCAACGAAGAAAAAGAGATTCACAGCAAGGAAGAACCAGATACCCATGTGTGCGGTGCCGCTTTGCATCGCTTGCGTACGCAGTGCGGCGAGACCGATGAAGCAGGACAGCGCGATACTAGCGATACCGCCAGCGATCAGGTACGCCTTGCGTCCCAATTCTTCTCGCCTACGGAGATAGTCGACGATGCCGCGAGCCATCCATCCGTTCGCAAGTGCGATACCAAGCGCAATCACGCTAGCAAACAGCAGACTATCGCCGACGATCTGGAGACTCCATGCGTTGAATACCACTTCTGCAACACTGAATACCGCGATACTCAATACTCCTTTGCGTTTGAGTGCGCGAAGTCCGCTGATATATGTGCCGTTCAATTTATGCTTCGCAATTCGATTCTGATGTTCAAGGGTTGTAACACGATTTTCGAGCGCGTCGCGTTCGGCGGTAACGGCGTCAATGGTGAGGCGGATTTTTGCCGAGTGTGCATCGGTCTGCAATTCCTGCAATCCTTCAGATCGCATATCAAGCCACTGCGCCGTGTATGTGCCGGTGAGTGGTTTGATGGATTTCTCGCGCGCATACGGCTTGCTGCTCTCTGCGTGCAGATGTGCGTCTTTCACAGCCTGTGCATTGATCGTTGCCCGGCGGTCATTGACACGCTGTTCAAGGGCACGATTATAGAGGGACAACGTTACGGTGTCTGTTTTCATGGGTTATATATGTGAGTGAGTAATGAGCGCGGAGCGTTAGCGTCCGCGCGATTTTCCTTTGTTGCGATCCTGTGTTTTTCCGATGCGCTTGATGTCTCTATCGCGCTTCAATTCCTTTGAGTAAGGACTAGGGATCGATTTAGATGGTACAGTCGTGTTGACTGCACGTAATTCTGCGGTGAGCGCTTCGTGCGATCCGCCAAGCGTTGGTCGCTTTGAGTTCTCAACTGCGATACGATACAGATCATCTTCTCTGTGGATGAAATCTTTTTTCAACCAGTAGAGGCTAGTGCGGCGGCCAAATAATTCTTTGCCGTCCTGACCGTATGCCTGGAATGCGAATTTGCCCGTGTCTTGATCGACGAGTACGTCGATGCGTCCGACAGCCACTTCTTTGCCACCTGGTAAGTCCATCAGGACGTGTTCAATTGTGGCACCGTCCACCCATTCGGGAGCATAGTTGAGAAATTTGCATTTACTCTCTGGTAAGCTGTTGTCGTTCACTTCCATGTTGTGTCTTTTAGTATTGGTTTGTGTTCGTTCATGCCTGCACATATAAATACCGCGAGCGGTGTACTTTATGACACCGCGATGAAAATATTTTTATCGCTCCCAGCTTTGCTGTTGATCTTTGGACGAATCATATTTCTCATTCAAACGCTCAAACATTTTTTCTCGCTCGCCAGACTGCTCTGTTTCCTGGGTCTGTGTTGCGATCTCCGGTTCGTCTTTTGCCATTTCAATTCGATGCCCTTGCTCAATACAGTTTGAAAGCCACTGAGTGAGAAACTCATTGAGGTCTCCTTTCAATCGCAGATTCACAAATGGTTCGCCGTCGTAATCGTCATATACACGTTGATATACATACTGATTTTGAAACGTGAGTGCCTCTGCGGTTTTTGTTGCAGGCATAAATCGAATTTCCATATCGGGATCAGGAACGATATCGCCGTTCATTTCAAAGCCATGCGCGAGTGCAATAATGTGTCCATCACCGTCGGAACGCAGATAGTCGAACGACAAGTCCATAAATTCAGAAGAATGTAATTGTGATTTGCCATGTGTGGTCCCTTTCGCGAAATGTTGTTCCAAGTCAGGTATGATCTGTTGGAGCTGTTGATAAATGCTACTGTATATTTCTGTTTGTCGATTAGACATGGTTGTTGTATTTAGTGATAAGCGCATGCGGCTATTCCCCGCATGTAAATACCGCGAGGTGGATAATTTCTGACATTAGAAGGCAAAAATTATTTTTCAATCGGACAACTAAGCCATTCGAAAGTTGTAAATGTGTAGTGTGATTTGTGGTGTGATTCGTGTCGCCGAAGTCTCATTAATGACACGAGATGCATCATAAAGACACTTGGGTCACATGCGTAATTGATAAAAAATGGGATTCCGGAAGTTTCAGCGGTTTGGCTCGTCGGACTCATAATCCGCAGGTGCTCGGTTCAATCCCGAGTGGGCCCACAAAAGACAACGGCTTGAGAGTTATAACTTTCGAGCCGTTTTCTTTGGACACTACATTCTCACTCCAATAACAAGTATATCATCAACCTGCTCATGCGCTCCCTTCCACGCCAGTATTGCTTCGCCTAAAAGGTTGTGCTGCTCGGTGCACGACAACTCCGCAATTCCCGAAAGCATGTCGTAGAATTTTTTGACCATAAACTTCTTGCCTCTCGGGCCACCGAACTGATCCGCAAATCCATCGGTGAAAATGTAAACCATCGTTCCTTTTTCCACCGTGAAAGTGTGACCGGTGAAATTGCGTTCTTCTTCACCCTGCAATCCACCAATAGGCATTTTGTCGGCACGCACTTCTTTCATTTCACCTTGATGAACCATGATGAGCGGACGATTCGCTCCAGCGTAATGAACTTTTCCGTTCGCGAAATCCAATCGCACGAGCGCTACATCCATTCCGTCCCGCGTTTCACTGCCGGAATCCTGGTGCAATGCCGTGCGGATGTCCTTGTGAAGTCGGTTCAGAATCAAAGCTGGTTCTTTTTCATTTTTCTGACGAACAGCTTCATTCAGCAGCGTGTTCCCGATCATACTCATGAAGGCACCGGGAACTCCGTGGCCCGTACAATCTGCAGCGGCAACCAATATCTCCGGCGATTTTGTTTCATCCGTTTTCGCAGCCCAGTAAAAATCTCCGCTCACGATATCGCGCGGAAAATACAGCACGAACGAATCGGGCAACAACGTTCTCAATTCTGCTTCCGATGGAAGAATGGAATCCTGAATTCTCTTCGCATAGTTGATACTGTCGCGTATGTCATTGTGCGCCGCCGAAACTTTTTCTTTTTCATCTTTTAGTTCGGCAGTGCGCTCATCTACGCGCGACTCAAGCACTTCTTTTTCTTTGCGGAGATTTCTTTCCCGCTGACGGATGAACAACCACGTTCCGGAAACAAGAGCGACTCCGCACAAAATGTAAAACCAGGCGGTTCTCCAGAACGGCGGGTGGATAATCACTTTCACTTCGGCAATTTTTCCCGTCCACACGTCATCGTTGTTCGACGCCATTACGCGGAAAGTATATTCGCCCGGATCTAAATTCGTGTATGTAACGTAACGACGCGCACCGGCATCGACCCATTCTTCATCGAAACCAACCATCATGTATTTATACTGATTCTTCGCAGGGTTTGTAAACTCCATGCCGGAATATTCGAAAGAGAAAAAATAATCGCGCCACGAAAGTTCAATTTCCTTTGCCACGCCAATGTGTTCTTTCATTGGGTACGGATCATTCATCACCGTAAAGGAAAGCAGCACGGCATCTGCGGGAGTCTGATTCACTGTAATTTCTTCCGGGTAAAAAGCTGTGATCCCATCTGTGCCACCAAACCACAATCGTCCATCGGTATTCCGGAAGTGGGCATTCTGATTAAATTCATTGCCTTGCGTTCCATCCTGCTTGCGATAAATTCTCAACTCCCTTGTGAGCGGATCCATTTTACACAAACCATTATTCGTGGCAATCCACATCACGTCATTTTCATCAAATAGAATTGCATTGACAGAATTGTTGGGCAGACCTGTTGCTTCTGTAAACTGCGTTTCAGTTCCGTTGATGAGATAATACATGCCTTCGCTCGTTCCAACCCAAAGACCGCCGCGTTTATCCGGAACAGCACACGCGATTTCCACATCCGGTTTATGCCATTGAACTTCCATCTTCTCGGTCAGTTTGTTGAACGTGCATACCATTCCGTTCGAGTATGTGGTGTAAAGTTCGTCCTCGTCTTTCTCTCTTACCTGGGTGATAAAAACTGTTCGTGCAGCACTATCCTTTCCGGGAATCTTAAACGTAACAAACGTGTCGGTTGCGCGATCGTAGCGCTGAAGTTTGTTTGAGCATCCTACCCATAATACTCCTGCATCATCACATATCAAAGAATAAATAATTGTTCCCCCTAATCCGCTTGTCTCAAAATCCGGATGATACAATTTATATTTCCGTGTTTCAGGATTGTATTTATAAAGTCCGGCACCAACGGAGCCCATCCATATCATACCCTCGTCGTCGCGAACAATCGCCTGGATAGTGGAGCGATCGTTGGGCTCATCGTCATTCGGCTTTGCGATGACACGATAATCGATATTATCTGTTTCCGCATTGTAATGCGCCGGTCCTGCACCCGTTCCGATCCAGAGTCCTCCTCTGCCATCTTCGCAGAAAGACCAGATCGACTTCGACGGTAGTGCAGTTGAGTCAAATGGATTGTAACGATAATGCACGAAGGAGGAAATCCTTTCGTTGAGTACATTCAATCCTCCCTGCCACGTGCCGGCCCAGATGTGGTTGGTGCGATCGACTCCGACACTCCACACATTATTATCGTTGATGGAATTCGGATCGTTGATATTATTCATGAACTTCTTTTTCTCTCCGGTAGCAGGATCAAACATCACCAACCCCGTTTCTGCAGTCGCACACCAAATCCGGCCTTTGCGATCTTCAGTAATGTTCCAGATCATACCACGCGCATCGAGCGGATTGTCATCAACACTCAGATCGCTCATGGTTTTGGTTTTGGGATCCCAAACCCGGATTCCTTTGCCCCACGTGCCAATGTAAACCTTGCCGGAAGTTGATGCGCAAATCCCGCCGCGTATGTTAGGAATCGGAAGCATTCCGTTTTCATGCGTATACCACTTGAATTTTTTTGTTGCCGGATCATACTCATTCGTTCCATGCGACCACGTGTTGATCCATACATGCCCGTCAATGCCAAGAGAAAATCCACGCGGATCATTTCCGCTTAACGCACCTTCAACATCTGTGTCTTTGTGAATGACGTGTGTAAACTTCTGCGTCTCCAGATTGAACATGCTTATTCCGGATTCGAGCGTTCCGATCCAGAGATTGCCTTCTGAATCTTCTTTGATGTCAGTGATTGCATCTGAAATGGGCCCTTTGTCTGAATTTCCAAAAGAAGGAAAGCTGGTGAAGTTATTCGCCGCGCGATTGTACCTGCACAAGCCTGTTCGCGTAGCTATCCACAAGTCTCCGTTGGAAGTTTCACAAATTGACCGAACACTGCTGCCGCAGATAGATGTTGAATCGCCGGGAACGGGTTTGTACACCATGAAATTATACCCGTCGAAACGATTGAGTCCATCCGCTGTGCCCACCCACATGAAACCATAACTATCCTGCTTAAATGCCCAAACAGAATTTTGTGATAATCCATCTTGAGAAGTGTACTGACGAAAACGTACGTTACCAATAGCCAATGCAGTTGAACTGCACATGATAATTGACAATAACCCGACAATCGCCCGTTTCACCACTTTGGATTTTGTCAAAAAAGTACAAAACCTATTTGAATTAAAATATAAAGATGTCGTAAACGACGTAATGGAGGAGCTTGGAGGGTGGAGGAAGGAGTAAATGAGGATGGATATTAAGATTAATTATCACTCCAATACTCCTCCCTCCTCTCTCACAACTCCATTCTAACTGTAACTTTGCACACTTTATGCGCACAAGACCAAGCATTATGGGTGTCGTGATTTTTCTGGGGGTTCTCCTCCTGATAGATCTCTACGTGTTTTCTGCCGTCAAAACGATGACGACCGGTCTGGATGCGCGCGTACGCAAGTATCTGCACTGGACTTACTGGCTTGTCAACACAGCTCTCTTTACATGGCTTCTCGTCATTGTGCTCATGGCTACTCCTCAGAAGGGAATGCCGAAAGAGACGATGACCTTCTTCGGCGTTTGGGTCATGTTCTTCGTACCCAAGCTCATCATTCTGGCCGCGATTGGTGCTGAAGACCTCGCTCGCGGAATACGCGCACTGTTCGCACTTGGATACAATGCGGTCAGTGACACAGGCGGTGTATCAGTTGGTATTTCACGCCGACAGTTTATCAGTCGCGCTGCTGGTGTAATCGCATTGATTCCGTTGCTTGGAATTGCACACGGCATGGTTGCGGGCCGCTGGCGCTATCGCGTGCGAAGAGAGACTATTTACTTCGATGACCTTCCACTAGCATTTGATGGATTCACAATTACGCAACTGAGCGATATTCACGCGGGAAGTTTTGATCCCGAGTCACACCTGGAAGATGTACGCGAAGGAATTAAGTTGGCGCAGGATCAGAAATCGGACCTGTTCGTGTTCACCGGCGATCTTGTCAATAACGCTGCGTGGGAAATGACTCCATGGAAAAAAGAGTTCGGTACGTTGCGTTCACCACACGGACAATTTTCCATCCTTGGCAATCACGATTATGGCGATTACATAGGATGGGATTCTGAAGAGCTGAAGGAGCAAAACATGCAGGATCTGTACGCAACACATGCTGAAATTGGTTTTGATCTGATGCGTGACCAGAATGCAGTCATCGAAAAAGGTGGAGAAAAAATTTACCTGCTCGGCGTAGAAAATTGGGGCGCTGGTGGCTTCAAACAAAAAGGTGATATCAACAAAGCACTCGAAGGAGTTCCTGATGATGCATTCAAAGTTTTGTTGTCGCACGATCCTTCTCACTTCGATGAAATGATCAGCACGCAGGAAGCGAATATTCACCTCACACTTTCCGGACACACACACGGCGCACAATTCGGAGTAGAAATTCCATGGCTGAAATGGAGTCCGGTACAATTCCGCTACTCACGCTGGGCAGGCATATACAACGTTGGCAAACGTTATCTCTACGTAAATCGTGGATTCGGTTTCTTAGGATTTCCTGGACGTGTTGGTATTTGGCCGGAGGTTACTGTGCTTACGCTGAAGCGCGGTTCTCACCCCGCATAATTTACCACATAGCTTCATAGAAGGTTAGCCGTTGTTTTCTAAGCGTGATGCGCTAGCGCATCCGTCATCGTTCACAATAGAGACGCGGGCGCTATGTGCTCTATGCCGGACGCCTCCAGGCGTCACGCTTAACACGTAACACTTTTCTGTGACCCTATGTGGTTAAGAAAAGCCTCAATTAACGCGAAAGCCAATTAAGAGCATATCATCCGTCTGCTCATAACCTTTTCCGTCATCGGAAGGATAATTCATCCAATCCATGATCGCCTTCTCAAATGCCGCGCGTTGTTGCTTCATCGACAGGTTGTGATTGTCAATGAGCAATTGCTGTAGCTGCTTGTACTTGAATTTTTTTCCTTTGGGTCCGCCAAACTGATCCGCAAGTCCGTCTGTGAAAATGTAAACGCAGTCGCCTTTCTCCAGCTGAATTGCATGTGATTTGAATGGACGCTGATCGGTGATGTACGCGCCAATCGGTTGTTTGTCTCCACTGATTTGAGATAATTCTCCTTTGCGTACGAGGTACAACGGATTATTCGCGCCGGCAAATTCAAGCTTGCGCTCCTGCGGTTCTAACGCGCACATCGCAATGTCCATTCCGTCCTTGATAGAAAAGTCGTCCCCGGCTTTTTGCTTCAATGTGCGGATCACGCCTTTGCTGAGATAATCGAGCGCCTGTCCTGGATTATTTACTGTTGCATCTGTAAGCGTCTGTTCGAGAATCGTGTGACCTACAATGCTCATGAATGCGCCGGGAACGCCATGGCCTGTACAATCGAGCGCGGCAACGAGTGAAACTTTTTTGCCGACTCCATTCACTGGCGTAGTTGTAACTGTACTTGCCCAATACAAATCTCCGCTCACAATATCCTTCGGACGGTAATACACGAAGTAATCTTCGAACACTTCATCCATCTCCTCATCTGTGGGAAGAATGGCCTGCTGGATCCGTTTCGCGTAGTTGATACTGTCTGTAATATCCTTGTTCTTCTCCGCGATGATGTGCGACTGTTCCGCGATTTCATTTTCGAGCTTCAGGCGCTCGGTGATATCACGCGCGTAAATTACAATCGCCGGTCTTCCTGCAAACGGAGCAACCTTCGCCGAACATTCTACGGGAAGAATTTCTCCGTTCTTCTTTACAAAGGGAATGTCTTTGTAGATCAATCCTTTTTTCTCCCACACATCCGCAACTATACTGGATGAACGCTCAAGCATTTCTTTCGGGTGCAGATCGAAAAGTTTTTTCTTCAGGATTTCTTCGCGCGTATAGCCAAGCAATGCTTCGGCGGATGGATTCGTCTGGTGGATTCGTCCGTCAACAATATCAATTACAATCAAAGCGTCATTCGCCTGGTCAATGATGCTTTGGTAGTTGGCAATTTCTTTATCCGTTTTTCCACCAGAAGCTTTTGCCGCTTTCGCCTGATTGAAAAAGTAGATCGCCGCAATTGCAGCTCCGAGAAATAATACTCCACAAATAATCGCGATGATCATATGGCTAGTCGAGTTGTTCTACAATAGGGAAGATCAGTGACGGATTCAGGAATTCACCCACTTTATCGGGACGCGAAATGTATCGTACAACTCCTGTCTTGTCAATCAGAAAAGATGCGGGAAGTGGAATTCCCTCATCATATTGTTCTGCAAACTGATTGTCGTATTCGTCGAGCTGAACTCCGTACGTCATCGCAGTTTTCTGCTTGTCATCGGCAAGTACGCTGAAATCAAGTCCAAGTCGTTCTACCATTTCTTTGTTCACACCAACCGGATCAGGACCGATAGACATCACGTACACATTCTTGCGTGCGAATGTTTCTTTCTCTTTCTGGTAAGTACGCAGCATCATGTGACAACCCGGACACCAGTCGCCACGCACGAAAACCAACAACAGGTGTCGCTGGCCAATAAAATCAGAAAGCTTAATAACATCACCTTTCTGATCCGGAAGTTCAAACGGCGGCGCATATGCACCGATTGCAATCTTATAGCCTTTCAGTTTATGAACGCCGAGTTGCTTCTTATCTTTCAGAATTCCCCACGCGATAATAAACGCGAAGAAAAATCCCGGAGCAGGAACGCCCCATGTTGCCCAGTTGCTGTGTCCGAAAAGATTTCCGCTGAAGTGAAGTCCGAGTGCAATCAATGCAAACGTTGGTTCCATCCATGCTTTGCCGGTGTAAGCGAAATACCGGAAGAACATGATACGTCCGAAGTTCGAGAAGAACATCGTGAGCATCATCACTGTGAAGAAAGGGAAATGATCGAGCTGATAGGTGCCGTTCGTGATTTGTAAATCCAATGCTACGCCGGTCAGCAAAGCTGCAAGTCCTTCTGTGATCGATTGCAGCGGTCCTGTAAACTTGGCAAAATCTTTCATGCCAAGCAGGTAGCCCAGCATAAAACTGCACGCAGCAAAATCAGGTCTGTTCAGTCCAAAGAAAAGCCCGGCTCCAACGAGCGTGAATAAAATACAGAGATAAGTGAAGATGGGTTTATTGGAAGACACGGTTAAATATACGATTTTCCGTTTCAGATAGATTGTGGTGTCGGGATGCGATCCCGACACATATCACGATCGTGTGAGTATATATACCGACACCACTTTTTTGCCGCGCTCGCCACGACGCCGTGGTAAAGTTCTCCATGGTTGTGTAATTTCGTCGGGTGCAAAAATAAAGAATATCATTTTCGATCTCGGCGGCGTTATCATAAACCTCGATATGGCAGCAACGCGCAAAGCATTTACAGAACTGGGCGTAGAAAATTTCGACAACATTTATACGCAGGCAGGCCAATCGGGAATCTTTGACCGCCTCGATAAAGGTGAAATCTCGCCGGAAGAATTTCGCGACGAATTGCGCAGGCACATTCCGCGAACAATAACGGATGCCGAAATTGACAGTGCGTGGGACGCTATGTTGCTGGATGTGCCGAAAGAAAAGCTTGAATTACTCGCGCGACTGAAAAGTAAGTATCGCTTGTTCCTGCTTTCGAATACGAATGTCATTCACGTCAAAAAATTTTCTGCAGAGTTACAACGTGTACACGGCACGCCCGACTTCTCGCCTTACTTCGAGAAATGGTATTACTCCTGCAACATCGGAATGCGGAAACCCGATTCAGAAATTTTTGAATTCGTCCTCAATGAAAATAATCTGAAAGCACAAGAAACACTTTTCATCGACGATTCCATTCAACACATTCGCGGCGCCGAGAAGCTCGGTTTGCAAACGTTGTTCTTTAACGTGAATCTATCACTGAAGGAAGCCCTGATCAAAAGCGGGGTATTGATTAGCTGATGAAAAAGCTGGTAAGACCAAATGCAATCGGCATATCGGAAATTGGAATATCGGCACACCTGTCCTGAGCGAAGTCGAAGGGTTGATTCGCTTTAGCGAATCTCCTGGCAAAGCTCAATCAGAACTCCATTGGTTCCTTTCGGGTGGAGAAAACAAATCATTTTATTGTCGGCGCCTTTCTTCGGCACATCACTCAGCAAATGAAATCCTGCTGATTTCAGTCGCGCCATTTCAGCAACAATGTCTTCAACATCAAATGCGATGTGATGAATTCCTTCGCCCTTCTTCTCTATGAATTTTGCAATCGGAGAATCTGGGCTTGTAGCTTCAAGCAGTTCTATTTTATTCGGACCGCTCATGAAGAACGATGTGATCACACCTTCGCTTTCCACAGCCTCTTGTTTGTACGGTGCAGTACCAAATAGCTTCGTGAAGAGCTTGTTTGACTCCTCAATGCTCTTTACTGCAATTCCGATGTGTTCTATCTTTTTCATGCGTTGATTATTCGCTCGCTCCTGTTTTGTCAACCTTCGACT
This sequence comes from uncultured Chryseobacterium sp., assembly GCA_964447465.1. GTDB lineage: Bacteria > Bacteroidota > Bacteroidia > Palsa-965 > Palsa-965. Next base: position 24,203 of record CAYUTR010000016.1, read on the forward strand.
CCGCTCAGTCTGACAAAGTCTTGATCCGAAGACTTGTCATACTGAGCGGAGCCGAAGTATGACAAAAGAAAACCCCAACTGGCGTCGGGGTTTTTCAAGTAGGTGTCTGGTGTGCGATTATTGTTTAAAGAACTCTGCAGTCTTGTTGTCGTAGTTCAGGAAGTATCCGCCTTTCGCGAGCCCTGTTACGTCAATAGATGCTCCGAATCCTTTCTTAACGATGTTACCGTACTGATCATAGATCTCATACATAGTCTCACCGCCTTCGAAAGTGATCTTATCTTTTGCTTTCACCGGGAAGAATTTAATCTCTGCCTTGGTAGAAGTACATTTTGCTACTGGAGATGTGCGCGCCTGACCTGAATAGTCAACCTGCTTCACACGGAATTGATTTTCGCCTGAGTGAGGAACCACTGCAAAGCTGTAATTGTTAGGACCTGCTGTTCCGAGTCCTTCTACTTCACCAATCTTCACCCATTTGTTCCAACGGAACTGCTCAATAACGAAAGTAAGTTTGCCTTGCTCGCCTGTAGTTGTCCACTTCAGAAGGTTTGCATTGCAGTCGACAGTAATTGTACTTGTAACGAATGTTGACTTCGGCTTGAGAACTTCAGGATTCAGGACTTTAGGAGTGCAATCTTCTTTGTGGAAAATCTTGATTGTAACCGCATCACCAACTTTAAGCTGAAAGTTGCGAAGATCGACTTCGAAAGCGCTTGAACCGATTTCATCGGTGGTAATCTGGTCGTTTACGCGTACTTCATACACACAGAAACCAACACCGTTACTGTTAAATGGGTTCTGAACGTAAACGTTCTTGCCCTGGTATGTGCCCTCAAGCAGAATCATGGATTGCGCGAATCCATTGACACTGAGGATCAAGGAGAGAATAATGAGTACGAAGAGGTTCTTTTTCATCGTCGGCTATCTGTACAGGGGTCCTCTGATTATGCGCGGCAATATTAACAGGATACCAAACAAAAACCAAATATAATGCCGATTATTTTCGATAAAACGAGGATATGCTTAGCCGAGTCCGATAACTGTCAAGATAAACTTGGCAAGTGCCTAATAAGCAACCATATATGAATTTGAGAGAAATATCGTGGGCTCGACTCCCGCTTAAAGTTGGTCTTTTAGCATAAAAAGCCTAATCTTGCAGGTTAAAATGGGGCGAGTTGCCCTATCTACTAATCGTTCTGTCAGCCCTTTATATGAAAAAATACCTCTTCTTAGTTCCTGTTGTTATTCTGGCCGCGTCATGCGGGCCTGATTCAACCGGAGCTGATCGTGTTGCCGTAGGAAAAGGTGAGTACCAACCTCAATACGGCGGAACGTTACGCTACAATGAAACGGACAAACTTCAGACGCTGAATCCAATTCAGATTACTGATGCAATTTCCAATCACGTAGCAACTCAGATTTACGAAGGGCTTGTGAAATTTGATCCGCGTACACTGGAGGTTATGCCTGGTCTTGCAGAAAGCTGGACGATGGATGATGCCGGAACTACATATACTTTCAAGCTGCGCAGTGATGTGAAGTTTCACGATGACGCTTGTTTCACAGATGGAAAAGGTCGCGCCGTTACTGCACAGGATGTACTGTATTCATTTGAACGCCTGTGTACCGACAATGGTAAAAACGAAAATTTTAATTCAACATTCAGTCACCGCGTAATTGGTGCTGATGAATTTTTCGCTGCGGGAACTGCCGCAAAAGCAGGCTCACTCAGTGGCGTGAAAATTGTTGACGATAAAACAATTACTATCACACTGGTTGCGCCGAGCAATTCATTCCTCTACATTCTTGCAAATTCTGCAGCTAGTATTGTTCCGCCGGAAGGTGTCGACAAATACGGTGATGCTATTCACGTTGGAACTGGTCCATTCGTTTTCTCTTCGATTGCAGCCGACACAACTCAGCTTGTTCTTGTTGCCAACCCTAATTATTACGGTAAAGATTCAGTAGGCAACCAACTTCCATTTCTCGACACAATCAGAATTTCTTACATCGACAACAAAGTTGAAGAGCTTGCACTTTTCCAGCAGGGCGAACTTGATTTCGTTTGGGGACTTAACGCAGATGCTGTAAAAACATTTGTTCCGCAGGTGATCCAGGATTTTACCGCGAAGCCACCAAAATATGTGCTTTACCATTCATCAGAATTAGTTACACAGATGTATGTGTTCAACACTACGCGTGCGCCATTTGATGATGTGCGTGTGCGCCAGGCTTTCTGTTATGCGGTTGATCGTAACTATATCGTAAATGAAGTACTTGCCGGCGAAGCGTATGGTCCCGGGATAAACGGAATTTGTCCTCCAGCTCTTCCGGGTTACAAAGCAAGTGACGTTACCGGTTATGAGAAAATCGGCAAAGACGAGGCGGCTACAAAAGAAAATAAAGCTGCTGAACGCGAGTTGGCAAAGAAGCTCCTCACGGAAGCCGGATTCCCCAACGGTACTGGTTTCCCAACCGTGAAGCTAGTACTCAACAGTGGCGGAGCACGCAATACTCGTGTTGCAGAAGCAATTTCCAGTCAGCTGAAAGAAGTACTGAACATCAACGTAGAAATTGCAAATGTCTCATTCCAGCAAAAGCTGAACGACGAGAAGTATGCACGATCAGATATTTATCGTTCGGCTTGGGTTGCAGATTATCCTTCTGCTGAAACATTCCTGTCGCTGTTCTATGGGGATGACGTTCCTGATTCAACCTCACAGCCATCATTCCCGAATACATCGCGTTACCGCAATGCTGAATTCGACAGTCTTTATGTGTTGGCGCGCGAAGCTAAAACAATTGAAGAGGCAAATCGCCTTTACAAACTTGCAGAACAGCGTATGATGCTCGATGCTCCGGCGATGATCTTATGGTACGATGAAAATTATCGTCTTGCACAATCACGCGTACGTAATTTCTGGGCGAACCCGATGCGTTACTTCGACTTCTCACAAGTGTACCTGAAAGAAGTTGCTCCAAGCGGTGTTCCCGATAGTACTAAGGATGAAAACAAAACCTCTGCCACGAATTTCATTTTGCGTCGCAAGCTGGCGTAGTTTTTTTCAATAAAGAATTTCAAAATCCTGTTGTGAGCTGATCATGACAGGATTTTTAATCTGCATAAAATCTTACTGATCTCTGCACACATGAAACCGGTAACGGTTCACGAATTCCGAAACCAAAAATTCTATACCATGAGTAAAAAACTCATTCTGATTCTTGCTCTGATTCCTTCGTTTGTTTTCGCTGGAGAAAACGAACAGAAAATTGAAGCGCCGATTTACCAGGTCATCGTTTATCTCACCGGTGGTGAAGTTGCACACAGGAAACAGGTCACGCTTGCTCCGGGTAGAAACGAACTGGTTTTCGTTGGACTTTCCGCACACCTGATTCCGAAAAGCATTCAGTTTACCGGAACGGGTGACATTGCATTACTCGCAATCAGCAGTCGCATCGACTACCTGTTCGGACAAAAGAAAGCTGATGTTCGCATCAAGCAGGTGCAGGATTCTATGATCATGTTTGAAGATAATCTTGCGATCACTCGCGGAAACATTGATGCTTACACACGTGAGAAATCGATGCTCGAGGTGAACCAGCGGGTTGGTGGTGACAATGGCGCAACAGCAGCAGAACTCAAAGCATCTGCGGATTTTTATCTGTTGCGCATGATTGAGATCAACACTGAATTGGTAAAGCTTCGCCGAAAAGAAAAAGATCAGCAGGAGATGTATAACAGGCTCACGCAACAATATTATGCATTGAACCAACGTGAGAATCCTCCTTTGGCTGAGATCACAGTGCTCGTAAATAATCCAGGCGTTGCGAAAGTAATTTCTGATGTTGAACTGCATTATGTAGTGAGCGATTGCGGTTGGGCTCCGTCGTACGATCTGATTGCAGAAGATGTAGGCAAGCCAATTGATCTGAAGTATCGCGCGAAAGTGTTTAACGGCACCGATGTCGACTGGAAAGACATCAAGATGAAACTTTCTACTGCAGATCCTATGCAAAGTGCAGCAGCGCCTGTAATGGAAAAGTGGACATTGAACTTTGACAATGGTCGTAGCGGCGGTTACGACTATCAGCAGCAACAGCAGTCCTACAATTCCGAGCAAGCTAATGCCCCTGTTGCATTGTCGAGCCAGAACGTGTACAACAATTCGAACAAAGACAACGACAACGATGGTAAAGGTGATACACCTGAACAGCCGGTAGTATATGAGCAGATACAGGTTTCAGAACTCGCAGCAGAGTTTGATATCAAACAGACGTACGACATTCCTGCAAATGGTCAGCCATACATTGTTGATGTAACATCGTACAATCTGAACGCAACATTCCGTTACAGCTGTATTCCGAAGATGGAGCGTGAGGCATTTCTTCTTGCGCGCATTACAGGATGGGAAGATCTTGATCTCGTTGAAGGCCCTGCGAATGTTTATTTCGGCGGAACGTATGTTGGTCAATCGTACATCTACACACGTAGCGTTGACGACACACTTGACCTTTCATTAGGTCGCGATAAAAAATTGGTTGTAACGCGCACAAAACTGAAAGAGTTCAACAATGAGAAGACAATCGGCAGTACCAAGAAAGAAACGTACTCGTATGAAATCATTGTGAAGAATACGCGTAAGACGGCAGTTGAAGTTGAACTGATGGATCAGATTCCGGTATCGCAGGATGCAGAAATTATAGTGGAAGCAACTGAACTTTCGAAAGGTGTTCTCGACCCCGCAACAGGATTTGTTACCTGGCGCATGAACATTCCTCCGGGCGAACAGCAGAAAGTTGTGCTGACGTACACGATCAAGTACCCGAAATCGAAGCAGGTGAATACTCGCAGGTACAAGACTAAGACGCGGGCGAAGTTCTAGTCAATTGTGATTGATTATTTACAATTTATGATTTGCGCGCGCGTTTAAATCATAAATCTCAAGTTGTAAATCTCAAATGGCCCCGTGAGAGACTTCTACCGCATACTCGGAATTCCGGATAACGCTTCAATGGCGGATATCAAGTCTGCGTATCGCCGTCTTGCAAAACAGTATCATCCCGATCTCAATCCGGGCAGCAAGCAGTCGGAAGAAAAGTTCAAAGAAATTCTTGACGCGTATACGATTCTTTCCGACGATGAGCTTCGCGCACAGTACGATCGTAAACGGAAATTCGGCTCCACTTCTACCGCGTATTATTCTTCACCGCCTCACACTCCCGGTGACAAAAAACGGGAACCGCCACGCAAGGAATATCCGCCGGAGTACATTGAGAAAATGCGTCAACGTAATAAAACGCGCATTGTCCGACAGATTAATCGCCGGAAAAAAATCCTTCGCGGAATGATCATCACGTTTGTGTTGTACATGTTTGGTGCAATTGCTTTTGAAGGGTGGATTAAACAGCCTCGAAGCGAAAGAGAACAAGCGATGCTTGACAGCATGCGTAGAGAACGCGTTATTAAAGACAGTGTA
>CAYUTR010000017.1:0-29316 GCA_964447465.1 uncultured Chryseobacterium sp.
CCTTGTTAGCTATCAATAATTCTGCAGCACGCTCTTCTTTTTCATTATTCTGAAAAGCAAGTTCGTGGTTGGCAATGATCAGTTCTGCTGCCCGTTTTTCTTTTTCTTTATTCTGGTACGCCAGTTCTCTGTTAGCAATGATTAATTCATCCGCGCGTTTTTCTTTCTCCGTTTGCTGAAATGCAAGTTCTTCATTAGCAATTGTAAGTTCTGCAGCTCTTTTGGCTTTCTCTTCGTTTTGGAAAACGTATTCTTTACGGTCAACTATTAATTCTGCCTGGGGTTTGTCACTACTTGCGGAAGCTGAAAGTTTCTTCGGATCGGGCGGGTTATTCGTTAAGCCATGAGCGGGCATAGTATCGCAGTTAAAATAGTTCATTCATACTTAGCTGAGGATTCAGCAGTACGTATCGTGCGCGTTACATTTGCTCAAACCGGGATAAGCAATATTTCCTGCGATGTGCATGGAGAGATCACCTGTCAAAAGCAGCAGGCAGGGATCGTAAGAAGACTTGGTGATGAAACAGACTCCGTATTAGCGTACGGTTTGGTCTTTTAGGAGATGGGGGTTAGACAACCTCGTGACGAAGGTAATTCAACTGGTTGCAGTAATTGTTACACAATTACTCAGGAACTTACATGATTCGCAGGATGCCGGAATTAGTCTTCCATCTCATTGTGAACATCCTGATTTTCCCGAATGACTAGATCATTCATGGTCAGAAACCGAAGACTCTTTACGAGTTCTTTTTCAGTTAGTGTAGTGGTCACCTGCACATTGATTGATTCTCCCGGAAGAACATCAAAACCATTGACAGAGAACGTAGTGTTAGGATCGTCGCAAACGATCATCACGTCTTTCAGGTAAACTGGGGATGTGAGTGTGAATGCCATTGGTCCTTCCTTGATATAACGCACGAAGGAATATTTTGGAGCAGCCAACGGAATGTGAAGCTCTGTTGGTTTTCCGAACGTGAAAGTAGTGGAAGCAAAACCAGATTTGGGGACGTTGGTAAGCGGAACAAATTTTGCTGAAATAAATCCTTCCCAGATCATGAGAGAATCGAACAGGATCTTTTTCGCAAATACAGACCTTCTCTGAGCAGTTCCGGCAGGCACAGTCAATATTTCTACTGAACTTTCTTTATTGACTCCTGCGAATGAAGTCCAGTTTACACTGAGATTACCGGTCATGCCATTAGACTGATTGTTGATGACGTAAACGATGATGGAGTCTTTTGTTTCTTGAATACTGATTAACGTTGGCGCGTATAATCTTTTCAATTCATACCACGCCAGTTTCTTTCTACCATAATAATCCTGCACCGACCATGTTGTTCCCGGCCAACAATCGTTGTACTGCCAGAAGAGGGAACCCATACATCTCGGCATGTTTCTTCTTTGTGCCTCTATCGCTGTTGTCATCGCATCTTTCTGCATCACTTGCGAGAGATAAACGTAATCTTCAAACGAGTTTGGAGTAATCCCGTAATCCCGTTTCATGTATGTTTCAATTGTCTGGTAGCCTGTTGGATGTTTCTGATGCATCTGAATTGTACTATCCGCAAACCACTTCGAAACATTCGCGCCCATTTCTTTGAACGTGTGAATGGATGTTGCGCCCTGGAATCCGAATTCAGAAACAAATCTTCCTGTATGATCTTCGTAAGCAGAGAAAGGTTCCATTCCCCACCAAACTCCCCAGTAGTGAACATCTCCGCGCTCATATGCAATTGATCTTCCCCATCCATTCTGCGGGGAAGTGATTACGTACGGAAAGAACGGATCGTGTTGCGCAACACAACCCATGAACTTGATGGAGTAATTCATGTAGTCATTGTAAATCTCCGCAGAGTCTTTCGTAGTGTAACCCAATTGTTTCTGCCAACCCCAATTGTACCACCCTTCTCTGTTCTCGTTGTCGCCGCACCACAATGCAATGGATGGATGACTGGCAATCCTTCGCTGGTTGCTGATCACTTCTTTGATCAACATTCCATTCCTGTCGAGAATCGAATACGGATACATGCTGCAGGCAAAAGGAAGATCCTGCCAAACCATCAGTCCAAGCGAATCGCACTTCGAATAAAAATAATTCGATTCATAAATTCCGCCACCCCAAACGCGCACCATGTTCATGTTGAGATCATGCATGTCCTTCAGTTGGCTGCCGACCTTTTCATTTTTCACTCGCGGCAGAAAATTGTCAGAAGGAATCCAGTTGGTGCCCTGTGCATAAACCGGAACATCATTCAGGATAAACGTAAAGCTTCCGTCATTGTTGATACGATCGGAACTCATTTCAATTTTCCGGATTCCGGTGATGGTCGTCACAACACATACTTTCTTCTTTCGGAATGTTGCGAGTGCAAATTTGTAAAGAGGCTGTTCGCCCATTCCATTGCACCACCACAGTTTAGGGTTCGCAACCCTGAATGTAATTTTCAGATGTTCAGGTTTATCACGCTTCACTGTATAAAAGTCGCTGTAAATTCCACTGTCGTTCTGAAATATCAGAAACTGATATTTCGTTGTCTTGTCCGACTGAAAAACAAAATCAACGGTCATGAACGCAGTATCTTTTTCGAGATAATCCAGTTTGTAGACTACATCGCTGATACGCATATTACTCCATCCATTCAGGCGAACCGGTTTCCAGATTCCACACGTAACGAAACGCGGACCGAAATCCCATCCAAACTGGTATTGAGCTTTACGGATGAATACACGATCGCCACCCGGATATTCTTTGATCGATGAAAGTGCTTTGTTTTTTGCAATCAGTTCTGATGCCGGATGAAATTTAATGAGCAGTTTGTTGTGCGCCTTGATATGTTTCTTTACATCAATAGTATAGGAAAGAAACATGTCTTCCGCTGTGAGGATCAGCGAATCGTTCAGGTAAACCGAAGCGTAGGTGTCAAGCCCATCAAATTGCAGTTCGATGTGCTTCTCTTTGCGCATGGAACGCGGACAATCGAATTCGGTTTGGTAAATCCAACCTTGCTCTTCAACCCACTGAACTTTACTTTCGTTCGTACCGAAGAACGGATCAGGTATAATACCATTTGCAAGTAAATCGGTGTGTATGGTTCCGGGAACAATTGCCGGATAAACCTTTGCAAAAACAGTGGCTTGCTCGAACGTCCAACCCGAATCGAGGGGTAACGTGAAATCAGCTTTGGCTCCCAGCGAGAAAAGTAAACAAACACTGAAGAGTAAGCGGATTTTCATAGCGAAGAGGTGCTGCAATATGCAAAATCTTTGCGGAAGAAATGGAGATTGTATTTCGCTTAAAGCTTGGACTTCATATCCTTTATGAAATCAGGATCGGGCAGTACGTGAATGCCAAATCCGGAATCGGGACTCATGAATTTCTTGCGTGCAGAAGCATGGAATTCGTTACAAGTCGTTTGCGAGGCAATAGCGGTAATGTTCGCGGGATTCAGTCCGCCTGCAACAAGTATTGTGATCTCACTTCCGAAATTCTCATGGAGCTTACGAAGTAAAGGAATTCCCATTGCCGCCGACTTCTCCTGTGCAGAAGTTAACACTCGCTTCACACCAAGATTAATCAGCTTCTTGATTTCTATCTGAGGGTGAATGCACACATCAAAAGCTCTGTGGAACGTTACCGGACGACCTTCAGCAATGTGCATCACTTCTTCCATAAACTTCTCGTCGATCATGCCGTTCGACATCAATGCACCAGTAACGATGCCATCCGCACCCGCCGCAATGCTCAAAGTCATGTCGTGGAACATAATCTCCTTCTCGCCTTGAGAGAACGCGAAGTTGCCGCCTCTCGGCCGAACCATCACCTGTACCGGAATGCCGATGTTGGCCTTCACATACTGGATTGTCGCTGCTGTCGGAGTTAGTCCACCCTCTACGTATCCACTGCACAATTCTATTCTGTCGGCACCGCATTCGGCCGCTATCAACGCACCTTCGGGACTGAATACTGCAATTTCTAATATTTTGCTCAAGATGTAGGTGGTAGACTGTGGCGTCAGGTCTTCGACCTGATGGTGCAGACCACCAACGACTAAATTAGAAGAAGCACCAGTACGAAAATTCCACAAATGATACTACTTTTGCGCACCCCATTGTTAATTGGTGGTATTAGTCCCGATAGCTATTGGAAGACCTGATGCCACAAAAAAAATGTAACAGCGTATGTTGGTTGTAAAGAAGTCGAGAATTAAGGGTGCAGGCAAGGGGCTATTCACCACCAGCCCGATCCGTAAGGGTGATGTCATTGTGGAATACAAGGGCATCAAAACTACCTGGAGCAAGGCGATGCGTCAGTATGATGATGATATCAAAGCTGCCCGATACCTGTTTCACATCACCGATAAGAATACGGTTGATGCGCAGAACACACCCAACGAGTTGGCGCGTTATGCGAATGATGCAGAAGCTCCAATCCCCGGTATTAAGCATCGCTTAAAGAATAACGCGCACTACAAGGTGATAAAAAGCAAACCGTACATCGTTGCGGAGAAAAACATTGGAGCCGGTGCCGAAATTTTCGTCGACTATTCCGGCGACTATTGGGAAGTAATGCTTGAAGAGGACGAGGATACGAAGAAGAAGAAAAAGGCTTCGGATTCCAAAAAGAAGAAGTCGAAGAAGAGAAAATAAAGTCGCTGAAGCAACTTTTCTTTGCGGTCCTTTGCGCCGGAGTTTACACTGAGCTTGTCGAAGTGCGTCTTTGTAGTTATTTGACCATGGAGATCTAGGGCCTCACAACAAGCTGCGATCTACTCCACGATAATTTCAGAGACAAACAACCAAGCTGGATAACCTGCACCAGCGTATCCACTTCTGATTTCAGGCAGCGCTGTCATCTTTACTCTGATGTAGCGAGCCGCAATCCCCTTGAAAGATTCATATTTGTGCATGTTTTCTGCCCGTGCGCTGATTACGCGCAATTCATTAAATGGCACCGACCAGTACTGAATTCCGTCAATTGAAAATTCAAATGAAACAGAATTGAGATCATGTATCCAGCTACCATGATCAATCAACGTAATAGGATGTATGGAGTGAATAGTATCGACTCTACCAAGATCGATGACTGCATCCAACGTATCGCCCCACCATCCTAACCATTCCGAACCGGTCCACGGTGCTCGGCCGAAATTTCCATCAACCAAAGTCATTGCGCCACCTGTATTGTAAGATGCTGATGGTTGCTTACGAAGCGTTACACTTTTTCCAAACGCAAGATGCGTGTGAAAGATTTGCTGGTAAACGGGACTCACTTTGTAATAATTGTCGAGCACGCATGCAGTGATTGTATCTGATTCCGAAATCAGTATGGGTTCGGTATAGAGAATATTGTGAAAGTGTTCAATGCTTCCGCTGCGACTGTACCAGAGTTTTCCTCTGGGTGCTGGTGAAGTCAATGTAAGAATCAATCCTTTTCCGTTCGGATCAGGCGCATACGATGCCTGAATTGCATTCACCGCATGGGTGAATTTATTGAAGAACCCTTTTTCGAAATACTTGAAGTGTGTGTCAACGCGACGAACGAAATTGTTGTAGTCCTTAATTGATGTACGGCTCCATGCAACTTCTGCCAATGCAGTGATGCGCGGGAAAAGCATATAGCGCACTTGCTGATATGTCGACATGTATTCTGTCCACATATTCGCTTGCACGCCCATGATGTACTTTTTCTCATCTGCACTCAGCGATGCAGGAACGGGGTCGTAGCTGTACACTTTCTCAATAGGTAAGTATCCTCCGATCGCAAGTGGTTCCGTAATGCTCATCGATTGATAGTGATCAAAGTAGCAATGGCTACCAGGTGTCATTACCACATAGTGATGTGCTTTTGCAGCTGCAATTCCGCCTTCTTCACCACGCCACGACATCACTGCTGCACTGTCGGCCAATCCGCCTTCAAGTATTTCATCCCAGCCGATTGCTTTCTTGCCTCTTTGTCCGAGATGGGTGACTATGTATTGTACAAACCAGCTTTGTAGCCCTTGTTCGTCCTTCAGATCGTTGCTGCGAATGAATTGCTGACAGACTTCAGAGTTTTTCCATTCATCTTTCGGACATTCATCTCCACCGATGTGAATGTACTTTCCAGGAAACAACTCGCAAACTTCATCGAGAATTCCTCGCATCATCCCCAAAGTTGTTTCACTTGCAGGATAAATGACTTCGTTAAATACTCCCCAGGTACAAGCAACGTCAACCTTTCTGTTACGATCAATTCCAAGTTCCGGGTATGCAGCTAACAGTGCACGCGTGTGCCCCGGCATTTCAATTTCCGGAACAACAGTAATGTGCAGCGAATCCGCGTAGCGAACAACTTCTTTGATTTCCTCCTGCGTATAGAATCCACCATAGCGAGTGGAATCATAACGATCGGGTTCTTCACTGTAATGACCAATCAATGTTGCATTGCGCCATGCACCGACAGAAGTGAGTAGTGGATATTTTTTGATCTCGATTCTCCATCCCTGATCATCGGTGAGGTGCCAATGAAAAGTGTTCAGCTTGTACATCGCCATGTAGCGTAGATAATCTTTCACGTATTCCTTGGGAAAGAAATGTCGGGCAACGTCGAGATGCATTCCTCTCCACGAAAAACGTGGATAGTCGATAATCGAACACGCAGGAATCATCATTCCTGTGAAAGTATAGGGTGCAGGTTGTATCAGTTGAAACAAAGTCTGCAATGCATTGAAAATTCCAGCACGTGAACCATAGATGTTAATGTCGTTCGCGTTGATGAACATCTCATATCCTTCAGGAGGAAGGCCGGTTGAATCAAGCCAGATGAAAATGCAGCTTTTGAATCCAACCCTCTTCGAATGACGGATTTTGATGTTGTATTCATTCTCAACCTGCTGACGAAAAAAAGCTGTTTCTTTTCTGATGATTTTATCCTGCGCTTTGTCCTCTACAAAAATCACCACCTCATCGTTGAAACGAAAATTTTCCGCGAGAGCGAGTAACGTTTGAGGTTTCGGGATAATCGGGTAACGCTCCAGAGGAAAAATCCGGTTGTCCTGTCCAAATCCGGACAGGTAGACTTGTAGGAACAATACAAAGAAAACTTTCCTCATTCCTCGAACGGCTCAACGATTACTCCATCAATGCCCGGAAGTATTTCCAGTTGCTCATCGCCAAAATCAAGCATGATGGATTTGTTGCTGTACACATTGTCGCCTTCATGCACAACGCCGAGCTTGATCAGCTTTTTGTTCACTGCATTTTCCCAGAGAACATTGCTGTTCATGTTGTCGGACTGAATATCAATCTTGCCACCGAATTGATGAAGCAATAGCAAGCGATACTTTTCTCCGTCAAAATCATCTGCAAGCATCAATCCTGCCTCTTCTGTTTCAGGAACAGTGATAACAATAGTGTGCCCTTCAAACTGCAGTTCGATTTTATCGATAAACTCAAAACGTTCCTCCGCCGAGAATTTGTTGACCCAGTTATGGTACAACACGTTCTTCAGCACGCGTCCTTCGGATGCTTTGAGTTTTTTCAGATGATCGTATGAAAAATATTCGGACATACTTATTGCTTGATGAATGGTGCGCGAGACAGATGGTTGCTGCCATCGTTTACTTCGAGAAAATAATAGCCCGGTGTGAGGTTTTCCACGCATATACCGCCGTTAGAGCTGCTTGTGCTGAGGACAATCTTACCATTGATATCATAAACAACGAACGTGGAATTTGCGTCCGGATTTTCGACATACAAGACATCGTGTGTGGGAACAGGCCAAACATTGACAAGTGCGGATTGTTGCTGTTCGATAGTATTCAGCAAGCAAAAATCAATTGTATTGAATGTCGTAGTATGTACCGCGCTGTCGCTGAATAAATAAATGACAGGCGTTGAAACCGGAACATACATAACCACAGGTGTCGCCTGTGTTAAAGCTACGGTTGGTTGGAAATATTGTATATAAGACGTATTGCTGTTGCAGTATGCACCACCAGCTGAATCGGTTTGGATATATGCAGTCGGATAGATCCAGCTCCCGCCTGGTTGCTGTAAAGCGAGTATTGGTAGTTCGTTGCATATTGCTATTGTTCTGACTCCGCCTCCGCGATAGTTGAAAACATCAACCACTCCGCCGGTGTCATTGAAATGCGCCATTGTAGTATTTGTATACTGAACAATGGAAGCTTCGCTATGAATAATGGCATACACATCACCTGAACTGGTTCTTTCAATGGCTTCAATATTTGCATAAGGCTGATACGGGATAATTCTTGTTTGGTATTCAAGTTGGCCTGTGCTGTCTAATCGTAGCCACAAGTTCCCATAATTGCCATCTGCACCTGCGATCAAATATTTACCGGGAGCTGCTTCACTGATTGCTCCGAGCATTAATCCATTGAATGCACCGCTGATGACATTCGCATGAATAACCTGAAGCGAAGTGTCAATTATGGTGAATCCCAAATTACTGCTACTTCCACCGGCGATTACAAGATTGCCTGCAATATTGATAGTGCCGATAGGATAACCTATACCGGCATTCTGCAATGCAAAAAATGCTGTATCCAGAATGTTGCCGTTCAGGTCAGTTTTGAAAATCGTTATTCCACTGGTATAAGGTGGTACCTGCTGACCAGATTGCCATGCAAAATAAATCCGTTGTGGGTTTGCCGGGTCATACAACGTAACGACACCCGGAGGCGAGCCATTCCCTCCCGGAAAATAGATTTTCTTCCAGATCAGATTTGCAGCAGAATCAAATCGCATTGCAAAAAAGCCATTCGGAGTTGGTGCGGTATTATACGCCTTACCGGTTACCAGAAATCCATCCCCTGGTAAAGCAACTAATTGTTCCGGATAAATGGATCCAAATGTATCCGTGCATATTACCTTATGATACCACAAGGGATTACCCGAACTGTCTACCCTACATAAAGCAAAATTTGCAGAAGCCGGATATGCACCGCGCAAATCGAGAACACCGTTGTCACCAACAGCAATCATGTCTACACTGTTCATATAAACGTTCGACTCCGGCCAATATACAGACACATGGCCTGTCACTTGTCCGGATGCAAATCCGGAAAGCAGTAAAAGAATGAAACTGAAGAGTTTTCTCATAGAAATTATATTAATCCGATTTTACCGGCATTAACAGAACATTCTTCAGCAAATGCCCTTCGGATGCTTTAAGTTTCTCTAAATGATCGTATGAGAAATATGCCGACATCCTTAGTTCTTGATAAATCGGAAACTCTGGACCAGCTTTTGATCTTCGTAGAGCATTATTAAATAAGCGTCCGAAGGAAGACTGGATATCGAGATCGAACTATTTGAAGACGTATTGCCGATGGAGACAATTTCACCCAACGGATTGACAATCTGATATTCGTCCAGATCAGCGCCGGCAATCTGAATATTGATCTGTTCTGTGGCCGGGTTCGGGAAAACACTGGCGGGGACATAAGAACTTATTTCCTCAACAGGATTGAACAAGCAATAGGGATATGAACTCGTTACCGCGCATGAAGTGGAAATAAGTGTCGTCGCGGTAGCAGCGAATAAAGTTAGTGGCGTGTAGGTCAATACAAAGGCAGTGTCGAACATGGTTGCATTTGGCATTTGGTTCAAAGTTGCAACCATCGCATTGCAGGTAGGTGAGCCATTGGAATCAAGCTGTGAATAAATTCTTGCGTCATCGAGCAAGTTCTGGTCGTAACCGTAAAATGCAAACAGGGGGAAACCGTTTCTAATGACAATTCCATTAGGACCATAACCAACAAACTGGTAAGATGAAAGAACTCCCAACGTATCGTCGAAGTGCATGACGCATGCATCGTATGCGCTATTAGAAACACTTCCTTCTGCGAGTAGGTATAGACTTCCGTTTGGAGCTAGGCAAATGTCTTTACCTCTTGACCACCACATACTACCTATCTCAAACGCTATTTTGTGAATGACATGGCCGAGGGAATCCATGTGAAAAAGATAGATGTCTTCGTAATTCTGTCCGGAACCAAGCGCATAATACTCATCATTCGGACTTTGGATCAACTCACGGAAATCAAAACCAGTCATTACACCGGTCGTGTATTTAATTGTGTGCAGTTGCACTGCGTTCGTATCTGCAATACCGAAATACGATCCGCCCGAAGCCTCAGCAACCCAAACAATTTCATTGTTGTTGTTCATCATTGCAGACATCATGGTCATCGAGGTATTGCCTGGAAAATCCTGAATAACCGCTGGTTCGTTAATGCCATTGATGTCGAACTTCATGAAAAGCAGGCCGCCAACCTGCAGCGAATTGCTTTGACTACCGAGTAACATAAATCGTGAAGGAGAAAGTTGAACAATATCCTTAACAACTGTGCCACCTCCTCCGCTGGCATACTGCTTCGCCCAGACCAAATCACCTTGAGAATCGAAAAAGGCTATGAGAATGAACGACTGATTGAATTGAGCGCCGGCTATTAACATGGAACTGTCGGGCAGCATAAGAAATGCTTGTTGAGGAAATGACACGGATGTGGAGTGTTGTTTCTGCCAGACAAAGTTTCCGGCATTATCCAGTTTGGTAAATACAATTCCATTAGGATTGCTGGCAGGTTCGAAATGCATGTACCCCGTTCCTGCAGGAACCAATCTTCCGGCGAAGTACCCGGTTCCGGCAGAAGTGAACAACATATCTCCGCTCTGTGCGTTTCCGGTTAAGCTAAATAGCAAAAGGAAAACGATACCTGATATTTTGAGCATTGTTTTGTTTTAAGATTATTTGATTCCCATTTTCGTCGCAATATCCTTGGGAATTCCACTCTTGTGCACAAGAATACTCGTTGTCTTATACTGGAAGTACGGATAAGAAACATAAATGTATCCACCCGTTTCATTTCCTTCTGTTCCCCACGAATTTTTCACGATGAGATATTTCTTTCCGGTCTGATCCTGCAACTGACCAGTGATCTGCATTCCGTGATCATCCTGCGTGCTGAGATTGTCAAACGCTTCCTGACGCATGAGTTGTGTAATCACGCGCTCCTTGCATGGATACGTCCACAATGAATCTTTTTCTCCGGCGCGAAGTTTATCCCAATCTTTTTCCGGAACAACTGCCATTCCGTTTTTGTGTGAGAAATATTTTTCAGAAACATCAGTTCCCCATTCAACGGTGTAGCCTGTTGCCGTTGCGTTGTCAACGATCTTCGTCATGTCGTCGAGCGTAACGTTGTATGTGGTTTCCCACGCCCAGTTGTCCGGAATCTCCAGTGCAAAACGCGTGTAGAACGGATGATGACTGAAGGAAGTCACCGGAATGTAATCTTCCGCTTTGAAGCCAAGGAATGTCGCATAACTTTTTGGATCGTACTTTTTTCCGCCTACTTCAAATGAAGCGGGAGGAACCCCGAGATATCCATCGAGCGCACCGATGTACGCGTTCAGCCATACCGGAGAAAGCTTTCCTTCTTCAAGTGAAAGTTGTGCGTCGAGAATTGCTTTGAGAACAGCATCCATTTCTCCGTGGCGGATTTTATCTTCACCCGCAGGTAATCCGGCATAAGCAGATTGCGGCATCAATCCGTACATCGCTCCAAGAGAAATTACATCATAAGGTTCTCCACCTGGACCGAAATTCGATTTACCCATCAGGCGCATGTAGTGTTTTGCTTTTTCGATGTAACCGGCGCGAACGATCCACATTTCGGAAAGATCGACTTCTCCTTTTCCCTGTCGCATGAATTCCGACTCAAGAAAAGATTGAGTAGAAAACACCCAGCAGGTGCCGGAGTGATACTGATCTTTCACCGAAGTGCATTTCGCTTCTTTCACTGCGAAAAATTTGATCTGAGAGTCTTTTTTATTCGTGCGATCCTGTGCGGAAGCCGTTACTACGCACAAAATAGCGGTAAAAAGGAGGATGAGTTTATTCATTGGAGAAATGGTCTGAAATTTAGATCCCCGAAGGTAATAAAAGACCACCTTTCTATGCCTTAAGAAACTATATTTGCGTTGCAAAAAAACCGACTCATGATCAAGCATTTACTCTTCTGCGGACTGTTGTCCCTCACGACTCCTTTGTTTTCACAGTTTTCCGGCAATGCGCTGGATTTTGATGGAACGGATGACATGGTAGTGATTAGTTCTGTCCCATCGTTCGTTTCCACCATGGGAACTTCGGACTTTACGATCGAAGCCTGTGTGAATCCAAGAGGGAGTGCTTTTCAACGGATTTTCTTTTCGCAGGCATCAGCAACCAACTTTGTTTCTCTTGGACCCAGCACGGGGAACGTGATTTACTTCTACGTTGTCATAAATGGCACTACATATAGTGTTGCAACTACAACTTCCATCACACAGAATGCGTGGACACACGTTGCAGCGCGTTGGACGGCGGCTACTTTAACTCCGCAAGTGTTTTTTAATGGCGTTGTTCAACCAACAGTGGCTGGTGGTGGATCATCATCCGGAACGAACGGTCTTACTGTAATCGGCAGTCGCCCGGGAGGAGCACAATACTTCAACGGAATGCTCGACGAAGTACGTTTGTGGTCTGAAGCGAGAACGCAATGTGAAATAACCAATAACATTAACAACAGCGTTACGGGTGTTCAGTCGAATCTTGTAATGAATTTCGATTTCAATCAGGGTGTGGCCGCGGGAAACAATACAGTAGTGACAACACTTCCTGATAACTCAGGAAACTCTTACAATGGAGCGTTGACAAATTTTACACTCACGGCAGCGACTTCAAATTGGGTGACATCAGGCGCTACAGTTACCTCACAGGGAAATCCACTGGGTGGAAGTATGACCACACAAACCGCTTCTCAGTGCAGTGGAGGCTCGTACACGTTCCCTGATGGTAGTGTGCAATCGAATATTACTTCGACCATAGTTCAGGTGAGTACCTTAACTGCGCAGAATGGTTGTGACAGTATTATCACGACAACAGTAAATGTGAATCCGGTTTACGCTCTTGACGACACGGTCTGGATCTGCAACGGAATGGACTTTACTTTCCCTGATGGCACATCATTTGTCGCTGTTACTGCTCCAATGTCACACGTAAGTACGTTGAGTTCCATCAATACGTGCGACAGTGTGGTCACAACTTATCTTGAACTTTATCCAATCTATTCTGCGAATGATACTGCGTGGATTTGCTATGGCGGAAGTTATACATTTCATGATGGTACTACAGTTACCGGAATTACTTCACCGACTTCTCATTTAAGTCAGCTCGCAACAATGAATGCGTGCGATAGTTTGTTCACTACCTACGTTGATATTATCAGTGTCGATACCATGGTCACTATGGTAAACGAAACACTCACTGCCAATGCAACTGGTGCAACTTATCAGTGGCTTGATTGCGGAAACGGATACGCACCAATTGTGGGCGATACAAATCAAAGTTTCACTGCAACTGTGAATGGAACGTATGCTTTGGCTATTACTGAAAACGGATGTACAGATACCAGCGGATGTTTTGTGATACTGTCTACTGGAATTCAGTCGTCAGGTTATTCAGTGAGCATATTTCCTAATCCGACGGATGGTGTGATTTATGTGCATACTAAAGCCACTGGCGGCGTAATTACACTGATGGATGTTACCGGTAAAGTGGTTAGGGCAGTAGTGATGAATGCACCGACTGCACAACTTGATCTTACCGATTTGTCTGCAGGTATTTATTTCCTGGAGGTTAATTCGGTGGACGGTAAAGTGATCAGAAAGATTCAGAAGAATTAGTCTTTCTGAATTATTGGTAATTTCGATTTTACATCGGTGCGCAGGTAAGGAGTTGCGGCTTCCCATGGAATAGTTACGACCAGTTGCTTGCCGGATTCTTCGAACTCGTCTGGATATAATTCTATTCCATTTTCAGTTAACATGAACCTGTCATTGAGCATCGAGGGTAGTGCAGCTGGATTATGGCAATCGCCTTCCACATACAAATGTGAGTTGATATAAGTGATCACAGAATTAATTATAAAATTTCTCCAATCGCTCGCCGGATCAAAAAGAGAATCAAGTGTCATATTTCGAGGACCATCATCAAAGAGGAAAATATTGGTTTGCCACAGCGTCTGGTTATAACTTCCAACTGCGCAATAGGAGAGGGTCGAATCGGTAATCGTATGTACCACGAGCAATTGCTGATCACCACCCGGAACACGAATGCCATATCTTCCTGTTTTTTTCTCGCAGTAATCGCAAAGACTGATATAATCTCCGCTGCTATATCCATAGTAATCGGAATTGGTGCGCTGTGGATTTGTAATGCTGTCGGTGAGACTTTCTACATGCCAAGGCTTCATGTGTGTTGAATCAGTTTCGCGCATAGCTAAATACGTGGCCGAATAATTTCCATGAGTGGCAGCGTAGTTGAGTTGCGTGCCGGTTAGTGTGTCGTCCACAACGCTGATTCTGTTAAACAAGTACCCTGTGAGAATCGTGTCCGGGATTTGTTGCCCTGTACTGGATTCAATAATTGCATGTATAGAATCTGTATAGAAACACATGTATTGGTAGTAACTTGATTGCATTCCCGGAGATCTGTTATCCTGAATTGCGAAATGTCCGCCGAGGTAATTAAATCGGCTCACACTTCCGTACATGGTATCGAGCACAATTACTCCATTCTTATCGATTACACCCGATTTGCCCGAACAAGTGCGTACCTGGAACACTGTAGCACTGTCGTTCAGCGCGACGATTGAATTGTAGCGGGTGCTTACAGACTTTCCGGTATTTAAGTTGTAAAGGGTTGCGCCGTCACGTTTGGAATCAATTACGGTCATGTCGTTCCATATTGGCGTCTGGTTATCATTTTTAGCGAAAGGAACAGAAGCTGTTTTTCCCGTACTTCGGTCTATCAATCTCCACTTTTGTTTTAGAAAGCGATTCCACACAGACCTGTTCGGCGTTTTATTGATCCACATATATTTTTCACTGTACGAACCAATTGAACTTTCCTGGGGTGGTATTAAATAATTTCCTGCAGTGTCAACCAGTGCATACGACTTATAGGAATGAGCGAGAAATACAATGGGTTGGTTGTAATAAACAATTACACGTACATCGTTCCATTGATGTGGCTGTGTAATTTCAATACCATCATCGCGAACAATGTAATCATTAAAGGTCCTGTAGTACGTGTGACGTTCGTCTTCATACTGTCTATTTACAGGTGTAACAGAACTATCAGTTGCATGATAAACAAACATGTCGAAGTAACCCAATTTCCTTTTAGCGTACTCGTCATCTTCAGCGAGTAAGTAACCGGTGGAGCCAATTACATGAACAGGAATGAGTTTTTTGACCATGAATACTGTGCTCAGTACAATCGAATCGGGAATGGAATTCATTGGATTGGATGCCCGTGCGGTGTACTTTTTCTTGCGATAGTACAGAGTATCCGTCTTGTGTTCCGGGTGATAATAAATACTAGATCCATCAGGGCTGTGATGAATGCTGAATTGCTTATTGGATGGTGCATCGGCAATTGAAATATATTTGTCGAAATAGCCTAAGGAAGAATCCACTGGCAAATTCAGCTGATTACGAATGATGTTTTGCTTTTCGTCAGTGTAAAATCTCGTAAATCTGTAAATCGTATCATTGTTGTAAAGTAGAACATCACTGTAGCTGAAATAACATTTCTTGTAGATGAATGGCATGATGACCTGTCCTGAAGTTGATGCAATGCCGTAATGTCCATTCTTTCTGCCTGCATAAACAATTACGAGTGAGGAATCGGTGCAGTTATACCACGACAAGGGAACCAAGGTGTCAAACTCAGGTTCAATTAACCATCCCCGATCTCCCTCGTAAATTCCTTCTTTGTCGTCCTTCTTCACGCACCACAAGATTGTTGATTTGTTCTGCCAGCCATCGAATTTTTTAATCTCATCAAATTCGAAGGGAAGCAATGTTCTTCCTGATGCTGTAATAAGGCCATACTTGTCGTTAATGCCTGCAACTGCTATGGAATCAGAATGAAAAACAGGTTCCGGATTATCCTCCCAATTTTCTCTTTCCCACCAGTAATTAACAGATTCGGCGCGCATGTAACATTCTAGCGCAACCGGCCAGATGAACTTTCCTTGTTGTGAAAGATATCCTCCTTTTAATCCCTTCTGAATAAATATATTTCCTGTTGATGATTTTGTGATAAGGTCATAGCGTCCATCAAGAATTACTGCACCTGAATCACCTATTAACTTGTATTTATTCCGGAGAAACCATCGGGGTTTTATTACAGTATATTTATGTCTTCCAACTTCCCGGGGGACATAGTTCGAATGCACCTTCAGTTTCTTTTTCGTGCTATCAGGATAGATCATTGTCCACTTCCTGTTTCCTGATTTAGTCATTATCACTGAGTCACTCTTAATTGACACGTATCTATATTGAATTGGAACAACAGTATCGTTTTGTGCATTCACAACACCCCAGCGATTGTTATCGAACACACGGTACATTCCATCAATTCGTGAACTCTCCAATATTTGATAAATTGGAGAAACCAGATATTTTCCCGTCGAATCAACCACTCCCTGTCCCGTTGGAGTTAAGACCCAGAAACTATTTTTCGGGAATCTACGCACATCTGTGTATTGCGGTAAAATAACCCAGTTGCCGAATGTGTCTTTGACACCAACAAGACACTCATTGTAATCTGTGGTGATGATCCTATTGCTTCTGTGCCAATTCTGAGCGTCGCAGTTAATTGCGGCACAGAACAATGTTGCAAAAAGCACTGAGAACTTGCGAATCATCATGCGGCTGTTGGTCGGTTTATTTATTCATCGGTAATTTCGTTTTCACATCTCCACGCAGGTACGGATCCAAATCTTTCCACGGCATACGTATCTCCAGCTGTGAATAATTTTCTCTGAAGCCGGGAGGATAAAAAATAATACCATCCACAGTAATTCTCCATTCCTGCTGAAGTAAAATCGGCAGACCTGCAGGATTGTGACAATCACCGGTTACGTTGTTATGTTTTGAAATCCATTGCCTGACTGTTCTCATTTTATTTCCCTCCAAGTGGCAATCGCGTACGTATATCGTTCCGTAAATATCCATCAATGTCTTTCCACGGAACAGTGAGGACGAGTTGCTTTCCGTTCTCTGTAAAGTCGGGTGGATAGAGTAACAATCCTTCTGGAGTAATCAGAAAGTTCTGTTTGAGCATGGTTGGTATTCCTGCAGGATTGTGACAGTCTCCATCAATACCCATGTGCGTATTCACGTAAGTGATGAGCGTATTGATGATAAAGTTTCTCCAATCGGAAGCGGGATTGAACAATGAATCCAGTTCCATCTGGTGCGCGCCATCGGGAAAGAGCATAACATTCGTGAACCAGGTTCTTTCGAGGCTCTCATACTCTGAACTGTTCCGGTAAATGCGCGAAAACGAAAGCAGGGAATCCGTGTGATGTTTAATCGCAAACGACGCGCCACCATTATAGTTTTTCTGCCAGTCGAACCGTACTGAATTCGCTTTACGCTGGCGACAGTATTCACATGGATAGTGGAAGTTGGAGAATCGGTTAAAATCACGTGCAGGACTGTAAAGCGAATCCATAACGCACTGCTTCTGCCAGGATTGAATCGTTGCAGAATCTTTTTGGCTAATGTAGAAAGTTAGAAACTGGTTGTAATTGGTGTACCGGTAAAATGAATCGCGAAGTGCAGTTTCCATATCATCGTGTGGAATTACTGTTGTTGATTCCTGCCAAAGCATAGTGAGACTTTGTGCACGTGGAATAATAAGCCCGGTTGAGCAATCAAGCAATGCTGAGGATGATGCGCTGTAAAATAGCAGTTGCTTGTAAAAGCGGGAATAGTAATCCACATAAACGAAACCACTTTCATTAATAGAAGTATCCCTTGCTAACCGTGTGAATGCCTCGTAAATCGTATCCAATACAAATTTTCCCGAAGCATCCATTACACCAACGTGCTGTGTACAGGTTTTTACAGCAAAAAGATTACCCTTCATGGAGAGAGGAATGACTGAATTGAAGCCATAATCGGTGAGATATTTTCTTCGGGTGATATTGAACAAACGCATTCCACCTTGCTTGTTACGCACTACGGTAATACTATCCCAGATAGGGAAGGGATCATCACTCAAAACTTTCTTACCCAAGATAGCTTCATTTGTACGGTTGTCTTTTAGTACCCAGTAATTGCCATTAAAATCATTTGAATACCACGTGTACTTGTTGCTGAAATCCCCGATGAGGTCTTTTCTATGGGGCAGGAGTTGACGTCCGGATGTATCAATTGCAGTTTTTAGATTACCGTTTTTTGTCACCGTAAAGTACAGACTCCCGTCGTTGCCGTGATACGAATCATTGATTTCCCAAACACTATCGTTAGAATATACAACCGTTCCATCGGTTTTCAACAAATCGCGTTCACTGGTGATGAGGTAATCGTATCCTTGATCCTGGATTACTTTTTCACGAATGTGTGCCAATTCTGGTTGCTTGCCGTATCGTGTAACAAGATAAGTGTTGTAGCTCCGGGAGGAATCGGTATCCGACAGAGCTGCAGTTGCAAAAATATCAAACTGTGGAGTGTGCAGTTCGGATTTGGTGATCGGGATAACATAGAATTGTGCGGAGACAATGATGGAGTCGGGCACCCGCATTCCGTACGTTTTTCCGGTTGATAAACTGTAAAGTGTATCACCTGATTTCACGGTATCAAGAACCAAAGAAGGATTGTAAAATGCGCGGACACCATTTTTTCCGTAGTAAACGCTGAAAGCTTTTGAATCGGGCACAACCCTGTTCTCTACCAATTCATATTCAAAATAAAAATCATCAAACCAATACGAGGATGGTTTACCGGTTACCTCCTCCACTAATGCACTTCGTTCCCAGAATCCTCTTGGACCAAGGTAAAACAATGAATCACCTTTCATGAATATGTAACGATCTTCGTCGAGACGCAACATCTGTTCGTTCGTGAATGGAACAACAAGCTGACCTGCCGTAGTGAGCGCACCCCACTTTCCGTTCTGTTGTGCAACCAGCAAAGCAACTGCTGTTGAATCTGAGGTGAAATAAGTTTCAATGGTGATCAACTCTGTACTCTCCGGTCGCAGTACCCAACCATTCTTCGGATCATAAACTCCGATCAGCGAATCAACCAGTACTTTCCAGAGACTATTCCCTCCGCTATATCGTAAAGGAAGTATTTCATCGTATTGAAATGGAAGAAGTGTATCGCCTGTAATACTAATCAAACCCCAGTGACCATTGGAAAAGGCTGGACCAATTCCGTTTTGTGCGACTATGCTATAAAGACTTCCGACATACCATCCATAGCGACCATAAGTGAAAGTCATCGGCCATATTTCTTTTCCTGCGAGCGAACAGAAACCGTATTTGGAATCTTTCTCTATGCGCAAAGTGCCTGTGTTATCAAAACCATCGATCACGTCGTACTTCCGTTTGAAAATCACATTTCCTGAATCATCCAGCAATCCGTATTTCCTTCCGAAAATGTTTTTCTTGCTCATACTTACGGCGTGCCGCGCCTCGTGAACCGGAAAGGTCTTTGATTTCCACGGCACGTGAAAACAGGTTCCGTTTATATTGTAGAAGTCGTATGTCCTTTTGCTCAACCTGCACGTGAACGTCGAGTCATTGTACGAACGGATGTATGTGTAGCGTATCGGTACGATAATGTGATTCACGCTGTCAATTATTCCTTCATAGTCTCCAATCGTAACCTTGTAATACGCAGGCAACGTTGTTCCATAATACCAATTGTCTACAGGTGACAGATCATCATAGACCAATGGAACCATTTCTTTTCCATTGTAGTCGAGCAGCCCCATCTTTCCACCGGCATAAACCATGTAGCGATCGTAGTGGTCCTCGATAATGTCATACTTCGGTTCGATTACCCAATTACCCAGCGAATCTTTCACGCCCTGCATACAGGAATTGTAATCGGTGGTGATCTCGCGACCATCCCACCAGGGATAAAAATAATCGAGGTCCTGCGAAAACAGGGAGGTGCTCAACAGAAAGCACAACGAGATACAGGAAAGCAGTTTTTTCAGCAGCATGGGGCAGGGCTAAGGCAGTAACGGAGATGTAATTTAAATATTATCACACTACAGACGACAAAATGGCCTGTAGGTGGCGTTGTTAAAGAAATGAAAAGTGAATCCGCAATTAACGGTATAACCCTGAAAGCTCAATAAGTTACTGCTTTCTTTTGCGACAAAGCTTACCCTTCGATCATCGATTGCCCTGCTTTCTCTGCTTTTTCCCTGAGCAAAGCCGCATCATCAACGTACGATGAATCGCCCGAGGCAACCTTCTTCACCGCTTCGAAATAATCAATCTGTGCATTCATGTATACACGAACTCTTTGAAAGTAAGGGACGACATCAGGATTCGCGATCAGTTCGCCGATGGTATCCAATTGACGATTTCCATATTTATAAAGTTCAATCAGGTTCTTGTCGATTTCTTCTGCGGTCTTAAACTTGCCGGATTCAAAGTTTGACAGCGCAACGAATTCCCGCTGACCAAAATCCTCCATTATCTGGTTAGGTGTTCTGATAGGTGAGGATTTTGCGTTCATCACAAACCAACCCGTCGCTCCTGCAATCAGCAGCAGCGAGGCTATCAATCCAATAAACTGTTTCTTCCGCTGGTAATAATGCGCCTTGAGTTCCGGGAAAATGAAATAACCACCGATCATTCCTGCACCCAATCCACCGAGATGCGCTGCATTGTCAATGTTGGCCTGAAGACCTATAAGAATCATCAATCCCGCTGAGATCGCCATCGAGCGCAGCATTTTCATACGCACGGTTTTCTCAATCAGATTCGTCGTGAGAATCGCGAGAAGCACACCAACTATTCCGAGAATTGCACCCGACGCTCCAGCGCCAACACCATACGGATTCCACCAGATACTCACAGCACTACCGCAGATGCCGGTGAACGTATAGAGCAGTGCGAATCGCCATGAGCCGATGAACTGCTCCAGCATGCGTCCGATATTATTCAGCGAAAGCATATTCACTGCAAGGTGAATGATGCCGTAGTGTACATAGTTGCTTGTGAACAAACGCCAGTACTCTCCACCGGTAACGTAATCGGTACTGGTAGCGCCCCACTTTAGCGCATCTTCCGTTCCTGGAAGCATTGGACTAACTCCAGTAATGATCATGATCACCCAGATAATTACGTTGGCAGACAGAATGATGGGCGTTGCTTTTACATCCTTATTCGGGATGAAAGTGTAGGCCCAGCGGGGAAGAGAAGTTATGCTGCTCATTCAGGCAAAGTTAATCGATGTGCCGATATGCCAGTATGCCAATTACATTGTCCAATTCAATCGACACACTGGCACATCGGCATATCGGCACATTATTGCTTGCGAACGACCAACACAGGCACCTTAATACTATGCCTCACACTATTGATCGTAGCACCGAAGAAAATATCCTTAATCATCTGGTGACCATGCGCACCCATTACCACGAGATCGCATTTGTAGTCTTCCACAAATTTCGGAATCGCAATTTTGGGGTTGCCGAATCCTAATGCCGATTCACTGGTGTATCCTTCTTTGGTGAGCCGTGCAACATAAAGCTTCAACGCTTCGTGATCGTATTCCGTTTCCTGATCGTCGGTTTCTTCTTCGAGAACGCGCGCGATTGCAGTTTCAGTAATGTGAATCAGAACATACGTAGCCGATTTTCCACCTTGCTGAAGTGCTGCTGAAATTGCATCGGAGTCAGTCGGAGAGAAGTCGACGCACACTGCAATTCTGCTGTACGTTTTGTCTGTTTTTAATTCAAGTTCAGCAGGAGCACCGTGCAGTTGTGATCGCTTGTTGCGGAACCGCCGGAAGAAAGGCGCGAAGGTGACGTACAACAGAAGTCCAGCTGTGAAAATGCAGATCGGAATGGTGATGAACATGATCATCATTGGAGAATCAGAAGTATTCACCCATTCTGTGATGGTTGCAATTACGAGTTTGATGTTCAATCCAACAATGATAATTGCGCTAAGCCACGCCGGATAAATTAACCACGGGCCTGCACGGAATTTTCCCATCAGCGTTTTATCGCCCACGAAGTGAATGAGCGGAATAATTGCAAAGCCCAACTGTAAACTCAATATCACCTGACTGAGAATGAGCAGTGCTTCTGTTTTTCTTTCGCCCGCGATGAGAATGACGATCACCGCAGGAATGATTGCTATGAGTCGCGTAATCAATCTTCGTAACCACGGTTGCAATCGTATGTTCAGGTAACCTTCCATTACGATTTGTCCGCTGAGTGTTCCTGTGAGCGTGGAACTTTGTCCTGCTGCAATCAATGCAATCGCAAATAAAACAGGCGCGACGGTATAACCAAGCACATCACCCAACAAGGCATGCGCTTCCTGGATGCTGTCGACTTCCTTGTGATTTTGTGAGAATGATGCTGCAGCAAGAATTAAGATTGCTGCATTCACAAACAACGCAAGGTTGAGTGCTACTGCCGAATCAATCGTATTGTATTTTATGGCTCGCCTTATTCCGCCTTCCGTTCGCTCGATCTGCCGCGATTGAACGAGTGACGAGTGGAGATATAGGTTGTGCGGCATTACCGTTGCACCGATAATTCCGATCGCGATATACAATGCATCAGTACTCGGAATACTCGGAATAATTCCTTCTGCAATAGCGCGCATGTCAGGATTCGCAAAAATTAATTCAGCCAGGAACGACAAACCGATGATGCTGATCAGGAGTATGATGAACATTTCTATTTTGCGTATACCGAATTTCTGCAGCCAAAGCAGTAGGAAAGTATCAAGAACGGTAATGGCCACGCCGGCCAGAAGTGGTAAGCCGGTTAATAATTGCAATCCGATTGCCATACCAATTACTTCGGCGAGATCGGTTGCGGCAATAGCTATCTCCGCAAGAAACCACAAAACGAAATTCACGCCTTTCGGGTAATGCAATCGCGAAGCCTGCGCAAGATCAAGTCCGGCAACAATTCCTAATCGCGCACTCAGACTCTGCAATAACAATGCAATGATGTTCGACATCACGAGCACCCAGATCAGCGCATAGCCGAAGTGACTTCCTCCTGCAATATCCGTCGCCCAGTTGCCGGGATCCATATACCCGATACTTACGAGGTAGGCGGGCCCCATAAACGCAAGAATCCTCTTCCATCCGGTTTTGTGTTTCCCGGTTGGAACAGTTCTGTTTATTTCCTGCATCGACGTGTTACGCATTCGGCCTCTATTTCTTTTTCACGGCCCGCGCGGATGACACTCCGGACGGACGGGGTTTCACTAAAATGTTTTTCGCTGCATGCTGACTGATGGTGATGGCCGATTTACCATTCACTTTTATTTTCAGCGATTGATCAAATGCGATAACCTGCTCCACCGAAATTTCTGAACCAAGACCTATAGCATGCTCATCCAGATAACGGAGAAATACTGTGGAGTGTTCTGAAACTCCTGTCATTATCACTTGTTGGCCCGCTTTCACCAATGAAAGTGAAACGCTCGCAACTTCAGTGAGCTTACCGCTTTTGTCAGGAATCGGATCGCCATGCGGATCGAACTTTGGAAATCCAAGAAACTTATCCAGGCGGTCTGTAAGATTTTCTGAGAAGATATGTTCGAGCTGCTCTGCAATTTCATGAACTTCATCCCAGCGATAATCGAGCTTCTCTACAAGGAACACTTCCCACAAGCGATGTTTGCGTACAATGTTCAATGCCACGCGACGTCCTTCCGCAGTGAGCTTCACGCCCTGGTATTTCTGGTATTGAATGAGCTTCTTGTCGGCCAGCTTCTTCAGCATGTCGGTTACCGACGCTGCCCGTGTCTTCACTTCAGCGGCAATGCTGTTCGTGCTTACACTTGGAGTTCCCGATTCGTGGAGCTTCCAGATGGCCTTGAGATAATTTTCTTCGGAATGGGTTGGCATCCTTGGGATTTTGGCCAAAGGTAAAATTAATTTTAGACAAGACTAAAATATATTTTACTGGGTTTATGATCCGAAGTAACCCCGAATGCATGCACGCAGATGACACAGCCCAAAATCTCAGAATCCCGGAATCTCAGAATGCCCATAAAAAAAGAGCCTCGGTTTTTCTTACCGAGGCTCTTTACTTTATGGGCTGAATTCTTATCGCTGCAGATGCAGGAAGCCTGTATTCGTAATCGGCTCCATGTCTTCGTGACAACGGGAAGTGAACTTAGCGATGAAGTAATACACGCCTGTGTCTCCGTCTTTTTTGTCAATCTGTCCATCCCAACCGTAGTTGTAATCGTTGGTGTAGAAAATCTCTTGTCCCCAACGGTTGTAGATCCACATCTCAAACGTTCCCACGTAAAGCAGAGAGAAGTCGTAAGCAGGCTGTGAATTTAATCCCGTCTGGTAAGCAACAGTGAAGTCGAAGTATGGATAGAAGAAGTCATTTTTACCATCACCATTCGGCGTGAAGATGTTACACAGCGTATCCGGACTGAACAGGTTCAGAGGCGGCACGTACGTGATGATGATAGAATCTGTAGTAGGACAAGGTGAAGTTCCATACTCGCAATAGTAAATGTCACCAAGCTGCGGATTCGCAACAACGTAACTCTGACCGTTTGCTCCCGGAATTATATTAGCTCCATCGAACCACTGGTAACTTGGCATTCCTGGAATTCCGAAAAGAGTAATTGCAAGGTCACCAACGCAGAACTGCGTAGTTATGGCGGCCGTATCTAACAGAGGCGGATCGATCAACGTAATGAAGGACGTGTCCCGACATCCAATAGAATCAACCGTCATGACTTCATACGTGCCTGCGGGTAATCCAGTGGCAGTAGGTCCAACCTGAGGTGGTATTGTATTCCACGTATAGGTTTCAGGAGGTATACAATTCGCACAGGTCTGAAGGGCACTA
Source organism: uncultured Chryseobacterium sp. (assembly GCA_964447465.1). Taxonomy (GTDB): domain Bacteria; phylum Bacteroidota; class Bacteroidia; order Palsa-965; family Palsa-965. Next base: position 24,944 of record CAYUTR010000017.1, read on the forward strand.
CCGTTACTCTGGCCATAACATAATGGATCTACACCTGATATCTGCACATCCAGCAACGTAATGTTAACTACAACATTCAGTTCTGTTACGCATGAAGTATCTGCAATTGCGTGCATGATAACTGAGAACGTATCACCAGCGTTTGCGCTAGGAACGAAAAGAGAATCGTTTGTTGCACCGATGATTGGTGCTCCGTTCGGGTAGTACCACTGGTAGTCACCGAATCCTGGAGGACCTACAAGGAATGCTCCCGGTGAACCAGGGCAGAATGTTGCAGTTACTGCATCTGCAATGCTTGAACAAGATGCGTCAACATATGCCATCGCGTAGTGACCACCCCAGATACAACCTGCAGCCATAAAGCGAACAGTGATACTCTGGTTTACGAATGCTGATAAGTCAAATGATACGGTCGTCCATGGACGATAGAAGGTCTGGTTGCCGCAGCTGGTGAATCCAACGTTATTAATACCTGCTGCAACGTAGTATTGTGCGCATGCGTTAACAGGGTTACCAACTGAATCCAAAACTGAAATTGAGAAATAAGGTTGCTCTGCTGCCGGGTGAGTTCCGTCGTATAATACAACTGCGTAGCGATAAGAGAACTGAGTGTTTGCAGGATCAACAACGAATGTCTGCTCGATGCCTTCACCCTGATACTGTGCATACGTATTACCAAGACGGCATACGTATGTTCCGAATCCCGGAGGACATACAGAGAATCCGCCGCAAATATCATTTCCGCCAGCAGCGTTCATGATAGAATGACGAGCAGACATATCTGACTCTGGTGGATTAAGCGTACCGTTGAAAATTCCGGGCTGAATGCTCGTAAGTGGTCCAAGGGAGCTAACCGTATTGTCTCCAATGAAGCCAGTCCAACCGGTGAAGTCACCTGTTTCAAATCCCATGTTCGTACAGGGTGTCATTTGAACACTTGGTGGCGGTGCTCCGATGCGTCCCGTACCGAACTTGTTGTTCAGGTAACGTTCTTCACAATTGTGCACGTAGATCTGGGTTTCCCAGTCTGCAATGCCCGCCTGAACGGCTACTGCGCGAACACTGTCTGAGTTGAAACCAGCTAAGGAATCAGCGCGAGAAACGTTCTGCGATTGTGTTGGTGTTTGAGCGTACATTGAAGACGCAGCAAGCCCAAAAGACAGGATAGTCAGTAAAACTTTTTTCATACCTATGTTTAATTTGCCTTTTGCTAAAGTACTTAAATTCTGTGAATTAGCAAAGATGGACAGTGTTTGCACTATGAATAACGGTTTGCGTTAATAAAGATACATACGTAAATAGTACGCGCCGGATTTTTGCTTACCTTTTTCGGGTCAATTTTCAACAGGTCTTACGTGTTCAAAATCACTTAAATGAGACGAATTTTCCTCCTTTTAGCTTCATTATTAACGGTTCACGCGTTTTCACAGGTTCAGGACCTTCCGGCAGGAATGGCTCCCGGCGAACCGGCGCTGATGCCAGGATATCTTAATGATATCCAACCATACGGAATTACGACACCTCCGGCTTCTCCTATAAGGACAGCCGCACAATGGGAAGAAATTCAGGCAATCACGATTACGTGGACATCTTATCAGTCCGTTCTTCGCCAGATTATCCTTGCGGCACAGGTTGAATGCCAGGTATATATTGTCTGCAGCGATTCAAATACAGTAAAAAACAGTCTCATTGCGAACAGCATTCCGCTTACTAACGTTCACTATATGATCGTTCCTTATAATAGCGTCTGGATCCGTGACTATGGGCAGAACAGTTGTTATACGAACGATGTTGATTCACTTGTGCTGGTAGATTGGATCTATAATCGTCCGCGTCCGAAGGATGATACTATTCCAAACCGTGTGGCGGCTACATTCGGACTTCCTATTTATACAACTACAGTTCCTCCTAACGATCTCATCCATACTGGCGGAAATTTTATGTCCGACGGATTGGGCACTGCTTTTTCTTCAGAGCTTGGGGTTGATGAAAATCCGAATCATACTGTAGCGGAGATAGATTCGATTATGTACCACTTCATGGGAATCAATCAGTATGTGAAAATGGAAACATTACCGTACGATGGAATTCACCACATTGATATGCACATGAAGTTATTGGATGAGCAGACGTTGCTCGTTGGACAATATCCAGCTGGCGTGTCTGATGGTCCACAGATCGAAGCAAACTTGCAGTATGTATTGTCAAATTTCATGACGCCGAATGGTACGCCATATCGTGTGATCCGTATTCCAATGCCACCAGAACAATTCTCAGGTGATTATCCGGACCAGGGAGGCGATTACCTGACGTATACTAATTCTACGATTATCAATAAGACGATTATTGTTCCGCAGTACTACACGCAATATGATACAACAGCATTGCGTATTTGGCGTGAAGCATGCCCGGGATACAATGTTGTCGGAATCAATTCGAACACTACAATTTCTGCGAGCGGCTCGCTGCATTGCATAACGCACAGCGTCGCAACAAACGATCCATTGTTGATTTCACACTTCGGATTGCCGAACACAACCAATACTGTTACGCCGTACCAGGTTGATGCGCGTATTCAACACCGTTCAGGCATTGCAATAGCTACATTATATTGGACCACCGACACATCACAGCCATATCAGTCGGTTCCAATGACATTGACGAACGTTGCATTGAATACATGGACAGGATTCATTCCTGCTCAGCCTGTCGGAACGCACGTATACTATTATATTGGTGCAACATCTGTTTCAGGAAAATCGCAGGTGCGCCCAATGCCGGCTCCAGCGGCTTACTTCACTTTTGAAGTGCTCGGAATTCAGTCGGTAGTGAATAATGCAAACGCAGAATTCCAGCCCGCATTCCCAAATCCATCACACGGACTAACATGCGTTCCTTTGAATATGCCAACGCAGGATGAAGGTCGCCTCGTTCTGATGGATATGACCGGTCGTGAGATCATGGTGATTCACGAAGGAACATTTGCACAGGGAGAAAAGAATTACTTCCTCAACAGTGAAGGAGTTGCAGCAGGAGCTTACCAAATTGTGCTGACCACTAATAATTATCACATCGCGCAACCTCTCATGGTGCGCTAACAGATTTTCGTGATGCCGGCGAAGAAGGGAAATGAATACACACTGAAAGAAGCGATGGCAGAAATGCTTCGCGTCTATCGTTTGGATACGCGTTTAAACGAAACCAGCGTTGTAAATGCGTGGGACAAAGTGATGGGTCCGGTGATCACGAAATACACCAAAGAAGTTAAGATGCGCGATGGCGTGCTGTATGTTACTATGACATCTGCAGCCGTGAAGCAGGAATTGTCCTACCGTCGCACGGAAATTGCTGCACAGCTCAATGCTGAATGCGGTGGCGATATAATTAAGGAGGTCGTGATTAACGGATGAAGCAGCTTTCGAAAGCCATAGTGTTCGCAGCGCAATGTCATTCGGGACAATACCGCAAAGACGGAAAAACTCCGTACATCAATCACCCATTGGAAGTGATGAACCTTGTAGTGACGAATGTTGATCAGCCACACTATGATGTTCTCATCGCCGCAGTTCTTCACGATGTAGTGGAAGATACCAATGTAACTTCTGCGGAAATCAAACACATGTTTGGCACGCACGTGGCGAAACTGGTTGACGAACTCACGGACGATAAAACGCTTTCAAAAGAAGAACGTAAAAGAATTCAGTTGCACGAAGTACACACACTTTCAGAAGAAGGAAAACTGCTTCGCTTGTGCGATAAGATCTGCAATGTGTATGATATTCTTTACGCCCCACCGGGTAACTGGGACATCCAACGCAGGATGGATTATCTCCATTGGGCGAAAGCGGTCGTCGATAAAATTCGCGGCACGCACAAAATTCTTGAAGTGCGATTTGATGAGTTGTATGCGGCGGGGGTGAAGCTGCTGAAATGATCTCCGTCTCCAAATGAAAATTCAACCCCTCCAGGGTTGTTCCAAATCTTCACGAATATTCTTCTACTGTAATTGAAGCCCTTCAGGCTTCTTTTTTCGAACGACCCTGAAGGGGTCGAATTTCAGTAGAAGAATATTTGGTTGGCAAACACAATCCTGAAGGGGTTGAATTTATTTTGCGTCGTTAACTTCCGATTAAAAACACCGCCGGAACTTTATGCAATTGAGGAGCAGGTTCTTTCTTCCATTCACGAACCATTTTCGTAATTGCATTTTCTCCAGGCATCGTAAGATCACTCGCAATGCACAACGAAGTTTCAGGATGAAGTGATTTCATCAACGCTTCGAACAAAGACAGATTTCTGAAAGGCGTCTCAATGAAAATCTGTGTGATGTGATGTTTGTTCGCATCGTGTTCCATGTCTGTGATCCAATCGCG
>CAYUTR010000018.1:0-28993 GCA_964447465.1 uncultured Chryseobacterium sp.
ATTCCGGCGCGTCTTGTATACGCGTTGCTTCAACAACAAATTATACCCAACGCAACAACCTTTTCGTCAACTTATCAACTACAACCGGTACAGGATTGGCTGTGGCGTATACGCGAACCACAACTTCACTGGCAACTTACAATGCCGCATCCAACAACAACTCATATTACGCTGGTACACCTTCCGCATCCAATCTCATTTTCTTCGACGGAACAAATTCCGATCAGACGCTCGCTGCTTTCCAGGCGCGTGTTGCTGCCCGCGATGCAAATTCGCTTTCTGAAAATCCGGTTTTCTCAAGCGTTAATGGTAACGATCCTGACTTCCTTCACATCCCTGCAGCAACAGTTTCGCTTCTGGAAAGCGGCGGAACTGTGATCGGAACAATTCTCGTGGATTGGGATACAGATGCACGTCCGGGTCCTGTTGGATCTGTAAACGGCGGTGCTCTTGCTCCTGATATCGGTGCTGACGAATTCGATGGAATTCTTGCAACGTGCTCCGGAACTCCTGTAGGTGGAACTGCGATTACTACTTCTCCTGCATCACAGTGTCCTGGAAATAGTTTTGATCTTGAATTAACAGGACATTCCACCGGAACAGCTTTTACCTACCAGTGGCAGGAATCAACTGTCAGCGGCGGTCCGTATACAAACATTGTTGGTGCAACTTCTGATACTTACACAACTGCAGTATTGTCTTCAACCATGTACTATGTGTGCGTTGTTACATGTACAGTGAGTGGTTTGTCCGCAACTTCAACGGAACAAGCTGCGACAGTTTACCCTGGTCCGGTCCTTTCATTTCTTCCGGCTGCACCTGAATTGTGTTTCGGTGGAGCACCCGTGAACGTTGTTGTAAGCGGAGCGAATACCTATACGTGGTCACCCGGAACAGGATTGTCTTCCACAATAATCAACAATCCAGATGCGAATCCTGCTGCAACTACAACCTACACCGTGATCGGAACTTCTATCGATGGATGTACCGCGTCGGAAACTGTGACTGTTACTGTAAATCCACTTCCAACAATAGTAGTTTCTGCAACGCCATCAAACGTTTGTCTAGGTGGTAGCACTACACTTGCTGCTTCAGGAGCCAGCACATATTTATGGCAGCCAATGTTTATCTCGGGAAGTTCTGTAAACGATTCTCCCGTTGCTACAACTACATACACTGTTATAGGTACAGATGTTAACGGATGTGACAATTCAGAAACTGTTACTGTTACTGTGAGTCCAGGTCCAACAGTTACCGCTTCTGCCGACTTCATGACAGTTTGCGCAGGCGCACCTGTTACGCTTACGGGATCTGGTGCGACAACTTACGTTTGGAATCCAGGCGCACTGACTTCGAATCCGCAGGTTGTGAATCCAATGTCAACTACAACGTACACAGTTACCGGAACTGACGGAAGCGGATGTACTGCTACGGACATGATTACGATTACTGTAAATCCTGCACCATCGGTTTCGGCAAACGCAACTCCGGCTGTAATCTGCGCGGGTGATATGGTTACACTCGATGGCTCTGGTGCTGTTACATACACATGGATGCCCGGTTCACTTTCCGGTGCATCAGTAAACGACTTTCCGGCAACAACAACTACATACACCGTAACTGGAGATGACGGAAGCGGATGTACTGCTACGGCTACTGTAACGGTAACTGTAAATCCTCTACCGGTTGTGGTTGTAAGTGCTGCGCCAGCTTCAATCTGTGCTGGTGACGCATCATCACTTTCAGCAAGTGGAGCAAGTACTTATGCCTGGTTCCCAGGATTCCTCGTGGGTTCTCCTGTTTCAGTTTCACCGGCGGCAACGACAACCTACACGGTTATTGCAACCGATGTCAACGGATGTTCAGTACAGCCCACTGTTACTGTTACAGTTAATCCGCTACCAACAGTAACTGCATCTTCACTGCCTTCAACAATTTGCGAAGGCGATCTCACCACTCTCACAGGAAGCGGAGCATCAACTTATTTATGGATGCCGGGATCGCTTTCCGGAGCCAGCGTGATGGATGCACCTGTTTCTACAACAACATACACTGTTACCGGAACTGATGTGAATGGTTGCACTGGAACAGACATGACAACGGTGAACGTAAATCCTGCTCCGGTTGTTGGCGTTTCTGCAAGCGCATCAACAATTTGTGAAGGATCATTCTCACAACTGACAGGATCAGGAGCATTAACTTACACATGGATGCCTGGCTCACTCAGCGGCACGATGGTAATTGTTTCACCTGCAACTACAACAACTTACACAGTAACAGGCACCGACGGAGTCGGATGTACATCTACTGAAACGATCACCATCACTGTCAATCCACGTCCAGTCGTTAGCATCAGCGGTGCCTCTTCATATTGTCAGGGCGGATCAACTGTTCTTACTTCAAGTGCCGGTGCAACATACCAGTGGTATCTCAACGGTGTGCAGGTGCTCGGTGAAACTTCAATAACGATCGCAGCAAATGCTCCTGGAGTTTACAACGTAATGGTTGCATCAGCAGCAGGTTGTTCAGATTCTGCTGCAACGGGAATTACTGTGATAGAAAATCCTTCACCGGTTGTTTCTTTCTCTGCAGCACCATCACTTACGGTATGTTTCGGATTTTCAGTTACACTTTCCGGATCAGGCGCAACTTCTTATGTGTGGTCTGGTGGAATTACGGATGGATTTGCATTCACACCACCATCTTCCGGTTCTTATACTGTAACCGGAACAGATGGCAACGGATGTACTGGCACTGACGTAGCAAATGTTGTAGTTAATCCTATTCCTGTTGTTAATGCTTCTGCAAGTCCTGCATCTGCAGTTTGTGCCGGGTCAAGTGTAACATTAAGTGGATCAGGTGCAACTTCATATTCATGGACAGGTGGAGTAACCGATGGTGTTCCATTCACTCCTGTATCAACAATTGCATATACAGTTACCGGAACAGATGGTAGCGGCTGTACAAATACCAACACAATTACTGTAACTGTGAATCCATTGCCTGCAGTGGGAACAGTTGCATCACCCGGAACTACAATCTGTACAGGATCAAGCGTAACGCTGAGCGGAACAAACGCTGCAAGTTATATCTGGACTGGTGGAGTTACCGACGGAGTTCCTTTCACTCCGGCAATTACAAACACATATACCGTTACCGGAACAGATGTAAATGGTTGCACGAATTCGGCAACGGTTACAGTAACAGTAAATCCAACACCAACAGTTTCTTTCACAGCATTGCCTGCTACAACGGTGTGCAGCGGAACTCCTGTTACTCTTAACGGAACCGGTGCTACAAGTTATGTTTGGACAGGGGGAGTAACAGATGGAGTTGCATTCACTCCACCTTCTACGGCAACTTACACTGTAACGGGAACTGATGCTGGTGGATGTACCAACACTGCTACTGTAACAGTAACAGTAAATCCTGCTCCAACAGTTGGAACATCAGCAACACCTTCTTCAACTGTATGTACAGGTTCACCTGTAACACTGAACGGAACAGGTGCTTCTTCTTACGCATGGAGCGGCGGCGTTACTGATGGAGTTTCATTCACACCACCTGCAACAGCAACTTATACAGTGACCGGAACAGATGGAAGCGGCTGTACAAACACCGCAACTATTCTTGTAACCGTAAATCCATTGCCAACAGTTGGCGCAACTGCAACACCTGGAACAAATATCTGTACAGGTAGCAGCGTTACACTGAACGGAACTGGTGCAACTTCATATGCATGGAGCAGCGGAGTAACTGATGGTGTTGCGTTCGTTCCTCCTGCTACAAGCTCTTACGTGGTAACAGGAACAGATGCGTCTGGTTGTACGAATACTTCAACCATTACAGTTACTGTGAATCCACTGCCAACAGTTTCTTCTTCTGCGTCGCCTTCAGGTGCAGTTTGTTCGGGTACAATGGTTACACTTTCAGGCAGCGGCGCTACAAGCTACGTGTGGACAGGCGGAGTAACCGATGGGGTTCCGTTCGCTGCTGTGACAACAACGACTTATACAGTTACAGGCACGGATGTTAACGGATGTACCGGCACATCAACGCAAACTGTTACCGTGAATCCTGCGCCTACAGTTAGTGCAAGTGCTTCACCTGCAACTTCAGTGTGTACCGGAACAATGGTTACACTTTCTGGAAGTGGTGCGGTTACGTACACGTGGACTGGTGGAGTGACAAACGGAGTTCCGTTTGCTGCGGTTAGCACAACTACTTACACAGTTACGGGAACAGATGGAATTGGCTGCAGCAACACTGCTACAATTGCGATCACCGTAAATCCAATGCCAACGATCAGCTCTACTGCTTCTCCTTCAAACACCGTTTGTACCGGAGATATGGTTACGTTGAGCGGTACTGGTGGAACTTCCTATTCATGGACCGGTGGCGTAACGAATGGTGTTCCATTCAGCGCTACGGCTACAACCACTTACACAGTAACCGGAACTGATGTTAACGGATGCACCAACACTGCAACAACTACAATCACCGTAAATCCACAGCCTACAATCACCGCAAGTGCTTCACCTGCTACGACTGTTTGTTCAGGTACGATGGTTACGCTGAATGGATTTGGCGGCGCTTCTTATTCGTGGACAGGTGGAGTTACCGATGGAGTGCCGTTCTCTGCAACTGCAACAACTACTTATACCGTAACAGGTACAAGCGGAAGTGGTTGTACGAATACAGCCACAATCACCATCACAGTTGATCCTGCGCCGAACATCAATAGCGTTCAATCTCCTGCAGGACCTGTTTGCGCAGGTAACTCTGTTACCCTGAATGGAATTGGTGGTATTAGTTATACGTGGACAGGCGGAGTAACAGACGGCGTTTCGTTTGTCCCTGTTGCCACTGCAACTTACACGGTAACCGGAACAGGATTTACAGGATGTACGAACACCAATACAATCACAGTTGTTGTGAATCCAGTGCCAACAGTTTCTTCAACTGCATCACCTGCAACAACAGTTTGTGCAGGAACTGCTGTAACGTTGAATGGAACAGGAGCAATGTTCTATTCGTGGACAGGTGGAGTAACGAACGGAGTTGCATTTACACCAGTCTCTACCCAGACTTACACAGTTACCGGAACCGACGGAAACGGATGTTTCAACACTGCTACAACAACGATAACTGTTAATCCAGTTCCGGTAGTTTCTTCAACTGCAAGTCCTGCTACGACAGTGTGCGCTGGAAGTGCGGTTACACTTAATGGTACAGGAGCGGTTTCATATGCATGGAGCAGCGGTGTTACAGACGGAGTGGCATTCACACCGGTTGCAACTGCAACGTATACTGTAACGGGAACCGGTGCAAACGGATGTACCGCTTCAGCTGTTACAACGGTTACGGTGAATCCTCTTCCTGTTGTTGGAGCGAACGTTTCGCCAGCACCAAATGTTTGCTCAGGCACAATGGTAACATTGAGCGGAACAGGCGCAACATCATACGTGTGGACAGGTGGTGTAACAGATAACGTTCCATTCACTGCAGTAACTACAAACTCTTATACGGTTACTGGTACCGACGCGAATGGTTGTGTGAACACAGCATCAACTACGATCAACGTTACAACTTCTCCAACGGTAAGTTATGTTGCTTCTCCTGGAATTACTATTTGTGCAGGAACGCAGCTTACACTCGATGGAGCAGGAGCAATTACCTACACATGGTCGGATGGAATCATCGATGGCAACCCATTCACGCCAGTGATGACCGACACGGTGCAGGTAGTTGGAACAGACGGCAACGGCTGTATGGATTCAACTACAGTGATTATTACGGTGAATGCACTTCCGGTGGTTGGGACATCCGCTACACCAAACGATACGGTGTGTGAAAATACAATGATCACACTCAGCGGTTCTGGCGCAGCAACGTATGTTTGGTCGCACAGTGTGGTAGATAACGTGGCGTTCAGCGCAACAGCTACAACAACATACACTGTAATCGGAACCAGCGGTGCGGGATGTTCAGACACTACAACGCAGGCAGTAACTGTAAATGCGGCTCCGGTTGTTTCTATCGTTGGTAACAGTTCTTTCTGTGCCGGTGGAAACACAATGCTTACTTCATCTGCCGGTTCAATGTTCCAGTGGTTCATGAACGGATCACCGCTTGCAGGTGAAACTGCTTCAACGTATACTGCAACAACAGCAGGTGTGTACAACGTTTGGGTGACTAACGCTTCCGGCTGCGGAGATTCTTCTGCAACAGGAGTGAACGTTACAATCAATGCACTTCCAACCGTTGTGGCGAATGCTACTGCAACTACAATCTGCGATGGATCATCAGTGACCCTCACAGGTAGTGGTGCTGCAACGTATGCATGGTCTGCAGGTGTCAACAACGGTGTTGCATTCTCACCGCTAAGTACCTTAACGTACACAGTTGTCGGAACTGCTTCGAACGGTTGCACAGATATGGATACAATCACAGTTGCGGTTAACGCATTGCCGGTAGTGTCAACTTCTGGATTCCCTGCTTACATCGTGTGTGAGAACACAATGGTTACACTGAATGGTAACGGTGCTGCAACATATCTGTGGACAGGTGGCATCCTAGATGGTGTTCCATTCAATGCGCTTGCAACCAACACATACACGGTTACAGGAACTGATCTGAACGGTTGTACGAATACTGCAAGTGTTACAATTACTGTAAACACATTGCCGGTTGTTAACCTCGGTCCTGATTCAACACAGTGCGGATCAATCATTCTCGATGCTGGCAACGCAGGTGCAACTTACCTGTGGAGCACAACTGCAACATCGCAGACGATCAGCACAACTGCATCAGGAACGTATATGGTTGATGTAACAAATGCTTCAGGATGTACTTCGTCTGATACAGTTGTTCTCACGATCAACACACAGCCGGTTGTTGCACTTGGAACAGACGACACACTGTGTGCTGCATCTGTAATACTTGATGCAATGAATCCAGGAGCAACTTATCTCTGGAATGATTTCAGCACAGGTCAGACTAATGTTGCAACAACATCCGGCACTTACTTCGTTACTGCAACAATGCCTGGAGGATGTTCTACATCAGACTCAATCACACTTGTGTTGAACACGCCACCAAACGTAACGTTGTCACTTGTACTCGACACAGCTTGTCTGAACATGGGATCTGTAATGCTGAGCGGAGAATCTCCTGCTGGCGGAACATGGACCGGTCCTGCAGTTTCCGGTAACACATTCGATCCGATGATCGCAGGTGTGGGAACTTTCGGAATCACATACATGTTCACCGATACAAACGGTTGCAGCGGAACAGTAACAGACAGTCTGCTTGTTGATCCGTGTCTCGGAATCGAAACACCTATCACTGTTGTTGACTTCAGCATGTATCCGAACCCGAACAACGGAGACTTCAACATCCTCATTGGTGGAAGTGAAACTGCAAACGTATTCATCTATAACGGAGCAGGCCAAATTGTATTCTCAGAACAGGTGAGTGGAGGAGTAGCAACTCCGATCTCTCTCGAAGCTTCAGGAATCTACATGGTAACTGTTGTGATGAACGATGGAATGCAGATGACGCAACGTGTTGTGGTGAACAGGTAACTGTTCACATTGATTTAACTTATTGCTGAATGAAACAACTGATGGCTGTTGTTGCCTTGCTGTTTTGTACTTGCTTTTGCAATGCACAGAACTATGGCAATGTATGGCAATTCGGTGATCACGTCGGACTAGATTTTAATTCCTGCGAACCCATGTTGGTTACAGGAGTGAATGATGGATTTGAAGGCTGCGCTTCGATTTGTGATTCTACCGGTCAGCTCTTGTTTTACACGAACTCCGATAAAGTCTGGAATCGTTTTCATGCATTAATGTCTAACGGAAATATTAATGCCACTGGCGGCACATTGAGCCAGGTTCTTATTATTCCAGCTCCACTTTCCGATTCAATCTATTACATCATAACAACGAAGGTGCAGGCGCAAGGAACGCTTGACCTGGAATATCATGTTGTCGATATGTCCTTGAGCGCCGGAACAGGAAATGTATCGAGCGCACATAATATTTTATCTGCTTTGAATGTAACAGAACAGATATGCGCGACCAATCACGGTAACGGTATTGATATCTGGTTAATGACCCATGAGTATGGCTCATCTAATTTTCTGGCATTTCTGGTTACCTCCACTGGAATATCATTGACACCTGTGATTACATCTGTTGGACCAACGCATGTTGCATGCACTTCAAGTTTTAATGCTCGTGGTGAAATAAAATTTTCCCCGGATGGAAGTAAGATGGCATTCAACGGTAACGGTGTAGGAGGAAATAACCCGTCGAACATATTGTGCCTGTTGGACTTTGATAACCTCACCGGTGTTGTATCGAATCCGGTTAATCTTCCTTTTAGCAGGGGTGAGTTCGGAGTGTCTTTTTCGCCGGATAATTCAAAACTGTACGGAAGTACCTGGAAGGCTTTTAATTTTACTCCGGGTGATTTCAATTACCTCTATCAGTTTGATCTTTCGAGTGGAAACCAGACGACGATTATTAATTCTAAGGTGATTTTAGATTCTGTTGCTGCAATGACTGCGAGCTTTGGCACAATAAAAATCGGACCGGATGGTAAAGTTTATTGTAGACTGACCGGCTCGAGTTATCTCGCCGTAATTAATAGTCCGAATCAACCAGGCCTTGGTTGTGGCTACATCAGAAATGGTTTTTACATCGGAAATCAAACCTGGCAATACGGATTGAACAACTACATTGAATACACAACATACTGTACATCTACCAGTGTGCATCCACAAGGAAATTTGTCATGTAGCATTTCGACAGAGCCAAATCCAAACAACGGAGACTTTAATCTCGTGATCAGCGGCTCCTCGGCTAGGCTCGGGATTACAAACGTCATCATCTATAATGTGGCTGGCCAGATAGTATTCTCAGAACAAGTCAGTGCAGGAATGCCAATTCCTGTCTCTCTCGAAGTTTCTGGAATCTACTTGGTGGCTGTTGTAACTAACGACGGTCAGCAGTCGACGAAGAGAGTGATTGTAAATCGTTAAACAGTTTTTTTCTTTGCGTGCCTCAGCGTCTTTGCGCCTCCGCGGTTTAATAGCCCTCAGTCTATTTAAGGAAAAATGAACGACTGCTCGTGTTCTCAGTAAATCTAGCCGAGATACTTCCCAACAATCGGCATCCGTCTTCCACTTCCAAACGCCTTCGGTGATACACGTAACACCGGCGCCATCTGCGCTCTCTTCCATTCATTGCTGTTCACCATCTTCAGCACACGATTCACCAAGGCAACATCAAATCCCAACGCCACCAATTCTTTCGGTCCGAGGCGCTTCTCAATGTAATTGAACAGAATTTTATCGAGCACAGGATATTCCGGCAACGAATCAGAATCTTTCTGTCCAGGCCGTAATTCCGCCGAAGGAGCTTTCGTTAAAATATTCTCCGGAATAATTTCTTTGTTGCGGTTAATCCAGCGACACACATCATACACTTCCATTTTGTAGAGATCTGCGAGCACGGCAATTCCACCGCACAGATCTCCGTACAATGTTCCGTAACCAACAGCAGCTTCACTCTTGTTTGTGGTATTCAGCAGAACGTAGTTTTTCTTGTTCGCGATGCCCATCAGAATTATCGCGCGCATTCTCGCCTGGATATTTTCTTCAGCCGTATTGAAAGGTGCATCACCAAAAATTGGGTTCAGCATTTCAAGCGTCGCGTCATACCCTTTTTTGATCGGAATGATTTCATACTTGCAGTCGAGATTCTTGCACAACGCAATCGAATCATCAACGGAATGACCCGAAGAAAATTCAGAAGGCATCAGCACCGGCAGAACATTTTCTTTGCCCAATGCTTCAACCGCGAGTACAGTTACAATTGCAGAATCAACTCCACCGGAAAGACCCAGAATTGCTTTCTGGAATCCCATCTTGGAGAAATAATCTTTGATACCAAGAACAAGGGCATCGTGAATACGCGCTTCCTTGATTGTGAGTGGTGGATTTGCCTGTGAGGTAAACGGACCGTTCATATCTACGATCCGCATTTCTTCTTTGAAGTATGCAAGCTGTTCAACCACATCACCTTTCGCATTCATCACCATGCTGCCGCCATCAAACACAATTTCTGTGTGCGCGCCAACATGCTGAACGTAGACCAAGGGCATTTTATATTTCTCCACGTTGCGTTTCATTACTTCGCGACGTTTCTCCGCATGGGTAAAATTAAACGGTGATGCCGCGATGTTGATGATGAGTTCAGCGCCTTGTTTCTTCAGCGCGTCCATCGGCCAGATCGTGTACATGAGATCTTCTTCAATGTCCCACACGTCTTCGCAGATCGGCAAGGCAACTTTCACTCCGGCGATTTCAGCAACAATAAATTCACGTGCCGGCTCGAAGTAGCGATACTCGTCGAACACATCGTAATTCGGCAACAACGCCTTGTGATGTTCACTCTGAATTTTTCCATCGCGTAAAACATACGCAGCATTGAAAAGATTTTTTCCTTCAACACGCGGATTGCGTGCCGGTCCGCCAACAATTGTTGTAATACCTTGTGATGCTTCCGCGATTTTGCGAATAGATGCAAGCGTCTGTTCAATGAAATCGTCAAACTCCAGAAAATCTCTCGGTGGATATCCGCAAACAGAAAGCTCTGCGAACACCGCAACATCTGCACCTTGCTCTTTCGCCATCTTCACATGGGCAATAATTTTCTCAGTATTGTACTGAAAGTTGCCGATGTGATAGTTGAGCTGAGCGAGTGCGATTTTCATTAATCACAAAGGTATCGTTTATCACAAGATCTTATTGCCGGCGTCCCGATAGCTATCGGGATCATCCGCCGGATAACAAAAAAGCCGCCTTAGCGGCGGCTTTAAATAAAATATCAATAAAGTTCTAGAACAGAATCCCCACCGACAACGCCACATTATTCGCAGTAGCCTGTTGTTTGAATGGCGTCCATGTTGATGCATTAGTTCCGAGGTATTCAGAATCCTTCTGGAAGACATTCGAGAATCCGTAGTTAAATGCAACCCCAACAAACATGGAAGTTGTACCCGCAAGGTTGTACTCAAATCCACCACCAATATGAAGTTGGAAACGAAGGATGTTCATGTCCTTAGTATTGTCAACATCTTCGAGTGTCGATTTCGGGAAATTGGTAGTGTACTGAGTAACCTCATCTGTAGTTTTTGACTTCAGGCGGAAACTTGACATGAGACCAAACTCACCATAATAAGTCATCATTCCGATTTCACCTGTCTTCATTTTCAGGTAAAGTGGAAACATGATGTAGTTCGTCTTATAAAGACGATCATTCACTTTGTATCCAACGTATGTTTTCCCTGCAGTGTCTTCGATTGCCAGATATGCATCTTCCTGAGTGTCGTAAAGGAAATTTGCCGTGTCTACGAAATGAATATTTCCACGATCGTAATTTACTTGCAAACCCGTTCCGAGTGAAGCTACTTTGTTAAGACGGAATTCCATCTGGAGACCCCATGCAAAACCAGACTTGATGCCTGCATTTTCCATCTTCTTCGAGTCTTCCGGCTTGTACCAGTTGAGTGAAGGTGATGCAACTAATCCGAAACGGAAATTTTTAAGGTTGTTCTCGTCTTGTGCAAATGCATTACTTGCTCCAAGGGTCAGAACAAAAAGAAGTATCAGTGCCTTTTTCATACTTTTGATGAGGGTTTAACGTTGTGCAAGTATAAGGAATTTCGCGCTCATGAAGACAACAACAATCTTGCCGTTTTTCTGCATCATCCTGTTCCTGAGTGCTTCATGCGGATCTGATCCTTTGGATGTTGATACTTCGTCGGTAACAATCGACCCCATAAAAGTTCAGCGACTCGATGAAGATTTCTTCAAGCTCGATACTTCAAAACTGGTAACTGGCATTTCCGACATCCGCAAGAAGTACGGAATCATTACCGATTGTTTTCTTAACAATGTAATCTGCTACGCTTCACCGGATTCCGCAACCTGTTATTATACGTTAGCATCGTTTCTGACCGATCATACAATAACGGGAGCATGGGAATCCTGCAATACCGAATTCGCAGATGGATTTACGTTTCTCGAAACGGATATCACAACCGCATACACCTACTTTTCTGCTCATTTTCCTGAGCGAAAATTACCGAAAGGCGTATTCATGATGGTGTCTGGATTCAATTACAATTACATTTCCTGTGAAGGATATTATGCAATTGGAATGGATTGGTTTCTGGGTAGCGACAACATCTATTACCAGGGCCTGAACTGGCCGATGTACCAGCGCAGAAAGATGGAACCGGAATATATGTCGTGCGGATTTGTACGCTCGTGGATGCTCAATGAATTTCCGTTTAATTCAGAGAAGAACGATGTGATCAATCGCATCGTTTACGAAGGCAAAATCATGTACCTGCAGAAAGCATTGCTGCGTGAAACTTCGGATACTATCATTACCGGATATTCTCAGGCCCAACTCGATTGGTGTGAAGTGAACGAAGCTGAAATGTGGGCAAAAATGATTGAGGATAATACGGTGTATTCAGAGAATGAGGAAGACCTGAATCACCTCACTGTTGATGCTCCGTTCACTCCTGGATTTCCTAAAGAATCTCCCGGACGGGCAGGAGTGTGGCTTGGCATGCGTATAGTGGAATCTTATATGGAGCGATTCCCGGAAACGACACTACAGGAGTTGATGGACATGAATGATGGGCAACTCTTGTTGACTCAATCGAAGTACAAACCGACGTTCTAGGACACACGAATTCTGAAATTCAGAAATTTTGTTGGTGTTATCTGCTTACCACAACAGGATTTCAGAATCTCAGAATTTCAGAATTATTCGCGATCTTCGGCACCTGAATTTTCCTCATGAAACGCAAGGCAACAATCAACTTCTCAATCACGCTCGACGAGAATAATCTTCCGGAATCTATAGAATGGAAAGCTTCCGACTCCGATGATGGCGGAAAGTGCAAAGCGATTATGCTCGCAATGTGGGACGGGCAGCAGCAGCACACCATGCGCATTGACTTGTGGACCAAGGATATGTTAGTGGATGAAATGAAAGCATTCTTCCATCAGAATATGCTCACCATGTCCGACACTTTCAAACGGGCTACAGGTGAAGAGAAGATGACCGGCGATATGCGTGATTTCTGCGCCTATTTCGCGGAAAAGATGCAATTGGCTGATCCACAGTAGCATATCGTACTGCTTGAGAGGGGCAGACCCTTGGAATTCTCCCTGAATTTGCGTTATTTTGGTTACATCCGTGTAAACCCCCGGATTGCAAATCTTTTCCCGCATGAAAAAGATATACTTGACCTTATCTGGAGTCGTTTTGATGCTTGCATCAGGTTCCTTAAGTGCCCAGATTTTTTACAGCAATGGAGCAATTGTCACTGTTACAACAGGTGGCGTAATGCATTGTAATGGTGGTGTAACATTCGACAACGCTTCGGCGGTTACGAACAATGGTACAATCACTACAACTAAAAACTCTACTGTAATTCCTTTGCCGGGAACTTTAACTATCGACAACACATCTGTTGTTGGTGGAGATGGTGACTACAATGTTGAGCAGGACTGGATAAACAATGCGACGTTTAACGGTGGACTGAGTCAGGTTACAATGAACGGTAACACACAGCAATTCATCACCAGTACAAACGGAACGATTACAACATTCAATGATCTTACACTAACAGGAACCGGCACAGGCAACAACCGCAAGAAAACTTTGCAGAGTGTTGATGCGAATACCGGACTTACAGGTGTGCTCACGATCAATGACCGCGAACTTGAAACACAGGTGCAGACTTTCACTGTTCTGAATCCTGCGACTACAGCTGTTACAAATGTCACTACTCTAGGCTCAGAAGGATTCGTGAGCAGTGCTGCACCGGGAACTCTTGCCCGCGCAACAACCGCTGCAAGTGCTTACACTTTCCCTACAGGATCTAGTGTAAACGTTACACGCTATCGTCCGATTGGAATTACTCCAAACGCTGCTGCTCCGAACTTGTACACTGTGCGTTTCGTTAATCACGATGCCGACAACGATGGTTATCTGCGTGCAACTAATGATGGTTGGATCTGCGATGCAAACGATACTTTTTATCACGCAATTCTCCGCCCGGTAGGAGCAACTCCTGCTGATATCGAAATGAATTATATTCCTGCTGTTGATGGTCCTTGGGTTGGTATGTCGCACTGGCGCACTACTAACGTTCAGTGGAACGACATGGCCACTGTTGTTATGGGAACTGCAGGTGTGTTCACCACAATGACGCGTGCTGCGTGGGCATTTGCAAACCCGGGCGATCCTTACATTCTTACTGACGTTCGTCCTGCTCCTCCTGCAATTACTTGTCCTTCGGTGTGCGAAAATTCTTCCGGGAATATTTTCACCGCCGTTGGCGATAGCACTGCAACAGGTTATCAGTGGACAGTGCCTGGACAAGGAACCATCATTGGTGGACAGGGAACGGATTCACTTTTTGTTGATTGGACTACAACCACAGGCTATGTAAGTGTTTATTCTACTTCTGCTACCGGGTGTAATTCACTTGCTGATAGCTGCGCACCGGTTGTGAATCCTGCTCCTATCGCAAACTTTACTGACACTTCTACAGGTGGTAACGACTACGCATTCTTTGACGGAACAGTCGGCGGAACTACATGGGCATGGGATTTCGGCGACGGAGGAACATCAACTCAGCAGAACCCAACACACAGCTTCCCTACGGCAGGAACATACACTATCATTCTTACAGTTACCAACGCAAACGGTTGTGTAGATACAGTGCAGGTTGTGATTTCAGTTACTGAAGACTTCCTTCTTCCGAACGTGTTTTCACCAAATGGTGATGGCATCAACGACGAATTCTTTGTAACCACGAGCGGTTTGACAGAATACAGAATGGAAATCTGGGATCGTTGGGGCGTGAAAATTTTCGAATCAGCTGAACCGAATGTTCACTGGGATGGACACACATCTTCAGGAGCACAGTGTTCTGATGGAACGTATTATTTTATCCTCACGGCAATTAGTCCCACAACCGACTACAGCACAACGGGCTTTGTTACCCTGGTTGGTTCAGGAAAACAATAAGAAATAAAGAAACCTTTTAACACGGTCTGCGTCTTGTATGCAGACCGTTTTTTATGCGCCAATCCCTGATCATTGTTTTCCTTCTTGTTTCTGCAAAGCTGATTGCCGGAACTCCTCCCGATTCTCTTGCGGTTGCGAAGCTGTACAGTACCAGCTGGACGCTGACTGAACGATATGTTGTACGTCACGGCATCTTTCATAAGCCTCAGAAAGTTCATGAGCCAACCACCGAGCGGATTACGATCTACAATAACGAAATCCATTTTAACGTAGATAGTACCTACCAGATATGTTCAATGCGTCATCGGAACAAGAATGAATTCTGGCTCGATTGCAAGCTCGCTGATCAGCTCATTTACCGGGTGGTAGAAATCGACGGAGATGTACTCGTGATGGATGTCCTGACGAAGCAGCGCGATGGAAAATACATTCGCACCGGCAAGAAGTACTACAAACGGTCTAGAAATTAAATCTCGAAATACTTCATGCTTTCTTTTATGAAAGCGAGAATTTCTTTCCGCCCCATTTCCGTTTCTGCAGAAGACAAAAAGTGATTGGGCATTTCTTCCCATTCATCGAGCATCGCCACTTTGAACGCTTCAACATTCTTTTTCATCTTCGTTGTGCCCAGCTTGTCGCATTTGGTGAAGACAATACTGAACGTGATTTCGTTTTCTCCAAGATTGCGTAGAAAAGTGAGATCGTTTTCCTGTGGAGGAATACGGCTGTCAATGAGCACAAAAAGTGAAAGCAGGTTGGGCCGCTTGCGGATGTATTCTGTGATCATGCGGTCGAATCCCGCGCGCTTGTCTTTTGAAACTTTCGCGTAACCGTATCCGGGCAGATCCACGAGAAACCATTCATCATTGATCACGAAGTGATTGATCACCTGTGTTTTTCCTGGGCGCGCTGCAACTTTGGCAAGGCCAGGACGGTTGGTGATCATATTGATCAGCGATGATTTCCCAACGTTCGAACGACCGATAAATGCAAACTCCGGCTTATCCGGTTTCGGACAGGTTTCCACCTTGACACAACTCTGAAGATAAACGGCAGAAGAAATTTTCAACGGATTATTTTTTAACCGGCACGTAGGATGTTACGTGTCGTTCTTTTTTGGTGGGGTAGATGTCATCAATCGCCACGAGAATTCCGGTTTCATCTACATCGCCAAATTCTTCATTCACTGCTGTGCCGAACGATTTCATTGTAGCACTGAGGTTCATATACGCATTCACAAGCGGCGGAATATTTTCTCCGAGCGAACGCACCAGTTGATTGAGGATCTTGTGTCCTTCCTTGTAATCTTTTCCTTCGAGCTCTTGCGCGAATGCCGCGGTATCTGCTGTTGGCTGTACAGTTGAATGCGGCCACACCAATGTTTCCGGATCGGGAAAATAATGTTCCATAAACCGAAGAATGAAATCGCGTGCCTTCACATTGAAGTGACGGTACGTTGTGACTTTTCCAAAGAAGTATTTGATATCGCGATTGTCAACCGTCAACGCACCTAAACCATCCCACAAATTGTCAAGTGAAAAAAGTCCCTTGCGGTTATTCACCGATGGCTGGTATTGTGGTTGAACGAATGACCGTCCGAGCTCAATGCAATGTGGCAGGTACTCTGTTTTGAATTTTTCGCTGAAGGAAAATAACTCCGTTGTTGCCAGGTGATAATTTCCGTCGGCCTGTAACGCTTTGCTGCAACGTATATAGCGATATCCTCCAACGATTTCATTGTCTTCCGGGTTCCACACTACGAGTTGCTCATAGCAATGCTCGCACGTGTCAAAATCGTCGAGGTCACAAGCAAGTCCTGTTCCGCCACCTGATGCACGGAATGTCAGTTCGCGTAATCGCCCGATTTCAAGCAATGTATTCGGAGCGTTGTGCTGGTTGACAATGTAGATGAGATTATCACCGTTGTTCGCCTTACGGATAAACGTATCAGCGTTCAGTTCCTGTCGGAGCAGTGATCGGTCAACCGGTGCAATGATGTCCTGCATACTGTTCACGTGTTGAAGGATTTTCTAAACAGAAAAAGGTCCCTTCTTCCCGGCGCTAAGCGCATAAATATGTTCTTTCATTTGGGCTGCCCACTTGATGGGTGTGAGTGAAGAATCAAATTTATTGCTCGGAACCGGTGCATCAAAGATAATGGTAATTGTCTGATCACGCTGGCGGTACATTTCGTCAACCAGGTAGAACATTTCGATATTCGCTTTTATTCCCAATCTTCTGCGCCAGAGCGATAGGTTGTAAAACCACGAAGAGTTTCTTCCTTCGATGAAACATGGAACAACCGGTTTCTTATACTGAAGCGATTTTACAATGAAGCTCTTTTTCCAGTCGAGATCTTTGATTACTCCATCGTTTTTCCTTGAAACAAGGCCCGCAGGAAAAATGAGCACAGCATGACCAGATGCATAAGCTTCTTCAATTTTTGCTTTTGCATATTGCGAGCCATGCTTATTCACTGCAACGAAGAGGCTATCCATTGTTCCAAGTGAAAGCAAAATGTCATTCACGAGAAAGCGGATGTCTTTGCGTTTCATTCCAACGGCCTTCATTAAAGCCAGGCCATCAAATCCACCAAGCGGGTGATTCGATGCGAGAATGAATCCGCCTTCTGCCGGAATATGTTCCAGGCCTTTCACCACAACTTTCGTGTTGAAGACTTCCATCACCTTGTGCACGAAATCCAGAT
The DNA here is from genome assembly GCA_964447465.1 of uncultured Chryseobacterium sp. Taxonomy (GTDB): domain Bacteria; phylum Bacteroidota; class Bacteroidia; order Palsa-965; family Palsa-965. Next base: position 17,842 of record CAYUTR010000018.1, read on the forward strand.
CGCGAAGGTGTCCGTGGTCTTTCATGAATCCATTGACGTAATCTTCATGCAGTATGCGTTTGATATAACGCAGCACAAATCCCGGCATCCATTTCAGCAGCCTCGGATTTTTCGATCCGATGATTTTTTCAATGTCGACAAATTTGCCGGAGCTCATCGCTACAAAAGTACCGTGTTTTTCCCGTTTTCAGTTCAATCCTATTTTGATCAAAATCGTTGAATTATCAATAAAATATTACTTTTTAATGGATTTTGGGGGTAAGTCGAACTTTTCGGGAATTCGATTTTTGCTCATGCGCTGGAATGTAGTATTGGCAAGGGTTTCATGAGATTTGGGAGGAGAATAATCAGCTCACAGCGTGGAACATAAAAACGACCACGAATGTTGATAATCCTGGGAGCGCTGAAACGGATTCCCACCATCAAATATTGTTGACTCCGGCTCAATTTTCATTGGTAAAATTTACTTGTTGATTCCGATGATACGAATCGAAAAAACACAAATGTGGTGAAGAGTGGTGAAGTTTTCAACAAAAGTGGTAAATTGTGGGATAATGTGGGGATTAAATACATAAATTCGCCACTGAAAACAGCTACAAAATGACCGGTCTTCTTGGCGTATATGAATGCAGTGTTGATGCGAAAGCGCGTCTGCTGCTTCCTGTTGCTTTCAAGAAGCAGTTAACACCGATTCTCGATAAGGGTTTTGTTGTAAAGCGAAGTGTGTTTCAGAAGTGTCTTGAGTTGTACCCGATGAGTGAATGGGACGCGGTCGTGAAAGACGTGAACAAACTGAATCGCTTCAAGAAGAAGAATGTTGATTTCATCCGGATGTTCAACGCAGGTGTGAAACCCGTTGAGCTCGACAGCACAGGACGAATTCTGCTGCCGAAAGATCTGATGACTTACGCAGGAATCGGAAAGAGCATCGTGATGTCTGCGGCTGTGAATATGATTGAGATATGGGACAAGGATCGATACGAACAGGCAATTAATGATCCGTCTGTTGACTTCGGTTCGCTCGCAGAAGATGTCATGGGTAGCATGGGTAACAAAACCGATGATGTCGACTTACCATAGGTCCGTTCTTTTACATGAGAGCCTGGATGCACTGGGCATATTACCGGAAGGAGTTTACGTCGACGTGACGTTTGGAGGCGGTGGCCACTCGAATGAAATTCTGAAACGATTGGGACCAGTTGGAAAACTGATTGCATTCGATCAGGACGAAGACGCAGTGAAGAACGCTCCGGATGATCCGCGATTTATTCTGGTTAAGGAGAATTTCAGTCAGCTGAAAAAATCACTTCACCAATTAGGAATAAACAACATCGACGGAATACTTGCTGATCTCGGAGTTTCATCTCACCAGTTTGACACAGCGGATCGCGGGTTTTCAATCCGCTTCGATGGGCCGTTGGACATGCGGATGAATCAGCAGTCATCACTCACTGCAGCAATTGTTCTCAATACTTACGGAGAACAGGAATTGAAAAAGATGTTCCGCCTGTATGGAGAAGTAGAGAACGCAGGACAGCTGGTGAAAAAACTAGCAGAATACAGAACCACGAAAGAACTGCAGACGATTGAAGAACTGAGAGAAGTATTGCTGCCATTGTCGAGAAGAGGAAAAGAGAATCAGTACATGGCAAAAGTATTTCAGGCATTGCGCATAGAAGTGAATGGAGAGTTGGAGGTGTTGCAGGAGATGTTACTGCAGGCAACAGAAATGCTGAAGGAGAATGGAAAACTGGTAGTTATTTCCTACCACTCCCTCGAAGACCGATTGGTGAAGAATTTTTTTCGCTCAGGAAGCTTCGAAGGAAAACAAGAAAAAGATTTCTACGGAAATCTGATTCGTCCGCTTGAACCATCGGAATCAAAACCGATGATACCGTCGGACGACGAGATAGAACAAAACAGTCGCGCGAGAAGTGCGAAAATGAGAGTAGCCACAAAAAAAACTTCATCGTCCTGAGATGATGAGGAAAACCGCAGGAAGCGGGTATGACGAAAAATACCGTTAAGGAAAAACCACCAGAAGAAGTAAAGCCGAGGCAAAAAAGCAACGGCGGTAATATCGTCACCCGTACTATCGGCTCAGTGATGAGCGGTTCCTTCCTCTCACAGGATGCGGCTGTTAAGGCACTTCCCTTCATGTTTTTCATTACGCTGATCGCGCTGTTCTACATCGCGAATGGTTATTACGCGGAGGAACAGATTCGCAAACAGGATCACTTATCGGATGAGCTGAAAGAGCTGCGATCGGAATTCATCATCTCAAAATCAGAACTAGCAACGGTGAGCACACAAACCGCAGTAAAACTGCGTGTGCTGCCAATGGGAATTAAAGAATCAGCAATCAATCCGCCTACAATAATTGTAGTTGAAGAACTGCCGGAATAATGGAAGAGAAGAGGGACATATTGCGTAGAGTGTACATCGTGTATGTGCTGTGCTGTGTTTTTGCAGTAGCGGTGATCGGTCGCGTATGTTACATCCAGTTTGCGCAAGGTGAGTATTGGAAGGAACAAGCGGCCAGTTTCACCGTGCGTGAGTTGGACATTGAAGCAGTTCGCGGAAATATTTTCGCAGTGGACGGATCATTGCTTGCTACATCACTTCCGTATTACGAAATCGCTATTGACCCGTGTGCAAATGATTTCATGACCGATCATGATTTCGACACAAGTGCCCAAGCTCTTTCGCGTGCACTTGCAAACCTTCTTCCAGCAAAAACATACGACGATTACTATCGTTCGATCATGACTGCACGGAATAGCAAAGCACAATACCTGCTTCTTGCGCGCAACGTTTCTTACGATCAGCTACAGCAGATCAAGACATTCCCATTGTTCCGCCTTGGCCGTTACAAAGGCGGATTGATTTACGTTCAGACCAACAAGCGTGAACGTCCTTTCCGTATGCTCGCATCGCGGACCATCGGTTACAGCGATACGTTGCGCGGGCAAGTTGGTCTCGAAGGTGCGTATGATTCTGTGCTTACCGGTGTTACCGGAAAACGTCTCATGCGAAAAATTGCCGGCGGTGTGTGGATGCCGGTGAACAACGAAAACGAAATTGAACCACGTCACGGTCGGGATATCGTTACAACCATCGACATCAACATTCAGGATGTTGCAGAGAACGCGTTGATGAACTGTCTCGCAGAACACAACGCGAAGTACGGTTGCGTAGTTCTCATGGAAGTTCAGACCGGAGAGATTCGTGCTATTGCAAATCTCACACGACAGGATTCAGGTGTGTACGCTGAAGATTTCAATTACGCTATTGCGGATGCGCAGGAACCGGGTTCAACATTCAAGCTCGCATCTTACCTCGTTGCGATGGACGATGGAAAACTTCATCTCGATGATGAAGTTGATCTGAATGGTGGTGCATTTAAATATTATGACCGCACCATGAAGGATTCACACGCGCCGAAAAAGGATGTGGTAACGGCTGAAGAAGCATTTTGGGAATCGTCCAACGTTGGTATCTCCAGATTGATCAGTGACGCTTACAAAGGTGAGCCGAGAAAGTTTACAGACGGAATTCATCGCCTGCGTTTCGGCGATTCTCTCGGAATTGAAATCAAGGGAGAAGCATATCACAAACTGAAAGATGCAGGCGATAAATCCTGGTCAGGTACTTCATTGCCGTGGATGTCTATCGGATATGAGTGTCTGATTACACCGATGCAGACGCTCACACTCTACAATGCAGTTGCGAATGACGGAAAGATGATGAAGCCGATGTTCGTAAAGGAAATTCGTGAGAAAGGCGAAACAGTGCACACGTTCCAACCGGTTGTGCTTTCTGATTCGATTGCAAAGGCACAAACGATCCGGAATGCCCGGAATCTCCTCGAAGGAGTTGTGTTGTATGGAACAGGAGAGAGTATGAAGAATTCTGTTTACACCATCGCGGGGAAAACAGGAACAGCGCAGATTGCAAACGGTTCCCAATACAAAGGCATCAATGGTGTAACGTACCAGGCTTCATTTGTAGGATATTTTCCGGCCGACAAGCCACGCTACACCTGTATCGTAATTATCAATGCACCGTCGAATGATGTTTACTACGGTGGAAAAGTTGCTGGCCCTGTTTTCAAACAGATTGCAGATCGCGTTTACGCAACCGAACTCGAGATTCATCATCCGGTAAATTTCTCGGAAGACACATTGCATGAAGTAGCGGTAGTGAAGAGAGGACTCACTGGTCCTACTATGGCTGCGATATCATTTCTCCAGCAGAAAGTGAATGTAAACGGTTCGATCGGCGATGCGGAATATGTGAACGTGCAGTCGGGCGAGAATAACATGGTTGTAAAAAAATCAGCACCGGATGATCAGCTGAAAGCAGGCACGATGCCGGATGTGCGTGGCATGAATGCCGCAGATGCAGTTTATCTCCTGGAAAATCGTGGAGTCAAAGTGAAAATACGCGGAGCGGGGACAGTGAAGCAACAATCGGTTGCACCGGGAGAAAAAATAAGTGTTGGAAAAGAAGTAGTGCTTGAGTTAGCGATATGAAATTATTACGCGACATACTCTATAAAGCGAACCTGCAGGAAGTGCACGGGTCAACGAATATTGCTGTAACGTCAATCACTTTTGATTCGCGTACTGTAGCAAAGGATTCGCTGTTCGTGGCAATCAAAGGAACGAAAAGCGATGGTCACGATTTTATTGCAAAAGCAATCGAGTTGGGAGCAATTGCAATTGTATGTGAAAATCTTCCGGCAGAGCTCAGCGAAAAGGTAAGTTATGTACGTGTGAATGACGCGTCTGTTGCGCTAGGGTACATGGCTGCTAATTTTTACGATCAGCCATCCGAATCACTCAAGCTCATTGGTGTTACTGGTACGAATGGCAAGACAACTACAGTAACTCTTCTGTTCCAACTCTTCCGCGCACTTGGTATTAAAGTCGGAATGTTCACCACGGTTCGCAACATGATTAACGCGGACGAGATTCCTGCAACGCACACAACTCCTGATGCGATCGAGCTGAACCGTATCCTCAAAATGATGGTGGAAGCCGGGTGTAAATATGTTTTCATGGAAGTGAGTTCGCACAGTGTGGTGCAGCACCGGATCACGGCTTTGAATTTCTCCGGTGGAGTATTCACAAACATCACGCACGATCATCTCGACTATCACGGCACATTCGATGCTTACATCAAAGCGAAGAAAGGATTTTTTGATTTGCTGCCGGCGAGCGCATTTGCGCTGATCAATAAAGATGACGCGAATGCTTCGGTAATGGTTCAGAATTCAAAAGCATTGAAGAGAAGCTTCTCAGTACGCTCAGCAGCCGACTACCATTGCAAGGTTCTTGAGAATCAGTTCTCCGGTCTGCATCTGAATATCGATGGCACCGAAATGTGGAGTAAGCTCATCGGTAGTTTCAACGCGAGCAACATGCTTGCTGTTTACGCAACTGCTGTTTTGCTGGGACAGGAGAAACTCAATGTACTGACAACGTTGAGCACGCTTGGACCTGTAGAAGGACGTTTCCAATATTTCCGTGGTGAAACCGGAATTACGGCAATCGTCGATTACGCGCACACACCAGATGCACTGAAGAATGTGCTCAGTACAATCCGGGATATCCGTAACGGAAATGAATCGGTGATCACCGTAGTGGGTTGCGGTGGCGATCGTGATAAAACAAAACGCCCGATGATGGCAGCAATCGCTTGCGAATACAGCGATCGTGTAGTGCTTACTTCAGATAATCCACGTTCTGAAACTCCTGAAGCAATTCTGGAGGACATGAAAGAAGGAGTGGAAGTGAAGTGTGAAAGAAATGTGCTGACGGTTGTTGATCGTAAAGAGGCAATCCGCACCGCGATTGCAATCGCGAAACCGGGTGATATAATTCTTGTTGCCGGAAAAGGTCACGAGAAGTACCAGGAAATAAAAGGGGTGAAACATCCCTTCGATGATATGAATGTTGTACGTGAATCACTGAAAAACGCTAAAGCCTGATGTTTTACTATCTCTTCACATGGCTGAATGACGCATTTGACTTTCCGGGAGCGGGAGTGTTTAAGTACATCTCGTTCCGCGCAGCGTTAGCGTTGATTTCTTCATTGGTGATTTCCATGTTGTTCGGGAAACGCATCATTTCGATTCTGCGCAGGAAACAAGTTGGTGAATCTGTTCGTGAGTTAGGGCTGGCCGGTCAGAAGGAAAAAGAAGGTACACCAACTATGGGTGGTATCATCATTCTCGGTGCGATCATCGTTCCTACACTTTTGTTCGCGCGACTCGAAAATGTTTACATCATCCTGATGCTGATCACAACCGTGTGGCTGGGATTAATTGGTTTCCTCGACGATTACATCAAAGTTTTCAAGAAAGACAAAAAAGGTCTTCACGGAAAATTCAAAGTCATGGGCCAGGTTGGTCTGGGATTGATAGTCGGTTGCACTTTGTATTTCAGTGATGCAGTTGTAGTGAAGGAGAAAGTTGCTTCGGCTTCAGCCGATCAGTTTAAGATGGATCTAGGTCAGGGCACAGGAACAACAGTAATTACTCCTGCGGTCTACACGGAAGAAAAACACTCTCTCGTAACAACGATTCCGTTTGTCAAGAACAATGAATTTGATTACGCGCGCATCATGTGTGTGTTCGGAGAAAAAGCGTGCGAGTGGTCGTGGTTGATTTTTATTCCGATCGTGATCTTTATCATAACGGCAGTTTCGAATGGCGCAAACGTAACAGACGGAATCGACGGCCTCGCTGCAGGAACATCTGCAATCATTGGAGTAATTCTCGGAATTCTGGCATACGTATCGGGTAACACCATTTTCTCCGACTATCTGAATATTATGTACATCCCGGATACGGGTGAGTTGGTAATCTTCATCGCGGCATTCATTGGAGCGTGTGTCGGTTTTCTCTGGTACAATTCATTTCCCGCGCAGGTTTTTATGGGAGATACAGGAAGTCTTGCGCTTGGCGGAATCATTGCGGTGTTTGCAATTGCAATCCGCAAAGAACTTCTGATTCCTATTATCTGCGGTGTATTTCTCATTGAGAATTTATCGGTGGTGCTTCAGGTTGCTGTATTCAAGTACCGCAAGAAAAAATTCGGAATCGATTACGCGAAGGCAAACAGGTTGTTCCTCATGTCGCCGTTGCATCATCATTACCAGAAGAAAGGGTTTCACGAAGCGAAGATTGTAAACCGGTTCTGGATCATCGGAATCATGCTTGGAGTTCTGGCGATTGTGACATTAAAGTTGAGGTAGATGTCAAAGCGGTTGGTCATCCTTGGTGCAGGAGAAAGCGGAACAGGTTCCGCAGTGTTGGCGAAGCAGAAGGGATACGAAGTGTTTGTATCCGACAAAAGTGCGATTAAACAGAAATACAAAGACGTTCTTTTAAATCTTGGAATTGAATGGGAAGAACTTCAGCATACTGAAGAGCTCATTCTGAATGCCGACGAAGTAATCAAGAGTCCGGGAATTCCACCCACAGTTGCAATGATCCAGAAAATCAAAGCAAAAGGAATTTCGGTGATTTCTGAAATCGAGTTTGCCGGTCGCTATACGAATGCAAAAATGATCTGCGTTACGGGGAGCAACGGAAAAACGACCACGGCAACACTCATACACCACATTCTGCATAAAGCAGGATACAATGTGGCATTGGGTGGTAACGTGGGATACAGCTTTGCAAAACTGGTTTCAGAAAACAAGTACGAGTATTTCGTGCTTGAACTCAGCAGCTTTCAGCTCGACGATATGTTTTCGTTCCGCGCACACGTGGCCGTGATTACAAACATCACACCTGACCACCTGGATCGGTACGACAACAAGCTCGAAAATTACGCGGCTTCCAAAATGCGGATCACACAAAATCAGACTTCGGAAGATGCGCTGATCTGGTGTATCGATGATGAAGTTTCAGTGAAAGAAGTTTCATCGCGCAAAATTGAAGCACAACAATTTCCATTCTCTATCAAACAGACAATTAATCAAGGCGCATACCTACTCAATAATCAGTTAACAATAAACATTAATAACAACCCGCTAACTATGACAATCGAAGAACTCGCACTCCAGGGAAAACACAATGCGTACAACTCAATGGCAGCCGGAATTGCTGCACGTCTGGTTGAAGTTCGTAAGGAATCAATCCGCGAAAGTCTGTCTGACTTCCAAAGCGTGGAACACCGCCTCGAGCATGTTGGCCGGATCAACAATGTTGATTTCATCAACGATTCGAAGGCAACGAACGTGAATTCAACATGGTATGCTTTGGAGAGTGTGAATACTCCGATCGTATGGATCGTTGGTGGCATCGACAAAGGAAATGATTACACCCAGCTCTTCGAAATGGTCCAGCAGAAGGTTCATTCGATTGTTTGTCTCGGAACAGACAATGCAAAGATAATCGAAGCGTTTGGTGATAAGGTAGAGAACATCGTAGAAGCAGGTTCTGCTCAGGAAGCGGTAAATCTTTCTTATCGTTTGGCGAAGAAAGGTGATTCAGTTCTTCTTTCACCGGCATGCGCAAGTTTCGACCTGTTCGAAAATTATGAAGATCGCGGTCAGCAATTCAAGAAAGCAGTTCGTTCACTGTAAGCATTAAACCATAAGCCGGATGTACTCAACCACCGACCAATCGTTAAGTCAACAACAGGAACTGATCAACGCCCGATTGAAAATGCAGGGTGATGATGCGCATTGTTTTGAAACTGTGTGCGAACAGAATGGTGTTGCATGGATTAATCATTCTATTGCAACAACAACTGATCTTACATGGATAGCGTTACGCGATGTCGAAGGACCGGTTGTGCTGATTGTTGGCGGAACTGATCGTGCAAACGATCAGTACAAACTGAGCGGATTGATTAAAGAAAAAGTAACTGCGGTTGTATGTTTAGGTACAACGCCATGGAAATATGTTGAGGCTTTTAGCGGGAGCGCTCACCTCATTATCCGTGCAACTTACATACAGGAAGCAGTGAAAACGGCAAAAATGCTGAGTCAGAATAAAGCGAAAACGATTTTGTTCGCGCCGGGATGTCCGAGTTACGACGCATTTGACAATTACCGGAATCGCGGAAACAGTTTTCGCGAGGCGGTAAAAATAGAATTGAATATTACTTCTAAATAAATAGTGAGATGAACGTTTTCGGCTACTTCAAAGGTGATAGGGTGATCTGGATGATCGTCCTGTTGCTTTCATTGTTGTCGCTGGCAGCGGTTTATTCTTCCATTGTTACGCTTGCGTATAAGCATCACGACGGCGATACGGGTTATTACCTGTTCAAGCATCTGAGAATTATCATGCTTGGATTAGTACTCATGTTTATTACACATCGAATAAAGTATTCATACTTCTCCAGGATTTCTCAGTTGATGGTCATCGCGTCTGTTCCTCTTTTGCTGTACACACTGGCAAGTGGAACTAGTTTGAACGAGGCATCCCGTTGGATTGCGATTCCAGGTACGGGATTGACTTTCCAGACTTCCGATTTCGCGAAACTTGCACTGATCATGTATCTCGCTCGGGTCCTGACACAGAAGCAAGGTGAGATGAACGATTTCAAAACTATTTTGATTCACGTGATGATCCCTGTAGGATTGATCTGTGTTTTAATTCTACCGGCAAACTTCTCAACGGCAGCGCTCTTGTTCCTTACGTGCATGATATTGATGTTCATTGGGGGAGTGAAAATAAAATACATTGGAGGTGTTATTGGATTAGGAATTGCTGCATTCGGTTTATTGCTGTGCATTGCCTGGGTGAAGCCGGGTTTATTACCACGCGTTGATACGTGGGTTCAGCGTATCGAAACATTTTTTGGAATAGGCAATGGAGCGAATAAACCGGATCCTGATAAAACATTCCAGACCGATCAGGCAAAAATTGCAATTGCAACCGGAGGAATCATTGGCAAAGGTGCAGGGAACAGTACGCAACGAAATTTCCTTCCGCACCCGTATTCCGATTTCATTTATGCAATGGTCATTGAAGAATATGGTTTGATAGGAGGAATCGTAATTGTCCTTCTCTATCTCATCTTACTCTTTCGAGGCGTGAGAGTGTCAACGAAGTCCGATAAAACATTCGGGCAGTTGCTCGCATTTGGTCTGGCGTTCCAACTGATTTTTCAAGGACTGATAAACATGGCAGTGGCCGTTAATCTATTTCCGGTAACCGGTCAGCCACTCCCATTCTTAAGTATGGGAGGAACTTCACTGTTGTTCTCGAGCATCGCGGTGGGAATCATACTCAGTGTCAGTCGTGAAACTGACGAAATTGATGGCACAGTGGAAGGAGGTAAGCTTGCAACCGCTTAAGTTCATCGTGAGTGGAGGTGGAACCGGAGGACATATCTTCCCGGCGATCGCAATTGCAAATGCGTTGAAGCAACGTGTTCCTGATTCTGAATTTTTATTTGTTGGCGCAGAAGGTAGAATGGAAATGGAGAAAGTTCCGGCTGCAGGATACAAGATCGTTGGACTCTGGATCAGCGGACTGCAGCGAAAACTAACGTGGTCGAATCTTTCATTTCCATTTAAGGTATTGAGCAGTATCATACGTGCGAAAAAAATTCTTCGTGAGTTTAAACCAAGCGCAGTAATCGGAACCGGTGGTTATGCAAGTGGACCAATGTTGCGTGTTGCATCAAAAGCAGGAGTACCGACAGTAGTTCAGGAACAGAATTCATACCCAGGAATTACCAATCGTGTTTTGTCGGCGCGCGTGAATCGCATTTGCGTGGCTTATCAGGGAATGGAAAAGTATTTTCCGAAAGAGAAAATTATTTTCACTGGCAATCCGGTGCGACAGGATATTTTGAATCTCCAGGGCAAACATCCGCGTGCAATGGAATTCTTCAATTTGAGTGCGGATAAGAAAACATTGCTGGTAATCGGAGGAAGTCTCGGTGCTCGTACGATCAATCAAAGTATGGCAGCCGGAATAAATGAAATTGTCGCTGCGGGTTATCAGGTGATCTGGCAAACAGGAAAAGCATATTTGCCCGAAGCGAAAAATGCAATAAAGGAGCTGACTGGAGTTTTTGTGAGTGACTTTATCACGAAAATGGATCTTGCTTACGCAGCTGCTGACCTTGTGGTTTCCCGCGCCGGCGCAAGTTCGGTTTCTGAATTGTGTTTGGTG
>CAYUTR010000019.1:0-28512 GCA_964447465.1 uncultured Chryseobacterium sp.
CCCATGATTAACAGTCATGGGGCTCAAAACAACTGAGCGTGCGGGCAATAGTGCCCCTCATTACTGGCTGAAATCAAGCTAAATCAAGCTGAAACTTAACAAAACGATCCGACCGGGGCTCAACCTTGAGTCGCATTATCCTGCATTACCCTGCCGAAAATCCCTGCCGAACCCTGCCGAAAATAATTCTCCGACCAGTTGTCTGTCACTTTCTCGCATATAGGTTCTCGATGCGAAAGACGTTCAGGCATCCTGTCACGCTCGCGCATACATAATCGCGAGTGCCCTCATTGCCAAAGCAAACGCAACAATCCATGCAAACACCATCAGACAAAATACATGAACGAATTTATCAGAAGCTCCTTGCTGTCATACCCAATTTGGATATACATCTCGCGTCCGGCATCAACGACGGTAAGTCGGAATTACATCGCGAAGGAGTGAAAGATTTATTCTTCGACTACCTCCACACAGACACAGACGGTAACCCAATCATTTCACTAGCGCACCGCTACGAATACAATGGCCAGATGATTCCTGATCCGGATATGGAGATATGTCTCATGCCCGATAGCAAGCAAGCTCGCGCAGTCTCGTTTCAAAATATCTACGTGTACGAATGGGTCAGGGAAGGCGATTCTAGAATCCAAGTTGAGCTGGATGAACGCCTTGATCGTTGGCTTTCCAGTTGCCTCAACCTTGGGCACAAAATCGAAGTGATGCGTGAAGCGGCGTTGGATAGGGAACAACAAAATGATCGTACCGAACAACTCGTAGCATCGCGCGCAAGCAGCCAGAATCCTTCACAACGTTCACTTTAAAACTAAATACTATGACAAACACAACAACTCATGTTCCATCCGAAGCGGAACAGCCTCAGTTCAGGTTCATCGATGACGGTAAACCTTGGCGACTTGGTGAAACATGCCTGACAGCCGAAGCAATTTTATCGCACGGCAGTGTCCCATTCAAAGTAGGCACAATCGAATTCGACTATGATCGCGAAGAAAAGAAGCCCTGCTATCGCGCACTCAATGTCGACGGTACGCGCTTATTTCCTCCAGCGCACAGCTTGGCAGAATTGAAAGGAAGATTTCATGCGTATAGCAACGCGATCATTCCATATGCGCTTGCGTACCATGAGGCGAGAAGCATTGATCCGTTGCTCGCACGTACGCAGATTGAGCCAGTGGAAAGTCCATACGTTGAAAAGAAAAGCGAAACGCGCGCTGCAAAACTCCAATCTGCGCGAGTACGGTCGAAGTCACGATCACGCAATCGTTAGGCAGCACCTATTCTCTATGCCGCGAGGCAAGCACAAGAAGCACATTAGAACCCGTTAAAAAACGAAACACATGAATAACAAAATCTCATACGGTCTCCACGACCGCGAACTCGAAGCGATCATCGCTGAAGCGGATGTAAGACTGAAAACCGACACGAACAAACGAGCAAAGCATCACGCGCTGGCAAGCCAACCTGCACTCAAAGGAGACATGCTCGATCCGTTCTTCGGTCCGACCACTGCGGGCTACAGTAAACTTTGCGTAACAGTGGTCGAGCGTACACAACCGGAAACACGTTCCACACAAGCCCGAGCTGAATCCGAACAATTCCGAAAAAAATGTGATGCGATTGATACTCAGATCAACGAACTCGCTACATACAATAAATCCGCTCGGTACGAGCTGGAAGGGAAGACACGACCGAAGAAAGGTTTACCAAAACTCATCCGGCTTGCTTGGGATGCATGCATTTATGGTGCTGACATTGCATTCAACACAATGGCATTCGAGTTCCTCCGTCATGGGCTGCTCATCTCGATCATCTGTGCACTCTTCGTTGCACTCGGAACGTATGTCGCCTCCTGGGGTATACTACATTTTCTGGAGCGTACAAAGACAGAACGCGTTAAGGCGTACATGATGATCGGCATAATTACTGCCGTGCTAGTTGCGATTTTCTATGGTCTCGCGCTTGGTCGCGCATCCCTTATGGGAGATCAGGAGCACTTTGTCGGTCCATGGTTTTTCTTTGCAATGAATGTTTTTCTGTTGCTCACTTCGGTGCTGATCTCAAAACGTTTCTCGACGAAAGCTGCGGTGTCTCCTGAGCAAGCGACGATCAATCAACAATTTGAAACAGTTGAGCAGAATGAAGCGAACATCGCCACCCTCAGTGCCCAGCGCATCCAGCTCGAGAACGCACATAACACGAGAATGCTCGAACATGTGCAGCTCATCAGTATGACCACACACGCGCTCTATCTCGTGCAGGCGCTCTATCGCGAGTCGTTCGCGGTGTTCAAGAGTACGAATATGCTCTACCGACCCGACCGGCGTACGCCAGACTGCTTCAGCTCACCGCTTCCTCCGCTCGACTCTGTTCCGTCGCTTCCTACAATCACTCTCTAAAATTTCTTCGATATGAAATACATCTACTACACCCTCGGTGCACTACTCCTGTCGGCATTGGTTCTCGGCTGTACATATGAGAACAATCATTCTGTTGAAATTTCTGAGATGCGAGACCTTACTGAGCAACACATCGCCCAACCGCGAGCCAGCGAACTTATTTCGCTGTATGGTGAGAACATGTGGGACGGTCGCGCTTTCCGCTATCAGACAATCACTGATGTTAGCATCAATCCAGTGTTCCAGCTGACACTCGCCGCGGGCGGAGCGCGACTACTGTCTAATAAGTATGTACGCGAGGACGAGATTGCGGCGTTCAACGAAAAAATCATGACGCTTCTCGATTCAATCTCTTCCGACACGATCGGTAGGGAGCGAAGCTCAGTTTATGTGCCATTTGCCACGGAGCTCAATCGCTTAGTTACAAGCAACGCCGACACACGGGTGTTAGTCATACACAGCGACATGCGTGAGAATACAGAAAGCATCTCGTTCTATCACGGAAATACACTTCGCGAACTCCAAAACAATCCAGATTCAATTCGTGCAAAGTTGGAATCTCGAGTAGCACTTAACACATTGACAGGTATTCGCATCTGTATCGTGTACCAACCGCGGGATCCTGAGGACGACCGCACATTCAGCATTGTTAGCTCATTCTACAAAACGTTCCTTGAATCCAAAGGTGCAACTGTTTCCATCACTGCAACACCCACACTCTAAAATGCACGCTCATGTCAAACGATAATAAGAATATGCTCGCAGAGTTTATCTCCTGCGTTCTCAAATTCATCTGGAAGATCATCCTATGGGCTCTGTGGGCAATCTTCAGATTACTTGAACAGATCAGCCAGGCAATCGCAACATACATTAAAAACTCACTTCTGCAATAACATGTCCTTCATCGATACTACATTCTCAATAGGAGAAGAAGCGCTGCACCTCGTCCGTGAGATCATTGATAGTTTCTCGGAAAAGAAACCACGCGGATACAACGCAGACTTCGGCAGCGAAAATGAATTGCTTTCATCACGCGCGAAAGGATTCTGTCTTACTGGTCAGAAAAATCTCTCCACTAAGCTTTCGTATCAGAACTGCTACGTGCAAGCGCCAACTGGAGGTGGCAAATCGACAATCATCCTCTTGACGACTTGCTTTACCACTGAAGCAAGCCTCATCATCCACGATCCCTCGGGCGAACTCTTCCTGAAGTCCTCAGGATTTTTCAAGCAGCGCGGTGACGACGTTCATGTGCTCAACTTCTCACGTCCTGAAATCAGTGCGGGTTTTAATCCGCTCGCACGAGCAAAGAGCGCGACCGATATCAACAAGATCGCAGCGCAACTTGTTGCGAACGGATCGAGTCATGGCAAAGATAATTTCTGGGATAAAATGGCGACGACCCTCATTACGGTACTGATTCGCATCGTGCGCACTCAACCACCAGAGATGCAAACGCTCGCGAACGTATATCGATTGCTCAACTTCGTCCAGGGAAAACCAAAGCAAGGTGAGCGCGAGCTTACTGAACTCGACCAACTCTTTAATTTACATGCTGACGACGCGACATTCGAGGAATACAACACGCTCATCTCATACCAACAAGAACTGCTCTCATCTATCGTAGCCTCTGCAAAGGCGGCGTTGCAGATTTTTGGCGACGAGGGTGTCGCGAAGATAACGTCGTTCGATTCGATCGATATGGCGGCGTTCCGCACGAAGAGAACTGTCGTGTATCTTCAAAACAGCATTGCCGACCAGCGGTACTATAATGTCCTGACCTCGATTTTCTTTGAGCAGTGCTTCATGCATATCCTTTCTCGTTTTCCGGAGAAGAACGAACACGATATTTTCTTTTTGATCGACGAGGCTTCATCCCTGAAAGTGCCAACCCTTCCGCTCGCTATCGCCAACGTACGCAAGCATCGCGCTGGCGTAATGATTCTTGTACAGGGGGAGACCCAGCTTGTCCGCAATTATTCTAAAGAGGATTCAGCAGCGATCCGTTCTAACTGTTACGCGCACGTTTACATGACTGGTCAAGATTTGGACACAGCGCGCAATCTTGAAAGCATCCTCGGCAAGATGGAATACAAAGACAACGATGGCAAGAAACAAGTGCGACCTCTCATGACGCACGATGAAATCCGTACGATGCCCAAAAACAGAGCCCTTGTCATCTGCGGAAGCCACAGAGTCATCAAGGCAAAACTTGTTCCATTCTATGAGAACAGAAAATTTCGACGCTTCAGTGAACTGCCACCTGTTGAGCTCGCCTGTCAGCTTCCATTTACTAGTGTTCCACTAATACAACTCTAACAAACACATGAAACATAAAACCAACCTCTACGCCTATCTCGACGCAATTGGCGTGCTCGAGCATGGCACAGACGCGGAGATAAAAGAAGCCAAGCGTATCTATCGGCGTAAGTACATGACAGCCTATCGCCGCAAGCAGCGCGAAGACAGACCCGAATACAACGTCTCGCTTTCCCAGAAGAACGGCGACTGCGACAAGATTCACCTCGCCGCAAAGCAACACAATATGACAGTCTCAGCATTCCTTCGCAGAGCAACGCTTGCATATCTTGACCGCGTATACATACTACCGAGCAGAGCGCTACTCGTACGTCTCGATCAGCTATTAATGAATTCCTTAAATGAAGTCAGGAGCATTACGGGAATCCGAGAGAAGCATCATTGGCAACAAGAAGAGAAAATCGCAGCGATCGCTGCACACGTCAATCGCTTGCAGCAAGACGTGCGTGCGCTCATTGCTCAACCGATCGATCTTGAAATAACAATTAAGAACGCCGTCGCAACCCGACCTGCATTCCGCGATCAGCTGCGCGACATCATCGCCGATGATCGTTAAAGTAAAATCATACTTGCGTCCAGCCTACGGCAAGCTCTTGAACTATCTCATCAACGATCGCGATCGGTTGTATGACGAAACAGGCAAGGGCTTGCTCATTGTCAAAAATTTTAAAGGCAACGGTATCACAGAATGGATAGGCGACCTGCAAGAGAATGAGGAGTTACGAAAACATCCAAGAAAAGGTCATGTTTTTATGACCCAGGAAATTTTGTCATTCCGTAAAGAAAGCGCCGCACATATAACAACCGAAAAACTGAGCGACATTGCCACGGAATACATGCGTCGGCGCAACCCCAATTCGATGCACATATGTGTAGCGCATTTTGATAAAAAGCACTATCACATCCATGCACTGATCTCCGGTCTCGAATACGGCACAGGTAAATCGATGCGCATGACACATGAACAGTTGGCTGAGCTCAAACAAGGAATACAGTCGTATGTACTCACGAAATATCCTGAACTGCGCAACTCCGCCGTGCGGCACGGACGCAAAAGCGAAGCTCGTACCCACGACAAAGAATATCAAACCAAGTCGCGGACGGGAAAGCCCACCAAGCGCGAAGAGATTGGAAACATTGTCTCCGAATGCAGAAAAGCATCGACTACCCGGGTGGAATTTCTTGATGAACTAAAGCAACGTGGAATTGAAACATATGTGCGTGGCGGGGAAGTATACGGCGTGGTGTTTCAAGGAATGAAATATCGTTTCAAGAGCCTCGGTGCGCACGTCGAGCGGTCAATCAGCGTCGGAGTTGAACGCGATCAGCAGAAACGGAAGAGCCTTCTAAAAAAATTGAGGACGAAACAAATACAGGAAGATCTTAGCCGAAATGTCATGAGCTGATTACTGGTCTCACCTAGTCAGAATGGTAGATCGTCAGTTAGATCATCCTTGTTGGGATTTTTTGCGTGTCGTTCTGCGCCATAATCCTGTAGTTGTCTTATTCCTTTCTCACGTTCTCTCCGATCCTCATTCTCGTTTTGTCTTTTTATTTCCTCGGGCGATTTTGATGATCCTTTGGGTTTACCTTTCGAGAATACTGCCGTCAACAGTGTGATCAGAATAGCGAATCCAAGAATTGCGAGCGCTGTCATGGATTACTCATGAGTTTTTTTGGGTAGTGCAATCCTGCTTCTTATTAAATCAGAAACGGTTTCCATGATTACACTCAACTTTTGAGAGTGTTTAGATATTTGCTCAATATATTTTTGCGGATCAGAGTCTTTATCATGATAAACAACTATTGGAATCTGATAAATAATGACGTCGAATTCTACAATTTGCTTGTAGATTTCCGATGAGAAAAACGGTTTGTTTTTCGCCACCTTAACGTGAAAGTCCTGTGCGACCCTAAACATATCCACAGTGAGCTGATTCAAAATTCTAACATCTGTCGTTGATCTGGTCTTCGTAAGATATTGAGCCAACTGCTCATGCACAGAAAATAAATCCTTCCATAATTCCTCATAAATGCTGAACTCCTTTTCAAATTGCAATCGGTGAATGAAATCCATCTGTTGCAATTGAGCTTTCGTGCGTTCCAGAGTACTATTCTGTCTCGCCTGAAAAAACAGGGTGATGCCCGCTACGGTAAGTGCAACCGCACTCGTAATAATTGCTACGACAACCTCTGGTGCAATATCGGCCTGGTGAATTTGAAGCAAGTTCATTGCTGTGATATTTTGTCTGCATTTTCAAATGTATGTGTCGCTTGCTTGAACGTTGTATCAAAAGTCCGTATCACGTGAGACTGTGCAAGGGCGAAATGAGCCAGCAAGAGGAGATCTAGTATGATAAATGACATCAAACTCCATTCCAACATTACCGCAATCGAGTTAAAAATATACACCCACATCGCAAACCTCATTGAAATATCCCGCCTGTATTTCAAGAGCTCACCGGAAGTTGTTATGTTCTCTTCATCTTCATCATACGATACATTGGGAAAGTATTTGATCAACAACTTAACAATGCGTTTTGAAAGCTTTGACATCAATGCATGATATTCCCTGTTAACATTATCTGGCTTCTCTGGATTTTGTTTTATGAATTTTAGAGGAAACACATGCCTCGAAACAACATTGAGAATGAAAGGACATCCGAGATAAAAGAAGCCGATTAAACCCAATACCCACGCGCATCCTTGTTTGTATTGTCCGGATGTAATCCACTTGCCCATGTAATAATCCCACTGTGTTGCATCTGAAATGAAGTGTACCTCTGGGTGGTAGTGCCTGAAAATCCCATAAGCCGAAATGCAACTCAACGAAATAACTAGCAGAAGAAAAATTCTTGCCTTGTTAATACTGAAAATGGCAAAAACAATTCCGAGAATAGTAAACAGAGTAGCCATAACGTAGGTGATAAAATGGGAGTTGTTTTAATCGAGATGCAGAGCTAAGATACCCCGAATAGGGAAGGCATCCAATAAAGGACAGTTCCGCATCTTATCAAATCCTTGTTGGAGAATTAAAACAGAAGATATTGATTGGTACATACTTGTTGATTGAAGTACATTTGTTGTGCATAATACTTCTACACATGATTCATAAAGTCGAGAAAATTACTTCTGTCGGCCGATTTAGGGTTTTCCAAGCAGCTGGGGACATCGCATTTCACCAAGTGACCCTGATTTATGCCGACAACGGTATCGGAAAAACAACTCTTACTTCTATCCTTCGCTCGCTCGCCGGTGACGACCCTAGTTTGGTCATAAAGCGACTCACCACAAATGCGTCCGCTCCTCAAGCAGTACAGATCATACAACGCGATCCAGTCGCTGGAGACACGCATCATACATTCAGACCAACGGGCTGGTCCAATGTTTTCAGTAATCTTGAAATTTTCGATGTACACTTCGTTAACAGCAACGTGTATTCCGGCGTAACTTTCAGCAATGATCATGGATACAATCTGCATCAATTTGTAGTCGGTGCCGCAGGCGTCACCCTACGTCAGCAGATTGAGAAGAATAAAGCGGACAAAGCCGCAGCGAGAATTGAAGTAGATCGAATCAAGAATCTGTTATATGCACAAGTAGGCAATGGACTTAGTGCCACAGGGATTGGTGATTTTCTCAATATTACTGCGACTGATGCGATTGGAATCGATGCGAAAATTACAGCCGCCCAAGCGCAGCTGTCGCAAGCTCAATCGGCACAAATTATACAATCATTAATCGCTCTGACCGCGCTGCCTGCATTGACCGTTCCATTCAACCTTTCGGCGATTATCACAGATTTGCAGATGACAATGCAACACATCCAAGATGCCGCATTGAATCAATTATTTGAAACGCATTGCACAGACTTGAGAAGCAATGGCCTTGCTGAACCAGAGAGATGGCTTCGTAACGGGTATGACTACGTAAAGGCAAAACATCAGTCCTCGCCGGACTCGGCTCTCCCGTGTCCGTTTTGCCAGCAACCAGTAGGAACGCGTCTTGATATTGTTAAAGCGTATTCGCAGAAGTTCAATGATATTTTTAATGCCCTTGTAGCCCGATTAGAGGGGCACAAAACTACGATGCAAACCTATAACGTTCTTGCTAGTCTGCAACCTATTCAACATATAGGGAATCAGAATGCTACTTATAGTGGCACGTGGGCGCAATATATACCTGCTGCGACTGCGCCGGGCCTAAACTTTTTGCCTACTTCAAATGCGATCCAGGCGCTGTGCTCAGCTGTGATCAATCTCTTGGATCAGAAAATCAGTAATCCAACCGCAGCGCCTAACGTCACCGAAGTCACACAATTAGGAAACACGCTTAGTATTACCAATGCGAGTATCGCAACATATAACCAAGGCGTTCAAGCATTCAACCAAGCAATCACCGCCTTTCGATCAGGCATCGTTACGGTTGCCGTCGCACAGGCTGAAGTGAGTCGTCTCAGCCGGATCAAAAAACGTGTTGATCCAGCGATTGTAACTTTGTGTACACAACTGATCTCAACCGATACTAGTCTTAAAGCTTTGGAAGTGGCTTATCCAGGTTTAGTGTCTGCACAAGATACCGCCGCGACAACATTCTTTTCGCAATACGGAACAAGCGTCAATACCTATCTGGGAAATGCGTTTAAGACGCCATTCCAAATCACCAACGTACAAAATGTACAACCTGTCGGAAGAGGAACACAGAGCCGTTTCGGATATGAGATTACAATCAACGGACAGCCCATCACGTTTGACACGAGCCAGCCGAATAGCACTAAGGAATGTTTGAGTGAAGGGGATAAAAGTACTATCGCATTTAGTTTCTTCATGGCAAAGCTTGCAAACGACCCTCATTTAGCGGACAAAGTCGTAGTCATTGACGATCCACTCTCAAGCCTCGATAGCGGACGCCGACAGCGCACGATAGGAGAGCTGATAACATTGGCCAGAAAAGTAAAGCAGCTCATTGTCCTTAGTCACGACGGACGTTTTCTGTACGATCTCAATCGACGACTGTTAAAGGTTGTGCCAACAAGAGGGTTGCAGCTTTCATTCGATAGCGCTACCGATAGCTCCAACATTGTGCCATTCAATCTTGAAAAGGCGTTACAGAATGCATACTTCAAATCATTAGATCGTATGAAAGATTTTATTCAATCTGGCACTGACGTTGAAAAAGAAGACGCTCGAGGTGAAATTCGCAAGGCGATCGAAGCAGCCATAATATTCAAATTCTACAATCATCTTGGCGGTAATGTACAGGGCATGTTTGGGCAGTTGATTCAACGTCTGGAAGTCGCTTTAGCAGCAGGTCAACTTGCATTCCGCGACCCGAACGGAACTCAGGTCATCGCTGATCTTCGCGAACTGAATGATATGTCATGGGATGTACACCATGGTGATTCAGATGTACTGAATTCCGTTACCCCGGCTCCTATCGCTTTGATATCTGTGACCGAGCTCAAAGCCTATTTGCAAAAGACACTTGATTTGGTGGACACACGATTATGATAATTGATATAGGACAATTTGGACTTACATCTTGCTTGTCCTTTAGCTTGCGCAGCAGGGGAGAATGAAAAGAGGGGATTCCCCCGCGTTCCAGGATAGCCAGCGAAGTCGGATCAACGCAACGTCAGTCAGTTGTCCGTTCGCTGGCAATCCTGCGGAATGCAGTGACCATATCAACTATTGAGCGAGTGTTTTTATGGCCGCGTCCAATTCCCATTTGGCTCCTCGCAATTTTCTCGCGTATAAAAGGAATGTCCTACGATATTTTTTATGGACATGGACGTAATTTTCATAAGCATCGATACAATCCATCGCGTGCTTCAAAAAAATCGGCATGCCTTGACCCCCAGGATAGCGAAGGCACAACTCACGCATCGGGCGAATAAATTTATCGATTGCAACATACATGCTTGCATAATTAGTGGTTTGCAGCCAATCCTTTTGAAGTTTTTGCAACTCAACATGAAGTGGATCGGGGAATCCCGTCGTAAATCCTACAGCTGCCTTATTTGCCCAAAGTTTGTCGTATGCTTCACGATATCCGGTCATTCCGGCGCGCCACTTGTGCTCTAAGGCAAGCGCCTTAGTATGAAACCCGTCGTATTCGACTGAAAATTTTTCCTTCACCATTTCAATCATATGAAGGTTTACCTGCATACTCTGAAATGCGGCTGCGTTGGCGGGAATGTTTTTATTCCTCCCCTTTAGAAACAATTCGTACAGATCAAAATGCTTGATCGTCTTGATGTTTTCTAGATTAAAAGCCGCAACCGTTCCGAGCGAATACCCTCCATCTTTTTTTTCTTTAAGTCGCCGGGCAAATAGTATGAAACTATCAACTTGACGTTGTATTGGAACATCCAGTAGTTCCACTAAACTCACAAAGTACTCCTTAAGTGAATTGAGCTCCACGCGTCGTTTGTGGTGCTCATAAAGTCTATTACCGATATATCCGAGCGACAATACGAGTAGTGTGCTGATCGTCGTAAATACGGCGTCAGCGCTTATACCCCAGAATAGATCGGATTCAGATTGTGTCAATTACCCCCCAAGACTGAAGTTTTACCAGCGTCTTTCCTAACGTGTCCTCCATCCTGGTTATTTTTAGTTCATCCGTATCCTTGGTCGCATCAACTGTGTTATTGGAGGAAGCACCAAAACTAGTCATGATCTTATCCCAGAAAAAAACTACCAGAAATCCAACGATTACCAGCACAACAAATAGCAGCCCTTTATTTTTCATGTAAGTAAATATAAAATATCTCGCTCAAACAACGAGCTGATTAACGACTCGGTGCATATCTTTTTAGTAATTATCCGTTTGCAAACGGCTAGCACATATAACTGAATATATTTTAGCAATATCAAAAACCGGCTCCCCCTCAGGAGAAAAGAAGCGCCGCTCTTCCGCCTGGAATTGCGGCGCTTCCGGCTTATAACAAGCCATCGTCAGCAAAACTGAAATAATCTTTGTCAGTTACAATTATGTGATCGAGCAAACTGATGTCCATTATTGCAGCGGCGTCACTAAGGCGCTTGGTCATTTGGATGTCTGCTTGACTCGGTTTAGGACAACCAGAAGGATGGTTGTGAAATAACACGAATCCGCCTGCGCCTGAGAGCAATGTTGTCATGAAGACAATTTTGGGGTCTACGACAGTAGTGTTCATTCCGCCGATCGAAATGATGGATCGCTTAACAATAAAGTTGGCACGATTTACTAATAGAATTCCAAAAAATTCGCGAAGGTTTAATTGAGCTGCACCTATTGCTTCTCTCGCCGGCGCAACAGCATCACTGCTTTGTCGAATTTGCACAGCGGGTGTGTGCTCTTTTTTTGTGTAGATCAAATCAACATCACTCATCATCAATTGTTTTTTCATGGCCGTCTTTTTGTGGTTCCCATTTTCAGATTTCCAGGGAGACCTGTTTCTTAGGCGCATTTTTTTCGTGCGCGCGGGAAAGAGGCTGGCAAGAACGATAAAGGCAAAGGCGTGGGTCCCTTCAGGGGGAACGGCTTTGCCGCAGATCGATTCATTTTGTCTTGCGCCGCGCGAAGGCGGAATACCTTCGCGCCGAGGAAACAGGTCTACCCGAAACCATTTGTGGGAATCGATGGCGTGAAAATCATTGGGGTATTCTCATTGATGATTTGATTGTACATTGCAGAAAGCACACTCAACGATGATTCTGAACTTCAAAGAAATTGCAATGGCCAACAGCTCGTCAGGCGAGCAAGACCATTTTGAATTATTTGCTCGGGACTTTTTGCAGTCACAGGGTTTTGAAATCATTCGTGGGCCGGATCGCGGAGCGGATGGGAAAAAAGATCTTATCGTTACAGAAGTGAGAAAAGGAATTGTCGGGCACACTTCTGTTAAGTGGCTTGTGAGTTGTAAGCATCTCGCACATTCGGGTAAAGCCGTGAGCGAAGCGGATGAACCGAACATCTTAGAAAGGGTTGCACATCATGGCTGTAATGGCTTTCTTGGATTTTACTCGACACTGACAACAGCAGCATTTGCGGATAGGCTATTTGGTATTCAAAGCAAAATCCAAACGATGACACTAGACGGTGCGCGAATCGAGAGCATGTTGCTTAACAACAGAAGGGGGCGGCTGTTAATGGAAAGGTATTTTCCGCAGTCATTCGCGAAATATTCAGCGCAAAACAAATCCCGTAAGCGACCCACAGCGAAAACAAAACCAGCTCAGCAAGAGATTATAAGTCAGGATGCTCTGGTTGATGCGTGTAAAACCGCGATCATTATTCTCGAATTAGAAAAAATCAGGGACCGATATATGCAGGCTGAGTGGTCGCAGCGCAACGAAATACTAGGTGAACTCTATGTGTACGTCGAGCACAATACAATTGGTGTTTCAAAAGCCGTGATTTTCCTATTGTCATCTATTTCAAACATGACGCGAAGTGGCATGACGTATGACAACGCTTCTTCCATAAATTTCGCAGTGTTGAATTTTTATCCGTATGCAAGTGATGAATCGCAGAAGGTTGAGGCGAGAGAAATTGGCAGACAATGCGTATTCATCGGATTTAATATCGCGTATGACGCGTTTATTCACTTACGCAACTTGAGGCTCAGTATGCCAGGGCTCGCAATAATAAAGTTCGTTTACAGGATGGCGAAAGATCGTAAGGACAAAGAGTTGATGGACATTGTGCATCAGCAATATCAACGAATGGAACATACATTGCTTCGCCCTGAACGAACCGACCTCGATAATGCGAAACAGATGATACAGGTTTTCAAGAACGATCTTGAAGATTGGGATATATCTTATCCAATATTACCAGCAGCACTGGAACGAGCGGTTAATGAAGGCCGGAAGAAAACGAAGTAGTCATTTTTCTTTGCGATGCGGGGGAACTACAGTAGAAATTGGTCGAGTGCACAAATGTGGCGGTACTGGGCAAATCAGTTAACCGTGCTAAAGGAGTCCAGAATAATTCGCGCTTCGGTGCGGATCTCTTCCGGAACATTGGGCATATCAAGAATGCTCTGGGCGCTGAACTGAATGTCTCTATCCAATCGCTGCTGTTCTGCATCTGAACTTCTTATGTTTTCGCAGATGTATGCATGAGCGCGACGCAATACTCCTTTGTATATCCATGCAGCACACTTCGCTTGTAGCGGTTCAAGAACCAATGCGCCTAGAAAAAACACACTGGTAAATATCCACACGTTGCCTTCGGAAAGTGACCACGTTTCTTTGACCGAACCCGTAATATAATCAGTGAGATATGCGATGCCGAAGGCAAGCGCCAACAGCATGAACCGTACTATAAATACCTGGATTCGCACCTGCCACCCGAACAAACGATAGTGGCTCTTCGCATTCACCAGCGATTCGCGAGCGGCCGCGGTCGCAGCGCTCGATTCCGCACAGCGACGAGTGATAGCGCCCATGTCGATCCCAACCCATAGTGCATCGTACTGTACTTGCTGTGCTTCCATTTTCTTGCGCGTGACTCGAAACTCCTCTGAAGTTGGATCTAGTACTTCAAGTCTAGCGAAAAGTGCCGTCATTTCTTTGAGCATGTCCTCTTGTCGCTCGACGATATTGTCGTTGCGCGTGATTTCTTTCAACGACTCCATCAAAAGAAGAATCGCTTTGAGTCCACCCGCGGACGCATCACGAATGCCGAGATTGCGCGCTACGAATCCGTCGAACCATTGATCGATACGATGCGTCGCTTCTTCGCGGTTGAAAAATTGCGATGTGATCAGCGTCTGATATTCCTGATCTACTTCCTGTAACGCGAGGGGATTCATGAATACAAGCTACGACAGTGGCTATATCTTGCAAATAAATTTTGTACCTTTCTTTCAGCAAACCGAAAGATCATGGCAACAGTTACAGGCTACCAATTCTACAATGACGGAGTGTTGATTCAATTATCGAATGGACGAACTTTGTCGGTGTGGTTCAATTCCGACAGCGGCAAAGTATATTACCGTGACAAAATTGGATCACCGACGGGAGTTAAACACACCGGCATTTACATAGGAGGAGCAGAGGATGGTACTGAGGTTTGGATTCACAATCACTATCATGTTGGCAAGGCATGCATTGCATCTGGAGAAAGTTTCAGGCAGAACAAGCCTGTATTTCTCTACAACGAATTTTGCATCAACGAATGGCGTGTGGTTATTGAAAAAGGATTGCAACATGTCTTGAATGGCGAACGGTACAAACCTTTTTCGTTTAATTGTCAAACGATGACAAATTCATCGTGCAATAACAAACGGACTTCAGAAGATGGAGCGCGGATCGCGCGCGGAATCGTTGGAGGAATATTTGCTGGATTATTATTTGGCGCGGGTGTCGGGGTCATTACTGCTCTCGTTGCCGGCAGTAAGCGCGCGTAAGTAATTTGCAAGGATTGTCGATCGACGATCTTTATTCTTTGCCTCTTCGCTGCAACATCAAAACATTCCGAGAAGAATTATTAGATCTCCGTCTCCAATCCGAAATGGGTTCGCCATTTTCATTCAACTATCCCTACACCGCAGAACTCTTTTGCCTACATCGTGTTTGAATAAGTAATCTATCTCTGCGGTAAAATCCTGTCTCTCGCGTGCAATTATTTCTTATTCACGATACGCTTGAAATGTTCATTAAAGAGGGGACATTTTATTGACAAAACTGGTAATTCCGAGAATAAATAATTGTTTCGCCTCAATTCACTAAAAAAATCAACATTGATAAATTAATTCGTGGGTGCTTTGTGTGTCGTTTTCGCACAAAAAGTGGCTCATTATCAAGTAGTTGTTGAAAAGTAAAAATGGCGGAAACTTTTTATCTCTGAAGAAAGTGAAATAGATTTGTGTAGGAGGATATGGGCACACTCTCTCCTTTCGCTGAACTCACCTCACTAGTTCCGAAGCTTACGAAAAGATTACATTATACATCACATCAACGATGCTTTCGTTGATTAATGCAGCATTGTAAAAACACTTCGTTAAATGAGAAAACAAATCAACTAATAAAAACGTTCAAACAAAAAACCAACACAGCTCTGAAGTTTTAGGCGACCCAGGAGTAGTGTTGGTTTGAAAAGACCGAATCAGTTTCAATTACTTGACGACGCTGTTTTTAAACAGTATCCTGACTCAGCTGTTTTGTTTGACCCGAATGTAAAAAAAACTAATGATCGAATGATGAAAAAATTGCCACCATATTATCAACTCAACATCAACAGCATTGATCGGCGACAGACCTCCCCGATTCATAAACTAAGTGGGTCGATCATTTCACGCTCTAAACTCTCATCTGATGACAAACAGGAAGAGAAAGAGTCCCAAGAAGCCGTTCAATTTGGCTCTCTTGATCACCATCGTCGGATGGATCGTTCGCGTTACGTTCTATGTGTTCGTAATGGCAACGGGTAACCACGCCTAAGCGCGATTACCCGTCCTTTTATTCACAATGCCGGCTCCTATAAACGGAAGCAATCCTCGAACTGTCAAGAGTTCGGGGATTTCGCTTTTAGGGCTTATTGCATCGCGAAATTAGAAAGTTTTTTGTTTTTCGGTTCAATTTGATAAAGAACAAGAATATATTAAATGTACTTGCTACATGCCTGAAAGTCAAGCATGTGGAAGTTATTCCACTAAGTATATCCGGTTATGCTGTCTGGCCCCGATCTGTTAGGCCCCCGCACTATTTCATGTTTGTCTATACAAGGTAAGGAGTTTTTATACGCGAATGAACGGCTTTAGGATACGACTTCTCAACCGTGAAATGTTCGCTCGAATTAGAACGCGACGTCCGATTTCTTATTGTTTTCCATCAAAATCCAACAAATCCGCTTCACTCACTTGGAGCGCCTGAGCCAATATGAACAGGCTAGAGATTCCGGTATCGTAGTGACCCTTCTCAATCCGGTTAATTGTCGTGCGGCTCATTCCGCTCTCAAATCCTAATTGACTTTGCGACACACCATCCCGTTCCCTGAGCTCTTTCACTCGCTTCCCGAACGCCACCAAAAACAACTTCGTCTCGCGAGTACGCGTTGCACTGCCCCGAACCCGTTTCCTGGTCTTTGAAGGTCGTTTCTTCTTACTGTCCACGTTTGGAAGATCGGAACAGTCAAAATTTTAGGTGTGCCAAGTTTGGCACACTATATCAAACTTGCTACATTCGTAAAAACTGTACCCATGAAAAAACTAATCCTCCCAGCAATCATTGGGTGCGTGATCGCGCTTTCAGCATGTCAGAAGAAACCAACAGCTTGCTTCAACTGTGAAGAGATCGGCCAGGCATGTCCGCTAGGGCACAAATACGAATTCACCAATTGTTCAACTGAAGCTACGACCTACGAATGGGACTTTGGTGATGGAGGTACTTCAACACTTGCGGCGCCCGACCATTGCTACGCATCCGGCACATACACCGTCAGACTGTCGGCGTTCTCTGAAAACGGTCGCAAAGAAGACGAAACATCGCAGACCATCACTGTTCAATAAACATCCCATGAAAACAAAACATCTTCTCCTCACGCTCGGTGTGGTGATCGCCACGCTCCTTTTCTCTTGCAAAAAATATGAAGACGGTCCTGCGCTCAGCTTACGCTCGAAAAAATCGCGCGTCGCGAACGAATGGAAATACGATCAGGTCGTAGCGCCGAACGGAACAAATATCACATCTCAGTTTGCCAATAGTAGTCTTGAGCTCACACGAGATGGCGAATACATTGCAACATACGGCGCTTCATCGGCAACGACCGGCACATGGCAGTTTGCAAGTGACAAGGAGAACATAGTGTTGACCCCGAATGACAATTCAGATGCACAGTTGCTTCACATCATGCGGCTCAAGCAAAAGGATCTGTGGTTTTCAATTGAGGAGAGCACAGGTGTCTTCGAATATCGATTGAGTCCGAAGTAACGTTGGAATTGATAAATAATGACCCTGATTTGTTATTGATATTACAACAAAAGAAATATCTTGCCGTTGTATTAAGCGCTATTCAGAAAAAATTTAGAATGTGTCTCATGGGACATCGCCAGTTCCCCCCGGCGGTGTCCACGACACGCAAATAGAAAGGAATCACAGAGCATCGGTGCTCTGTGTGCTTCGCATACTGCGAAGCGTGGAGGGGTTGTGTTCAATTACATCCTTGAAAAATCCGTGCTAACTGCACGGCTGAATTTGTATTGCCCTAAATAAAACACATAACAACTAAACCCTAACACAAAATGAAAAAACGATTTCTATTACTCTCCCTGCTGACGTGTGCCGCATTGCCCACGTTCGGTCAAACGCTCGTCAATAAAGTGTGGGGCGCATTCTGCGCGAATCCCGACACCATTGATCTTGTCCAGACTGTTCTCGATCCTTCGGGACGGCTGGTCATGACCGGCAATACAAAAACAATCAATCAACAGAACGATGCACTTACGGTAGTGAGAAACTCCGATGGCGTGACGATCTGGAGCCAAACCTATAACGGTGCTGCATCTGGATCAGATTACGGCACGACAGTTACGTCCGATGCGTCCGGTAATATCTACGTCGGCGGTGCGACATACAGTGCATCCACATTCAGCTACGACTATCTCGTGTTGAAATATTCTTCGAGTGGCAGTCTTCTGTGGCAAGCATCATACAACGGCCCGGGCAACGGATACGATGTTGTTGCAGGGATCACTGTCGACAATACCGGCAATGTCACCGTGACCGGCGCAAGCAAAGGAACAGGCAACTTCGCTAACCTTGATTATGCAACTGTGCGATTCAACGCAAGCGGTGTGCAACAGTGGGTGAGTCGATATAATAATGTGTCGATGCCTGACGTGCCGTGTGGTGTAGTACGCGATGCAAGCGGTAACACATTCGTCGCGGGAATGAGCGCTCACGCGTTCAACGGTTCTGACATCTTCATCGTGAAATATAATTCGTCCGGAACGCAAACCGCATCGTATCGACACACGGTAGCAACAGCGACAGGATGGGATAAGGCAACTTCAGTTACACTTGACGCTTCGGGCAACGTATACCTAACCGGCTGCGTCTATCAAAGTGGAACAACGTCGAACATGCGTACACTCAAACTCAATAATAGTCTTGCACTCCAATGGCAAGCGACATATGACGGGGAAGGAAAGGACGACTGCGCTAATTCACTTGCGCTTGATGCAAGTGGAAACGTGTGCGTGACTGGATGGACTGCGAAGGTTGCAGGAGGCAAAGATTTTACGACGATAAAATATGATGCTACAGGAGCGGAGCAATGGGTGCGCCGTCAGGCTGCGCCTGTATGTTGGATGTTTGGCGAAGCTCGCAAAGTGCGGACTGATAATGCAGGCAATTTCTTCGTTGCTGGAGAAATGGATCACAACGGGAATCGGGATTTTCTCGCGATCAAATACGATCCTTCTGGTAATAAAGAATGGGAACAGTATTTCAATGGGACGACAAGCGGCTGCGACAAAGCATTCGATCTTAATCTCTCGGGAGACGCAATCTACGTGACCGGGAAAACAGCATCAAGCACAGGCGATCAGTACGGGACGGTGAAGTATGAGAAGTTCGAGCCCGTAAGTGGCGCTGGTACGTTTCAAGGTGCGCCATACGTTGTGGGAGAAGTAACCGTGCGTTTCGATCCATCTGTCGTGAATCAAACTGCTGTAAATAACAAAGACCTGCAATTCGGCATCGTGCAAGATTTCATCAGCAATGCCACCATTGCAAACATGAACGCAAAACTCGGCACCGACGTGACGAAATGGAAAATTGCAAAGATTTTCTATACACTTCAGACAACAGATACAATTTCCATTTCACGTCTCGGCGAAGCAGTACGAGTGCCGACATTCTGGGCTGCCTTCCGCATTTTTCCTGAAGGGATCGCCGATACAGTCGTTGTGGACAGTCTCAATACACTACAAGCGGACATCTGGTATGCGGAGCTCACGGGTATAATTGATCCAATGGTTCCCGCGAATGATTTTTATTACGCGAGTACGCAAGCGAGTTTGCATCCCACAACTTCGTATGCAAATGCACACATCAACGTCGAGCCTGCATGGGATATAGAAACAGGACAGTCGTGGGCGCGTGTCGGCATTTTCGATTCCGGTATAGATCAGTTGCATGATGAACTCAACAATGGAAAAGTCGCCGGCGGCTATGACTTCACTGCCAATGCGGCGCTCAGCGCACCGTATGACGGCACAGGACACGGTACAGGGTGCGCGGGGATCGTTGGTGCATATCGCAATAACAGTATCGGAGTCGCGGGCGTTGCCGGTGGCGATGCAGTTGCAGGCAATCCGGGAGTATCGTTGTATGACTGTCGGATCATTACGAGCAGTGCCACCCTTGCGACATTGAATATGGTCAACCTTGCTATCGTTGACGGTGCGAAGGATCAGAGCATCGGCGGTTTTGGATTACATGTGATGAGTAATAGTTGGCGTGATGTAGGACCGCCGTCACAACTCTTGCGCGAGGCTGTTCGCTTTGCACATGACAACGATGTGATCTTCTGCGCGGCGCGCGCGAATGATGGCCTGACCACATTTAATCAAGTATATTATCCTGCCTGTTACTCGGATCAAATGGTTATCTCCATTGGGTCGACGAGTATCGACGGCAATTATCAAAATGCACAAGCTGGTAGTGATAACTACGCTTCAAATTACGAGTTCGTCGACATCGGCGCACCGGGAACTTCACAGATAATCGAGACGACAGAGAATCAAACAAACGGCTACCGTACTTTTAATGGTACCTCTGCTGCAACACCTCATGTTGCTGGCGTTGCAGCGTTGATGGTCAGTGCACATGATGTGCCAACACCTAATGGCAACAACCTTGCTCCGGAAGATGTAGAACAAATCATGAAGCGGACCGCAACAGACGTTACTGCTTCACCAGCATCGCCTGGGTTTGACGATTACACTGGTGCCGGACGAATAAATGCTGGAGCGTGTGTTGAAGGCGTAAAGCCGGGCTATCGCATTCATCACTACAGCGGTAATTTGAATGTAGCAAACGCGAGTATCGTACCGGTGATGACCTCTTCGAACGCAACGATCGTCAATACGGAGAATTATAACGGCGTGCCGGTCGGTACTTACACTTCCGAAGTGTATAAAGTGACGCATACGTTCACGATCAACGACATCGGACCAAACGAAACGATTCTTGGTGCGTGGGCGCGCCCATCATCGTCATTTGGTTTCGGAGCCTCTAATCCGCTCGGCGCAGATATGATAAGCATTTTAGTGTCCTATTCCGCAACGCAGATGGTGATGGAAACATACACGTATCACTTTTACCTGAATGCCGCGAATGGACAGGCGGTCAATTACTGGCTGCCGACAAGTTTCCCTGCGGGTACGGTTGCATCCGGCACGATATACACGTATGATCCAACGTTCGTCGGCGTGGAGGAAGAAGAAGTTGCGAATACAAATGCGCTCAACGCATTCCCGAATCCCGCTGGTGATTTCCTGAACGTCAGCTTCACGCTCGATGGGTCACAAGACGTGACGATTGAGTTATTTGATGTAAGCGGCAGATTGGTGAGAGATGGAGAGCAACAACAATATTCCGCAGGCTTCAATCAAGTAACCATTGGCACGGCAGATCTCGCGGAAGGTTTGTATATTGTAAGAATGACCACGGCAAGTGCCGTGTTACAGCGGAAAATACTGATAAAGCACAATGAGTAACCGAATTCTCATCGCGTGTATAGGCATTGTTCTTCTCGCTGCGTGCGAGAGGGACTTGCCTGTGCCCGTTGAGGACGGGTGCTATTCGTTCGGTACATCTTCATCACCATTTGGATTTCAATACTCGTACCCGCAGTACCTCTATCGTGAACCGTGTTTCAATCCACAAAACAATGATGAGTTCGTATATGTCCGCGAGGATAAGCTAAACGGCTCTGCTACTGAAATGCGAAAGCATAGAATTTCAACACAGACGGATAACTTGCTCGTCGCGAATGTGTGGGGCATTCCTGACTGGCACGCGAACGGATGGATTTTGTTTCGTCGAACGGACAATCAGATTTGGAAAATAAAAGCCAACGGTGACAGCCTAACTCAACTTACTTTCGTCGGTATTAATCTTGGCCCTCGCTGGAATTCAGTTGGAGATCAATTCGTTTACAGCTCGGACAATCTGACTATCGTTGCAACCGCGCAAGGTGTTCCGCTCGACACGATATCCGACTTTCAAATGCTGTATGGTGATTGGTCAGCAGATGGTACGAAATTCTGCTCGGTCGTGAATGCGGGACAAGGACAAGGTATTGCAAGCTATGATCTTGCATCAGGAATATCGACGATCGTCGCAACAGTTCCATCCGGTGAATTCGTTGTCGGATCATACTGGCAGCAGAATTCGGAAACTATATTTTGGGTGACGCGGAAAGGATTTTACAGAACAAATGTTGCTACCATGATTACGACGCAAGTTCGACCTTCATGTGATAGCAGATTTTGGTGGACGTTTCAGTTCTCCGGTGATGGACAGAAGATGATTTGGGAGCGCGCTGATTCAAAGTTGACGGGCAGTGATCGCAATACTATTTATCAAGAGAATCACATTTATCTTCTCAATGCTGATGGAACAGGGGAAGAGAAAGTAGAGCTCTAAAATCTCCAGGCGATCAGACTTTAACATAGAATTTAATGAAAAAGATTGTTGTTAAAAGTTCCACAACTAAAAAACCATTAAAGAAAACGGGGACTGCCACATCCGAAAAGGATCAAAAAATCTTATGGTCACGTGCCGCAGGTCTATGTTCAATTTGCAGGAAGAAATTAACGATGGACACAACAGTCGGCGCGGCGACTCTGGGAGAGATGTGTCACATAGTTGGAGAAAAGAACAGTACAACAAACGCCAGGGGAATAAGCTCCATGCTACTAGGCGACAGAAATAAATATTCCAATCTGATATTGCTATGTGCGCATCATCACAAGAAGATTGACCGAGACGAAAAGAAATATACGATCGAGTACTTGCATTCGATCAAAGATGAACACGAACTTTGGGTTGAGGAAACGTTATCGGCTCAAGTGCTGAAGGCAGATGAGTTAGTCTACT
Organism: uncultured Chryseobacterium sp.; assembly: GCA_964447465.1. Classification (GTDB taxonomy): domain Bacteria; phylum Bacteroidota; class Bacteroidia; order Palsa-965; family Palsa-965. The sequence continues at coordinate 22,835 of CAYUTR010000019.1, forward strand.
CAACACTCATAGACCATCTAACAATAAATCTGCAGTTAGAAAGCTGGAATTGGTTTATTGGCAACGCAAGTAGGCAATTAGTCCATCGTGAATTTGTCGATGCATATGACTCAATCCAAGAAAGACAGATGGCCGCTATCTTTCCCGGAACCGAAAAGAAGTTGGAGGCGGCAATTAAAAATTTGATGGCTGCATATGTCGAGTATATGAAGCAATTTCTGAGGGGAGCGAAGCACGAACTTAACGACGATTATTTTCGTCCGGATCTTTCATACAAGAGTGTTTCTCGGAATCCAGATTACAGTTACTATTCTGACCTTCACTCATTGTGGGCTAGAAAAAATTTTCACCTCCTTTGTCAATATGTGGTTCGATTAAATGAGTTTGCTGATGCCGTCAGGAAATACTCGAATCCACTTTACTTTGTTGTGAGAGGTAAGTTTCTCGTGTTAGACGAAATGGGGACACATTCTGGTGGATCAACAACAATTTATCTCCCTGAATCGAAGTTGGTCAGCCAACACATCGAAGTCTTAGATAAGGAATTTCAAGAGTTTGAGATCACGTACAAAAAGACAATCGCCCGGCTTTCGCCTTAAAATCTGCGTCGTTCTGTCAGAGAATTAACACTTACCTAAATTTCTTAGTCAGACTTCCTGCAAACGCAACCATAGATTGCGGTCATGGAATATGCGAGCCTGTATACGGTGATTTTTACAACAGGCAATGTTGATCGCCTCGGGGCATCAAAAGTTGAGCTCGCGATGGAAGGTATCTCGCCTGAATGGAAGAAGCATGAAACAACATGGGGGCATCTGTATACTGAGATGCATCCTCCGGCCGTGTATTTAGATGGGCTTGGTGAAGAGCAGCAAATTCCAAAAACGTTGCAAGGTGGAAATAAACTTCGGCGGAATGAACTAGCAAGTGTGCTGTTCGGAATGGAGATATACGGCGTCGCCTTTATTCATCCTCCAATAGACAAGAGCGCCGATTTATTCACGGCAATTCTAAAACGAAAACCGGACAATTACTGAGCGATTTACTAACAGGGTGTGCTTTCAGGCCAGAAAGAGAATTGCCAAATGAAGCGAAAAAAGAAAAGCACCCATTCAGGTGCTTTTCTGATTAGCCTATTTTTTTCTACTAATCCGAATTTTGATTTTGTACCCCCACACGAGTACATCAACCTTTAGCTTGATTCTCATCTGCCTCTAAGGTTGCGACGCAGCAGTAACGCCCCTAACGTCTTTGTAAGCCCATTAACCCAATTCAGGATTAACCACTGGAGATTATCCCCGCTCAAACGTACAAAAACTTTAACTTTCGGCATGACAATTATCTTTTTGCTGATAGCTTTCGTATCAGCCATTGTTAGGCTTATTCTTTCTAGGAAGGAACCCAATGACAAAGAGGCTATCGTTCGCCTTGAAGGACGTATTAAGGAACTGCGTGCACAAGGGAGAATCGAATTGACAGAAGAGGCTAGAGAATTGGAGAAGGGGAAAAATATTATTGAAAAACGGCTGAAGGGCTATCCCAATATTCATACTCTATTAGGTGTTCTTACCGTCATCACTATTGGACTGACGATCTTGATCTATCTATACCAGTCGCTCAACCGAGAATAGTAATAAGAGTGTTCTTCTCCTAATTCCATACACTGTCATTATGAAAAAAAATACGAGGGCTATTCCGGATGTAGAATCCATTGACCTCAATCGATTTAAATCGTTGGCTGAATTCACCGATTTTCTAGAGACCCATGCGTTAGAATTGTACGCCGCCCGCGAAGTTGATGATATGTGGGTTAAGTACAAGAAGCATACAGATAATGATCAAGAAAAAATTCTGGCTCAAACAGAATTGGATTGCTGGAGTTATGAGATTTATGGGTCGAATTCATTTGCGAGGGCGTATTCAATTGACACGAAAAGCGGAGATATTATACATCACCCAGATTTGTCTAAGGAGAAATCCGATCGTATCGACTATATAAAGAGCAGAGCCGAAGAGACAAAATCGGCGATGTTTAAATCTAAATACAGTCATTTGCTTTGGACGTGTCTCCCTGTCCGCGAAAAAAAACCTTATGGCCTAGAAGCAATTGCTCAATACGCAGTAACAATTCGTGACTATCATGCATTCTGCGACCGGCGAAGAAAGATCCCCGGAGAAGGAATGTATCGATTGGCAGGTCTATTTGAAAGCCTGGTGTGCTTGTCCGAGGAACTTAAAATAACCGAGGAGGCAAAGAAAATAAGCAAATGGCTTTTGTTTGTTGCACCCCAGATCAGTTTTCATCTTAAGTGCAACTTCCTGACCTTTATGATCAATCGGCCGAAAGTATTTAAACCCAATGATTTTGAGAAAGTATTGAAAATATTTGAAGACGAAATTGCAAAACAGAGAAAAGGTGTAGATGATTTTCTTTTAGTCACCAAGCAATTCGATATTGCAATTAAGATTGCATCCAAAACAAATAGTGATGTTCGCCTGTGGTATGTAGAAAAGGGAAATGCATATCTAAGACTTGCGAAACGAGAAACTAAGCCGGATCGATTTTGGTTAAAGCAAGACCATCATGCCAATGCTATTGAAGCATACCGAATGGCCGGAGCGCAGGCACAACGAAAGGAGGCGGAGAAACGATACGCTGCGCTTAAGTCCAAAATCAAACTACCTACGCATCGTCATCGGTATCCTGAAAATTTACAAAATATTCTCAAAGAATATGATAAGAATATCCAGAACGACGCAAGTAACTGGTTAAAGAAGACCCCGCCGGAAATTTACGAGCATCTGTACAAGGGGAATTACATCCCTCGGAAAGAGACATTAGCGACAACGAGTAACACCTCGGATTTGTTTACTCAGTTTGCTACGCTCATCGTCTTTGACAAAAATAAAAACGTATCACGCCCCACTGACGAGAAGAGGCAAAATGAGTGGGGGGTGTACCAAAACAAGATTTCCATTACAACGGTTCCGTTTCTACACTATGTTTTGATTCGCGGGATTCAATCCGGTCATTTAACGATGAAGAATTTCCTACAGTTTTTAACGGAAAGAACATGGATTGGTCAACCATATTTATCTGTTGACTTGGGAGGCGAGAAAGTAGAAGTGAATTGGATTCATATGCTCGCACCTGCAATCCTGGAATTCTTCATTCAGGTTCGTGCATCGGGAAGTAGTACATACTACACGCCCAACTTTATTCTCTGTATTGACGGCCTTACTCTTAAAATGGAAGGACTGTTCAGAAATTTCAGCGAAAGAAATAGAATTCCTACAAGCACCAACAAACCGAAAAAGGGAATGCAAGAGGTCTATGTGCACAACATGATCGAAAACGAAACCATGAAAAAGTATTTCGGTGAAGACGACCTTACGTTTTTTAATTACTTGTTTAGTAACGAAGGAGGGGCAAACTTGAGAAACAATGTCGCGCACTGTTTTTATAAACCATGGGAGTATAACTCAGACAAAATGCTTCTGCTTATATCAGCATTAATGAGGATTGCTCATGTGGGTTTGTCTAGGAGCAGTGCACGACAAAAAAAAATCTGAAGTCCTAATATTAAGAGCGATAACCGCAATGATGGCGATATGTTCCTTACTTTAGTTAAGAACGCAATGCAAGAACGATAATTTATGGAACTGGACGAGTACGTAAAAATGGTCAGCAAATTGTCTCAGGCAAACGCTGATGCCATTGTTGATCTTAACAACAAGATGCAGGAAGTTATTGATGAGGTTAATGGCGACAAACGACGGGTGACACAATTGGCTGAGCTGTGTGCAACACTATCTGGAACGGTAGGTGAAGTACAAAAGACAAACATTGAGATCATGCAGGTTCTCACAATCTTCATAGGGGATTATGCTAATGTGAAATCAAGTTGTGAAAACCGAAACAGAGCGGATGTAGTTTCTGAACTGAACGAGAAGTTCAAGGAAGTGATTCATGATTCATCTTCCCACCTAAGAATTGTATAATCAGCATTTAGCCCATGACAGACGAAGAACGTAAGCAAAAAAAACAATCAGCTCACGACAGGCACACAAAATGGCAAGGCTTAAGACGAGACCAGTTGTCTTTAACCAATAATTTGTTTTTGACATTTGGCTTAGCGATATGCGGGTATCTCAGCGTATATTTTCTTGACAACAAGAAACCGCTTGATTGTTGCGTTGTTTGGGGTTACACATGGGTTTGCGTTTCTATTACGGCAGGAACGCTAGTCGCAGTAAGTAGACTATACGATTTCAGGTTTACTGCAAAGAAGATTTGGCGGGAAGAATTGTGGCTTAAAAAATCTCTTGCGGAAGATTTGAAAAAGATGAAAAGGAATAAATGTGCCTATCGAATTTTCGGCTGCATAAGTTGGATTCTCCTAATTGCACAGATTGTTTCGTTTCTGATTGGAATTATCTACCTGTATGTGTATGTGAAAAAACACATGATATAACGATAATACCAAACTTTTAATGATTTCGAAACTAAATATAGTTGTGCAACACTAAGTCATATATGTGAATTGCTAAAGCAGGGAAGTGCGCTATAATATATCTAAGGTTGTTTTTATTAATAATAGTTTGATCCGTTGCCCTTAACCGGGGCGCTCCGTAAGTTATGGAGCTGCGACTAACAACGGCTCTGCACATCAACTATCTCTTCCTTTATTTTTCCTTTATGATAGTCTGGTAGCGTCCCGGTAAGTGGCCGGGGCAGCATGAGCCCGTCCGCTTAGTCGCTGACGGGTTTTATGCAATATGCAAAATGAAATAACAGAATATTTGGCTTGGAAGGGAACATATGCACCGCGTGCAAGTATCAACTATCGCATCTGGCTCATGCGCTTCGTCGAAATGTGCGGAGAAAAATCACTTGAAGAATATACGATAGCTGACTACATACATTATCACAAACAGCTCGAGCGAAAGTATAGCCCGTACTGCTTGCAGTACTCAGGTATCGTCATCAAGAACTTCTTTCAGTACTTCCAACATCAGGGAAGAAAGGCTGGACTCGATCCGTGGCTCATCAAGTTGCCGCGCATCAAGGCGAACTCACATCGTGCGGTGACTGAGAGCGAATTTGAAAAAATAATCTCACAGATACCAGAAAATGAATTTCATCTGCTGCGTAATCTCGTCATGATTCGGCTGCTGTGGGACACCGGCGTCCGCGTATCGGAACTCTGCGAACTGCCAGTCTCGGCCGTCAGCGAAAGCACCGCTGGTGCAACGATCACGACGAAGAAGACAGGAAATATCCGCATGATCTTCTGGTCGGAGGAAACACACCGTCTCTTGATAAAATATTTAGGCATTCGCGGTAGACTACCACAGGCGACTTCGGGTGCGTTCCTATTCGTCGGTCAAGCGAAAAGACAAGGATGGAGTTTGCGCATAACACCGTATTCGCTCCAGCGCTATGTAAAAGCGTATGCACGTAAAGCAGGCATCAAGGAAAAAGTAACACCGCATAGCTTCAGGCACGGTTGGGCGCACAAACGTCGCGACCAACTTGCACCTCTTGCATTCATACAACGTGGCCTTGGGCATAGCGATCCTGCATCCACATTCGTGTATGAACAGTATAGCGACAACGATTTCGCATCCCAGGCACGGCGTTATCTGAACGCGAAGCCCGGTGTTGCAGCGTAAGC
>CAYUTR010000020.1:0-27641 GCA_964447465.1 uncultured Chryseobacterium sp.
GTCGCGATTTTGTTTGTGAGGGATGATCCGGAAGTGATCCACGGAACAAAGATCTTCCTTCCATGTTGAACAAGTGCGCGTAAGTCAACCTCACCCACGATACGGCAATACGTCCGGAAGAAACCGATCCAACATTGTTGACGTTCTGAACAGTGAAACCTGTTGTTGCTGTACTCAGCAACCCGGAAGGGAAAGTAGAAGTATACGTTCCCACACCATAACCATCGTAAATCGAATCGATTTGTGTACTGAGAAAATTGATGCGCACGTCATTGTCGTTTCCTACGTTCCAATCGTTGGAATGTGTTCCGACACGTAACCGAACCATTGCAGGAAGGCCTGCCGGATCTGCATATTGTGAATTCAGGTTGAACGTAACCGGACTACCATAATTTGAATCGTAATAGTAGAATCCTTCTGATGGTAGAAATTCCGGATCTGTTGTTCCAACCGGATCAGTATCGCCCGGAAGGTATAATTGATTAGACGCTGCAAACTTTTCTTCATTGGTGAATGAAGTAGATACGATCGGATAGTTACTGAAAATTGTATCGTTCGTTGCGGAGAATCGCCTGTTGGTTGTGCTCGTGTTCCAGGTGAGGTAATACGCCGACGTATCGGTGAACATACTGTAGTACGGATTCAGTGGCTGACTATTAGGATAGAGTTCGCCGTCTGTTTCACCAAGATTTTTCTTTCCGAAGAACTCGATGAAATCTGTACCGTCAAATGCTCCGTCTGCTTCTCCCTGAATCCATATGTATTCTTCCACGCCATTGTGAAATAGCTGAATGTTTCTCGGATCGATGGATGAAAGCGAATTTCCGGTTGCTGCAACTGCATTCGCAAGCGAAGTGGAATCGAGACGATAGATTCCGTCGTTCCATACTTTAATCTTCAGATACTTCTGGGAATAATCGATCCACTCGTTCCCGCGCGTTTGTGAAACGGCAGGAAGAACAGTCAGTAATGATATGATCAGCGCGTAAAGCTGCTTCATGCATTCAGTACGGACTGTTTATGTCCGCGGGATTATTTCTTCCGGTCGAGATCGAGTCGCAACGAGAAGACATTCGAATAAAGTGCTACCGATTGATCACCAATATCCGTCAGCGAGTAATCAATGGACACCGATTTAATTTTAATTCCTATTCCGAAATTCGGCTGCAACGTTGTTACAGAATGACCTAGTACATCTTTTGCTTTCTGGATATTTCCGATTCCGGCGCGAAGGAAAATGAGATTTTTGAATCCGCCTTCAAAACCAATCAATGGTTCCATACTCCACAATGAAGTTTTCAGGATTACATTCCGTTCTCCATCGAATGTATTCACCATATCAAATTCTCCACCAGCTGAAAACTGATCTTTCTTTCCAAAGTTCCAGTACCTGCTTACACCGATAATCAAACGTGGCATAGTCATCTCTAAGCCATTCTGTGGAATTTCATTTCCGGTTTGCGTGAACGCATCAATCATTTCATCGGAAAGTGTAAAGCTCCACGCGTTGAACGTTGAAGTCGCATCGCGCATTACAGCACCGAACTGCCACTGTCCGAGTTTGTATTGTGCACCGGCATCAATTCCAAATCCCCACGCACCGGCGAAGTCTCCAACCTTACGGCGAATGATTTTGAAATTTCCACCAACAGTTAAACCTGCAATCGGTGTTGATCGTGCGTAGGAGAAAATGAACGCGTAATCCTGCGCAGAGAAAGTGGTGATGCGATCGTAATCGATATTTCCACCGGCATCGATGAGTTGTGTTGTATTTGCTATGTCATCCACGGCAAAGCGAATCACACTTATGCCGAATGCTGAACTGCTGTCGATTCTTCCGGCAACTGCACCATAATCGTATTTCGCGATAGAAGCAAAATATTCGGCATGCATGAGTCCGGTTTGAAAATCATTTTTGATTCCCATCAATCCTGCCGGATTCCAATAGCCTGACGTAACATCGTTCACGCCGGCAACAGAAGCACCGGCCATTCCGAATGCACGGCCACCAACTCCTATTGCGAGGAATTCGTTACTGTACTTACGGATCTGTGCACTTAACTCGGTAATTCCTGTGCATGCCAACAGCAGGAAAAGCAGGGTAATCCTTTTCATATTGATCTTCTAAAATTACGAAAAAATGATGTGTTTCCGTCCACTTCTGTCCAGAGAACACAATGATGTGCCCTGCAAAAACGGGTTATTCGCCGAGATATTGCGTCAATGCCTTGGAAAAGCGGATAGTAAACAACTGGGCACCTGCTTTACTTAAGTGTGCCGGATCAGCATACATCTGCTGCTGGTACCGGAGCGTGTCGTGACCCATGTCAATAAACGGAATCTCAGAAGAGGCTGCATAGTCGCGGAAAGAGTCGTGGGTCGTTGAATATCCGGCAATACAATCCTCCTGGCGGTGATACAGTGGACTCACAGCGAAAATGAGTTTGCTGTTGTTCGCTTTGCAGATGGAGTCGATTTTTTTTATGCCTTCCCAAACGGCAACAGGAATGTTTGCATGTGTCGGTTTAAAGACTGCTGTATCGTAATCGCCCAGGGACGTGTCGCAGATAGACGGTGCAAAACCTTGCACATAATCAGCATCGTATAGTGTTGGTTTGTTAAGCCATCCGCGAATTGAATTACTCAAGTATCGATTGCTGAAATACGGCATGCTGTATAAGGGCAGCCACTTGAAGTAAAAGAATCGTCCGTCGTGTTCCTGCAAACCTTCGTACAGTTTCTCATTATCGAGAAATGCGAAGTAGCGCGGAAATTTGTAAACCGTATCGGTGTTGTCGCCTAATGAATGCAGATCGAGATTGAGTACTACATATTTTGGCGCTTTGCTGTGCACGAGATAAGCTTCAAGCGTTGATGCTATCAATGGCATGGTTGCGCCTGTCATTCCAAGATTGTACGATTTCAGTCCGGTGATTGAATCAATAGTGGGATTGTAATACTGACACTCAGCGCGCGATGAACCGATGATGACGAGATCGAAATTATTTTCTTCTTCGAACACCGTTCTGAGTTTCGCAAATTCTCCACCTTGGACACGACGTAATCCGGCATACTCGAGTGCCCGGACCACATAAAGTAGTCCGATTGCAACAACGATGTAGATGAGCGCACGTTTACTCATGTCTTTTTATTTTTTATTTCGGGATTCGTGAATCCCGACGAAAAGAGTCGTGATTTCATCAGAAGTGGAAGTATATAAATTCGTTAGCAGAGAATTGTCCGATCATGAAAATGAGCACGAACAGCAACGTGTAGAAAATTGGTCGCCATGCTGTTTCAAACTTCGGAAGTTTCACAAACCAGGCGCGTTCTTCGCTGAGTTCTTTCGCGAAAAGGAACAGTATTCCGAAAATTCCGAGTAGCAACGGAAGCAGATCGTGCAGCGTGCGCATTTGTGACCAGGCAAGAGACGCGTGCCAGTCGAAACTGAAAATCTTCGTGTAGAATATTTTCAGATCGTGGAAAGAATTCGCACGGAAAGCAATGAGTGAAATGGTGTGGAACAAAATAAAGTAAGGCCATCCGAGAAGCGGAATTCTGATTTTACCTTTCAGCAGAATTTCCAGAATGTAAACGATTCCATGCATCGCACCCCAGATGACGAAGGTCCAGCTTGCTCCGTGCCACAGTCCGCTGATGAGAAACACGAGAAAGAGATTCAGCAGCCAACGTGGATAGGCCACTTTACTTCCGCCCAATGAAATGTAGAGGTAATCGCGGAACCACGATGTCATGCTGATGTGATTGCGTTCCCAGAATTCGCGAAGTGATTTCGAAAGTAATGGTCGTCGCCAATTGAGTTTCAGCTCGAATCCAAACATGCGTGCAATTCCCATAGCGATATCGGAATAACCCGAGAAGTCGCAATACACCTGCACGACGAAGAAAAATCCTGCGATGAGCAAAGTAAGTCCATCGTAGAGATCCGGCTGTTTGAAAAATGGATTTACATAGTCGGCGAGACGATCTGCAATTGCAATTTTCTTGAAGTAACCCCAGATGGCGAGTCGCGCTCCGGTGATGAGCATTTCACTTTTCAGGAATTTCTGTCCGTGGAATTGAACGCCAAGATCTCCGAAGCGGGCGATCGGTCCGGCTACTAGCTGAGGAAAGAATGAAACGAACAGCGCGAAGATTCCGAAGTTTTTTTCTGCTGCGATTTTTCCGCGATAGACATCGATCGTGTAACTCAACGAATGGAAAACATAGAAGGATAATCCGACCGGAACAAGAATATCCTGCATGTAGTGCGGAATATCATTCGCGATTTCTGCGCGTGTCCATTCGAAGGTGTTGAACAGAAATGCGCTGTACTTGAATGCTGCCAGACAGCCGAGATTGCTGATGAGACTAATCGCGAGCCACCATTTTCTTTTTCGCTGTTCCGTGATTTTCTCCATCCGCAGCGCGGCGAACCAGTCGATCAACGTTGTTCCGAAAAGCAACGCACCAAACCACGGATTCCACGACATGTAAAACACGTAGCTGGCAATGAGCAGGAACATCCAACGCCACCGGTGTGGTAAGACCCAGTAGAGACCGAAGACGATTGGGAGGAAGAAGACAAACTCCAGCGAGTTGAAGCCCATTTGGTAAAAGTAGGCAGTTTGTCAGTAGGCAGTAGGCAGTCGACATAGATTTTCCAACACGTTTCTTCCTCTCTCCAACCGCGGGATAAACCCGCGCGGCTGGAGAAGATTATCCTGATAAAACATTCTTCGTCTCAATTCAATTAGCCACTATTTTTCTTCAGCCGCGTGGGTTTATCCGCGGCCGAAGAAAAGGAGACATTTGCCAACTGTATCTTGAAATCATACCTTCACGATGTGAAACTCTTCACCATTCCCAATATTATCACCCTCGGCAATCTTTTCTGCGGTTGTCTTGCGATCGTCTTCGCTTTCAACGGCAATCTGGTTTGGGCAGCATATCTCGTCGGCATTGCGGCTGTGTTAGATTTTCTTGACGGATTTGTGGCGCGTGCATTGAAACAGCATTCTCCGATTGGGAAAGATCTGGATTCGTTGGCGGATATGGTGACGTTTGGTGTAGTGCCGGGAGTAGTGATGTTTCAGCTTTTGAATATTTCATACAACCTGCACATCGAACAGGTCGGCGATTTTCCCACGGGCAAACAGGGCCAAGCTTTCTTTGCGTTTCTTATCACACTGTTTTCAGCTTTGCGCCTCGCTAAATTTAATAACGACACAAGGCAGTCTGATTCGTTCATTGGTGTTCCGACACCTGCAAATTCTATTTTGATTTGTTCGTTGCCGTTGATTCTTGACATCGGCGATATCGAACGGTTTTTGTATGAGTGGCAGGACACATTGTATCATTCCACACAAGATGGAATCGGCGTAATCCTGCTGAACAACTATTTGTTGTGGGCCATTGTGTTTATTATGTCTTACCTGTTGATTGCAGAAATTCCACTCTTCGCCCTCAAATTCAAATCCTTCAAGTGGAAAGGCAACGAGATCCGTTATTCGTTTCTTGCAGCTTGTGCGATTATGTTGGTGTTCCTGAAATTCATTGCACTTCCGTTGGCGATTGTGCTGTACATTTTGTTGTCGGTGGTGAATAATCTTGTGAAGAAAAAACCTGATTCTTCTTCTCCAACCGCGGGATAAACCCGCGTGGCTGGAGAAGTCGTAGTGATAAATAATTTTCTTGATCCTCTATCTTTCTTGAGCCGCGCGGGTTTATCCCGCGGCGAAGAAAGCGCAACGACACTATACGATGAATATTTTTTCAATTCCAAACCTACTTTCTCTCGGCAACCTACTTTGCGGCTGCATTGCAATCTTTAACGTCATCGACGGCAACATCGGCATTGCAGTTTATCTCGTGATGCTGGCGTGTGTTTTTGATTTTCTTGATGGATTTGCAGCGCGTGGACTGCAGCAAGGTTCTCCAATGGGAAAGGAATTGGATTCACTGGCTGACATGGTAACATTCGGAGTAGTTCCAGGAATGGTGATGTTTCAGATGATTCGATTCACTGCGCTACCAAGTGAATGGTGGGGTGATAGTGGCTGGCATATTGCAATCTTACCATACCTGGGATTTATCATACCACTTTTTTCAGCTTTACGACTTGCGAAATTTAATGTTGACACCCGGCAGTCTGAATCGTTCATTGGATTGCCAACGCTTGCGAATGCGCTCCTCATTTGCGGACTGCCGATTCTTTTCGAACTCAATAACTCTGAAAAGTACCAATGGACCGGGTACAACTATTTGCTTCAGGATTATGCACCAAAAGCAGTTCAGGCAATGTCGGACCTTCAATATTTTCTCCAGCACTTCTGGCAGTCCCAGATGACATTGGCGGTGGTTTCTATTGTGATGTCTATTCTGTTAATTGTCCCGATTCCCATGTTCTCGTTCAAAATCAAGTCGCTCAAATGGAAAGGGAATGAAATCCGCTACATTTTTCTGCTGATAGCCGGGGCTTTGTTCGCTCTAATGAAATTGGCCGCACTTCCGATGGTTGTTGTGGTTTACATCGTAATGTCAATCATTTACGCCATTACAAAACGATCGGCTAAGGGGATATTGTGATCAGAATGTGAATAAACTGACATTCGCAGGACGTTGTTCTTATTAACTTTGCACCGCTCTCGTCAACCTTCGACTACGCTCAGTCTGACAAGCGCAAAAACAGCAAATCGAAAATCAGCTAATTGATATGAAATTCATCGCAGAAATTGACGTAATGCCACTCAAGGCGCTTCTTGATCCGCAAGGAAAAGCGGTAACCGGCAGCATGAAAAATCTCGGACTTCCTGAAATCGAGAACGTGCGCATCGGCAAGCACATCACACTCGAAGTTGAAGCAGCATCAAAAGAAGTTGCTCACGCGAAAGTTGACGAAGCCTGCAAGAAATTGCTCTCGAACCAGATCATGGAATTCTACGAGTTCCACCTGAAAGAAGCTTAATCCGTTCCGCAAGGAATTTCTGATCATGAAGTGGTACGCGTATCCTCTTGCTCTTGTTGCGTGGCTGCTTGTTGCGATTTACGCTTTCATCTCCATCTGGAATTACGTTGGTGATACACCAAATCCCAACTGGGCCTGGTACATGCCTGCTGTTGCAGGAGTTTATCTCCTCGTATCATTCATACTTTCAAGAATCAATCGCGCCTGGGAACTCGAAGTGGTGATACAGGTTGGATTCGTACTCGGACCATTGCTCTGGTATCTGAATGATCGTCCGCCTTACAAACCTCCGGTATACGTTTTCATGATCGACGCTGGATTCGAAGGCGACGCTCAAGTGATTTTCACGAACGACGATAAGACGAAGACCAAAATCCGCAGTACGGCAGATACTTTGTATTTCAAGTTTGATGCCGATGGAAGAATTGTGCTGAACGAAGATTTCCGAACGGTGCGCGAAGCAATCGAAAATCGTTTTTACCAATTGTATCCGGATCTCAGCAGAAAGAAAATCGCATTTGTTCCGGAAGGAACGCAATCATCATCCGATTCCACAGCTTTCATCGCGTATGAAGACACACTCGCTTCTACGAAAGGGAAGATTGAATTTATTACGTGGAAAGTGAGCAGGGCTGATCGGGTAAAGTAGCTACTCGTTGATTATTTCCAGTTTCGTTTTCTCTCCACCCGACAAATTTACGAAGTAAATTCCGCTGCTGAAACCTGCAGTGCTGATTTCAATTCTATCTGTGCCCGGTGGAATATCACTTGCGTAAACAATCGCGCCGAGTGAATTGAAGATAAACACGGTTTCGTGTGTTGCTCTGCTCAGTCCAATTTCTAAAGTCACACTGCCCGAAGCAGGATTTGGGAAAATGTGTAACTCTATTACCGAGGGTTCTTCAATGCCAACCGGATTGTAACACGATGTTCGCGCGATATCAACCAAACTTGTGGTGGAAACACCTGGTACGAGGATTGAAGTGGCGGTATCATCAAAGACAAACGGGTAATGCGAAATCTGAACAGAGTATGTAGTGTCAGTCAACGATTGAAATCCGCAACCTATGCTCCATGTATAATCGGTGTTGCCTTCGAAGAAACCTGTTACCGGATTAGAATCCCAACCGCAGAAAGTGGAATTGCCATTAGCGTCCATGATGAACGAGGAGAAGAACAAGAGTGAACTGTTATGAATGCCGCGTGTGAAGTTCAGGCTGACATCGAATTCGATCAGGGTTGCACCGCCGTTACTATCGGTTAGTGCGCCTGCTACAACAATTGAATTGGAAGGCGTGAGACATACCGAACCAGCAGCATATTGTCCTGTGGTATCACCAACGCATGTTAGCGCAGTGCACATACCGTTCGATGTAATTCTCGCTACAACGAGATTCGCATAATCGGCGGCGAAGTTGTTAGCTTTTGTGCCCGTAGCAATAATTGATGAGCCCTGAAAAGCGAGGTCACTGAAATTGTAGTAGAAATTGCTCTGCGAATAGGCATATGACCAGATCGGATTTCCATTTGGGTCCAGTTTAGTCAGGAGTGCGAAACTCGGCTGCGTCCAGTAGTTAAATGCACGACCGCAAACATAGAAATTGCTGAGACCGTCTGCGATAACATTCACAAATGTGTAAATGTCGAAATCACCGCCGCGATACGTTCGCATCCAAAGTGTGTTACCGCTGCTATCCAGTCGCACTGCAATCGCCACTGGCTTTTGGGAAACTGCATAACCGGTACCGACAGCAATGCAACCACCATCCGCAGTTGTGGTTACCTGATAGAGATTTGGTAGTGACAGCGTGTCAAGTCTGCGTTCCCAAACTACGACACCACTTACGGATAACTTCGTGATATACGCATGGTCGCCAATTCCCGATTGTGCATCGGCCTTGCCACACACATAGCAACCATCAGACGCAGCAGAAACTCCGTTGACATATTTTATGAATCCTGGAGTACTTAATGTTTTTTCCCACAGTGTATTGCCTGTACCATCGTGTCGGGTCATATACACTTCTTGCGGTGATGACATGGAAGTATAATTTCCGACCGTGTAATAGGAGTTATCGGAGCTCACATCGCGATCACACAACTCAACATCTGTTGATGCATTGCTCACTGTAAGTTGCAGTGGAGTTTGTCCGTAAACCGGTATCACGAGCAATCCGGTAAAAATAGCGAAGCAGAATTTCAGGCAGGGTTTCATGATCCGGTTGCATAACGTCACCGGATGCAATTTATTGCTCACGAAAGGGGTTATTTAATATCCGCCATCTTCTTCGCCAGCAAATTGAAGAAGTTCGTCAACGGACCCGTGACCATCGGTTTAATAAAAATCGGAATATCGCCTTCGAACACGAGCTGACCGATACAATTGGAAGTATCAACTGAAGTGATGAGTACGTCCAGCGTGAAAGAGAATGGAACTTTTCCACCGTCCGATAGAATGTGAATTTTCGAGTGAGGTGTTTTCGAATCGATCTTCATTCCTACGGTCGCCATGTTATTGATGGTAAACGTACAGGTATCCGTTGTTGATTCCCAATTGGAAACCTGTGGTGGCATCAGAGCCTTGAAATTATTGAAGTCGGAAAGAAAAGTATAAATCTTTTCAGCGGGCTGCTGACAATCTACTTTATCGGTTTCGATGGTTGTCATACTCAATTCTCTATTTGCCCCAGGCCGCTGGATTTTTTCTCCACGACTCAAGTTGTTCAAGATCACTTTCTGCAATCATATTATCTTTCAACGCCTGTTGTATCAATGATGCATAATCACACAACGTAGTGAGCTGAACATTAGCACTGCGGAAATTTTCTTCTGCAGTCGGAAATCCGTACGTAAAAATTGCAGCCATGCCTTTCACTTCGCAACCAGCGTCGCGTAAAGCATCCACAGCTTTCAGACTGCTTCCACCGGTTGAAATGAGATCTTCAACCACCACAACCGATTGCCCTTTCGATATTTCACCCTCGATGAGGTTTCCCATGCCGTGTTTCTTCGGTTCAGGACGAACATAGACGAAAGGCAGTCCCATTTCTTCAGCCACAAGCACTCCTTGCGCAATTGCACCTGTAGCCACACCAGCAATAAGGTCTGGTTTAGAGTAGGATGCATTGATCGCCTCAACAAACTTCTGACGAATGAATGTGCGGATTCGGGGATGGGAAAGCGTCTTCCGGTTATCGCAATAAATTGGCGACTTCCATCCTGATGCCCATGTAAAAGGTTCTGCGGGTTGTAATTTTACGGCTTTGATCTGAAGAAGAAATTCTGCAACTTTCGCAGCCGTCTCTGCGTTATTAAGCATATGTCGCAAAGTTATAAAGTTTTCATCAATAACCGTCCGTTCTCATTCATGAGTGATGCGGGAGCGCATGCGAATATTCCAGGCACATTAGTGGTGAATTACGACTCTGCGCAAACATTTTCGTTGATGGTTGATCTTGCGTATTCAGAACCGGGCTTTTTTGAGCACACCATTGTTTTACACAATGATCCTTCGCGATTGTTGCACAAATTGGAACAGCTAAGCAAAGTAATTGAGGCGGCAGGCGGTGCTGTTAAAAATTCAGAAGGAAAACTCCTGATGATCTATCGTCGCGATAAATGGGATCTGCCGAAAGGTAAACTCGACAAAGGTGAAACACCGGAGAAAGCAGCAGTGCGTGAAGTGGAAGAGGAGTGTGGTGTTTCCGGATTGAAAATTACTCGAACACTTTCACCGACGTTTCATACGTACAAAGAAGGAGAGAAACTCTTCCTGAAAAAAACGCATTGGTATGAAATGAGCACGGATGATTCAAAGAAACTCGTTCCGCAAAGTGAAGAAGGAATTACGAAGTGTGAGTGGAGAGATGAAAAAGGTGTTGCGGAAGCAATGCAGGACACATTCTATTCTGTGGAAGAAGTTGTGTCGGAACTAACCAAATGATTTGCAGATATGCTGATTAGTTGATTTGCAGATTGTAGGCATCTGCAAATCGGCATATCTGCAAATCAGCTAATTTTTTGACGACTGGATGTCGGCCGATTTTGTCGCCGCCTTGGTTAGTGCTCCTCGGGCTTTAAGAGCGGCGGCTTCTTCGGGTTCTGAATCCTGTACAAGACGTATTCCAGATCACCCGATGGTTTATCGGCAGGAGAAGCGTAGAATTTTCCTTCCGGATCGATGATGTAACCGATTGGATAACCGAAGAGATTATAATTGTCTTTGATGCGGCTATCAAAATCGTAGTGCAGATTCAGCCAGTTGTATTTCGGATTGGCTTTCATGAATTTCTTCCACGCGGTTGTGTCTTCATCGAGGGAAACACTTACGAACTGAATAACCTTTCCGTATTTTTTCTGGAGTTCCGCCATATACCGCATTTCATTGGTGGAATTCACATTCCAGCTCGCCCAGAAAAACATGTAAATGTATTTGCCCTTGTACAGTTCGAGCGGATCGAAAGATTCACCTTTCGTGTTCAGTCCCACGAAGTGTGCAGCCATGGTTCCAACGCGTAACTTCGAAAACATCTGCACAATGTTGCGCGCAATTTCACGGTGTTCGCGTATCGTACTTGCAATTCCAATCTGTTGCGCAACTGAAATCACATTGCGTGGATCGTACGACATGTTGTAATAGAGTTCCGACAATCCTTTCAGCAGAACGAGTTCACGTAAAGTATCATTCTTCAGGTAGGGCAGATTACTGAGTGCCGACATCGCGCTATCGTAACTCACCTTGATATTAATTGCGCTGTAGATACGTTCGCCCTGTCGTTTCAACGACCAGCGATACACGTAATCTTTGAAGAAGTTGTTGAAGAAATTCATGTACTCGCTATTGTCGTACATGATTGGTTTATTCACGAGATAACGTTGGGCTGTTCTGCGCTCACTTTGGAACGTTGCATTTTCCATGGAGGCAAAACCGTATTCGAGCCACGTCTGGAAATATGGATTCTGCACTCCTGCATAACGCTTCGTCATTTCACGGTGAAAAGAATCGAGCACTAACGCAGATTGTCCAACCACAAAGTACATGTAGTTGTCGCCAGAGGTAGTATCATCAGCAGTGCCCCAGAAATGATTGAACTGTTCGTTGTAATCTGCAACGAGATAATTCATGTCAGTCGAATCGCTCGTCCACAGTGTTACCGGAACTTCATAACTCGTTTCCGTGTTGATGTGAAAATCGGGATGACGAGGTGGAAACCACACTTCGGTTTTCTTTCCGGGCGTTGCATAAACAAATCCGTAGAGATTTTCGCAACGCAGAAACACCCATGAAATTTTTTCCATTTCAAGTGTGATGGAAAAACTTCCGCTGTCGCCTGTTATTACTTCACCTAATTTTTTCTCAGCATACGTGATGTAATCCTGGTACGCGTACACACCAATTACATTTCCGGGACCAGCTCCGGCGCGACCGTGAACAGTCCACTCTGCGGAGTATCCGGAGAAAGTTATTGTGAGGAGAAAAAGGACAGCAGCGAGTCGTTTCATGTGTCTATAACCCAAAACATGTGCCGAGTTACAGCTTCAGGTCAATTCCTTCCGGAACAAAAGGTGAAGCATCTCCGCCATTACGTACTATATCACGGATAATCGTTGAATTTATTGCGGAAAGCTCAGGCGTTGGTAAAATAAACAGTGTTTCAATGTCGTCGGCCATCGACTTGTTCATCTGTGCAATGGCTTTTTCGAACTCAAGATCGGTGGTAGTACGTAAACCGCGCACAATAAACTTCGCGTTCATCTTGCGGCAGTAGTCGATCGTTAATCCGCTGAAGGAATCTACCACAACGTTGGAATGACCTTTGAAAGTATGCGCAATCCATTCTTTTCTTTTCTCGAGCGGAAAGTAATATTGCTTGTGACTGTTCACGCCAATGGCAACAATTACTTTGTCGAAAAGCGGGAGCACACGTTTTACGATAGACTCGTGTCCGCGCGTGAAAGGGTCAAATGAACCGGGAAATACAGCGATTCTGGTCATGATGTAAAGTTACCTAATCATGGCTTATTTACCACATAGGGAACACTGACACTCGTTGTTTGCTAAGTAGATTCGCGAAAAGCGAATCTCCCACATAGAGCACATAGGGAGGAGGGGAACGTGAACGACATCTGATGATGCGCCAGCGCATCAAATACGCAGCATTGCCAAGACGAAAACTCTCATGTGATCTATGTATTTCTTAACAAACGCAAGAAAACAAAGGGCTATGATTCTATGTGGTAAAATTAAGCCTCGAAAATGGCGAAGTTGACTTTACCATACGATCTCATCTCAACCAATGGCAAGTCCGGAGGGAACAC
Organism: uncultured Chryseobacterium sp.; assembly: GCA_964447465.1. Lineage (GTDB taxonomy): Bacteria > Bacteroidota > Bacteroidia > Palsa-965 > Palsa-965. The sequence goes on from CAYUTR010000020.1 coordinate 13,286, forward strand.
GGTGCGTGGTGGATTCTCAACCACCAGCCAGCCACCCGGTTTGAGCAGATTGTGTTCGAAAATGATTCCGGGAATTTCTGTCGTCTGCTTGTGTGTGAATGGAGGATCAGCAAAGATGAGGTCCCACTGACGTGTTTGTTTTTTCAGAAACTTGAAGACATCGTAATTCGACGCTTTGATCGCATCAAACTCAAATTGCTTCACTGTTTCTTTCACGAAATGAATGCAACCGTTGTCGATGTCGACCGCTGTAATGTCGGGACAACCGCGTGATGCAAGTTCATAGCTGATATTTCCGGTCCCGCAGAATAAATCGAGTGCAGTGATTTCTTCAAAGTCGAATTTGCCACGAAGAATATTGAAGAGTGCTTCTTTCGCGAAATCTGTTGTAGGGCGCACGGGAAGATTCTTCGGAGCCGTGATCTTTCTTCCTTTGTGAGTGCCGGCGATGATTCTGATCATGACCAGAAATGTGCTGCGAACAGGTTGTAATGATAGTGTTTCGGAAATTGATTGAATCCTTCCGAATAACGCCCATCCTGACGCTCCGCAAATTTTACATTGCGCACGTACTTGTTCACCATTGCTGTGAGAGCAGATTTCTCTTCTACCTCTCCGGAAATTTCAAGATCGAACGATTCCGGATTCAGTTTGAGTTGTTCCGCCGCGAAAAGCAGGAAGTAAATAAAATCTTCCGGCGACTGATAAGTATAAACATTCGACAAAAGCAGTTTTCCGTTTTCGGAAATCACAACGTCAAATTGTCCCTGACGAACATGCGCGTGAATGTGTTTCGTGTTCTTATTTTTCGATGCCGCGAGAATTTTTTCGGTGAGCGGACTCAGGTGATGACGAATCCGGATCGAAGAAGAAATTTTCAGCAACACTTTTTCGAGACGAGAATCGATTGCGTACACGTTTCTCGCATCGGCCTGCCGAAGAACATCGTTACGCACTACATCTTTTTCATCAACAGGTGCATTGAAAGCAAGATATTCTTTCGCCGCTGAACTGTCGAACAGTGGAGCAGGAACGAATGTGAACTTTTCTGAAGTCACCACAGCATCTGCACGCTTGAATCCGCTTGTGAGCCATGCGTGATCGTTGCATAGACGTTCAATCTGTTCGGCCATCTGCGCATCAGTAACAGCTTTCTTGAAAAACCATGATTCGAAAGCGAGAAAATCGTTCGTGAGATTGTCCAGCACTGCAATTGTGAACCGTTCACGATCAACCTGCACCACGGCACAGAACTTTTCCGCCGCATTCGGATCGAAGGCGTTATCGCGGAAAGAAAGCTGTAAACCGGGAAGCTTGCTGGTGGCGGACATTGGTGCAAATGTACGATACCGCGGCTTACTTTACCACGGCGGCGCGGCGAGCACGGCGAAAATTATTTTTTAATCGGTCGCTGTGAAATAATGAAAATTGCAGCGCAATTTCGTGACTTCCGACTAAGTTTTATCAATAAAAGTTACAAACACTTGCGCCGTGCTCGCCGCGCCGCCGTGGTAAAGCATTTTTGCCACCGTATCTTCGCACCGTGAATCAAGCCGATCTCATCTTACGTCACCTGAAATTCAATCCTACCGAAGGACAGGTTGCGGCTGTGAACGGAATTGTGAGGTTTCTCCAACATCCCGATCCGCGTACGATTTTCATTTTGCGTGGATATGCCGGAACTGGCAAGACAACGTTGCTGAGTGCTTTGGTGAGTGCGCTTCCTTCATTTAAGATGCAAAGTGTATTGCTCGCACCAACCGGGAGAGCGGCAAAAGTAATTGCAGGTTATTCCGGACGTCAAGCTTTTACCATTCACCGTAAAATTTATCGTCAATCTTCTGGTGAAGAAGGTTTCGTAACGTTGCAAAACAACACAGCAATTGACACGGTGTTCATTGTCGACGAAGCATCGATGATCGGTGAATCTTCTCCCGATAAAATGGGACCGAGTCTGCTGGAAGATTTATTCACGTATGTCAATCAGGGAGAAAACTGCAAGCTGTTGCTCGTAGGTGATACAGCACAATTGCCGCCAGTTGGATTGAGTTATTCACCGGCATTGGATCCGGCATATCTAAAGAAACTATTTCGCGTTCCTGTGGGAATGGTTGAACTCACGGAAGTTCTGCGTCAGGAATTGGATTCCGGCGTTCTGCTGAATGCAACGCAATTGCGCGTGGCGATAGCTGAAGAATCGAATCAGTTTCCGGGATTTGTTGTTGAGAACTATGAAGACATTATCCGCATCGACGGTGGAGAATTGCTTGATGCGCTGGAAGATGCTTATCGGGCAAATGGCGCTGATGATACGATTGTGATTTGTCGCTCGAACAAACGCGCAAACATTTACAACCAGCAGATCCGTTCGCGCATTCGCTGGCAGGAAGATGAAATATCTATCGGCGATCACATCATGATCGTGAAGAATAATTATTTCTGGTTACCGAAAGAATCGCGCGCCGGATTTATTGCAAATGGAGATACTGCGGAGATACTTTCCATCCGGAAGCACTATGAAATTCACGGATTTCGTTTCGCAGATGTAACGATTCGTCTTCTGGATTATCCCGACGAAGCAGAATTCGATGCGCGGATAATTCTCGACACGCTCATGGCAGAAACGCCCGCTTTATCTCAACCGCAGCAGCAACAGTTGTTCACGAGTGTGCAGGAAGATTATGCTGATCAAGGATCAAAGGGCGCGATTTACCGCAAGATGAAGGAGGATGGATTCTTTAACGCGCTGCAGGTGAAATTCGCTTACGCTGTTACCTGTCACAAAGCGCAGGGCGGTCAGTGGAAAACGGTGTTTATTGAACAAGGTTATCTCACCGAAGAAATGATCAATACCGATTTCATGCGTTGGTTGTACACGGGTTTGACGAGGACGACGGATAAGGTGTATCTGATCAATTTTAATAAGGAATTCTACGGTGAAATAGGTGATTAAGGTATTGGGGGAATAAGGAATTTGGGCTTTAGTTGTTAGTAACCTGATTCCCCTAATCCCTCAATCCCCCAATCCCTTTTTCTACATTTGGTTCCGCATGATTCAAAAAGGAGATCCTAAAATTATCCGTGCCTGGACGTTTTACGACTGGGCTAATTCGGTTTATCCGTTGGTCATTTCTTCTGCGATCTTTCCGATTTTTTATGAGACGGTGACGCTGAAAGCCAATATGGGCGACACGGTTACTGTGCTGGGAATGAATTTCAAGAACACGGAATTCTATTCGTACGTAGTTGCATTGTCGTATCTGATTGTCGCGTGTAGTTCTCCAATTCTTTCTGGTATCGCCGACTTCGCGGGAAGCAAAAAAAGATTTCTCCAGTTTTTCTGCTACCTCGGCGCAATCAGTTGTTGTTGCCTGAGCTTTTTTAATACCTCACATTTGGGTTATAGCATGCTTGCAATACTTTTTGCCAGCATAGGATACTGGGGAAGTCTGGTTTTCTACAACGCTTATCTCCCTGAAATTGCAGAACCTATAGACCAGGATAAAGTAAGTGCACGCGGATTCGGGATGGGATATCTGGGAAGTTCATCATTGCTTATCGTAGTGCTTGTACTCATGAAAAGTCAGTTGCTTCCTGCAATTGGACTGGAGCAATTGACCGCAAAGCAAAGTTTTATATTGGTCGGAATCTGGTGGGTTTGCTTTGCGCAGGTCACTTTCCGGCGCTTACCGAATGGAGATAAACCCGCAGAAAAACGCGGAGGAAACTTCATCACGCAAGGCTTTAAAGAATTGCGGATTGTGTTCAGGTCAATCATGGCATTAAAACAGTTGCGCAGATTCCTGGGGTCATATTTCATGTACAACATGGGTGTGCAGACGGTGATGATCATGGCAGTGCCATTCGCTGCGAAAGCGATTGAATGGGAAAATGATTCACAGAAAACCACAAGTTTGATCATCAGTATTCTTCTCATCCAGTTTCTTGGAATACTCGGTGCATTCCTGATGTCGCGACTCGCACGTGTAATCGGAAATCTGAAGACGATTGGAATTGTGTTGTTCTTCTGGGTTGCGATTTGTTTCTGCGTGTATCAGTTTGTGTACACCCCGGTTCATTTTTACATAGTTGCAGCCTCTGTTGGTCTTGTGATGGGAGGTATTCAGGCTATGTCTCGTTCTACTTATTCTAAAATGCTTCCGGAAACGGACGATCACGCTTCGTATTTCAGCTTCTTTGATGTAAGCGAGAAAATCGGTTTGGCGATCGGAACAATTTCCTTCGGGTTGATTGAAGGACTTACAGGTGGAATCCGGAATTCGGTGTTGTCGATCATTGTTACATTTATCATCGGATTCCTTTTGCTGTTACGTGTGCCGAAATCTGAAAACGTGAGATAGTCCAATGATCGTAGATCTTTTTATTCCCTGTTTTGTAGATCAGTTTTATCCCGATTGCGCCATGAATATGGTCAAGGTGCTGGAGCGTGTTGGTTGTGGTGTGAATTATAATCACGAACAGACATGTTGCGGTCAACCTGCATTCAACGCCGGATATTGGGATCACAGCAAAGAAGTAGGAGAGAAGTTCATCAAAGAATTTCAGGCCGACCGCTACATCGTTTCTCCTTCTGCGTCGTGTACCGGATTTGTGAAAAATTATTACGGAGAAGTTTTCGCGAATTCTGTTTTGCACAATCAATGCCGACAGGTACAGAAAAACATGTACGAGTTTTCCGATTTTCTCGTGAACATTTTAAAGATCACAGATCTCGGTGCGAAGCTCGATGGTGTTGCAACGTTTCATGATTCGTGTGGCGGATTGCGTGAGTACGGCATTCATCGTGAACCTCGTTTGTTGCTTTCAAAAGTTCGGGGACTCGAATTACGCGAGATGAATCATTCGGATGTCTGCTGCGGATTCGGCGGAAGCTTTGCCGTGAAACACGAATCGATTGCTGTGGGAATGGCAGAAGAAAAAGTGAAGTATGCAGAAGAGACCGGTGCAGAATTTCTGATTTCCACTGACATGTCCTGTCTGTTGCACATGGATGGCTACATCAAAAAGCAAAGCAAAAGTTTAAAGGTGATGCATCTGGTTGATGTACTTGCTTCCGGGTGGGATTGATCATTTTCTACGAAATTTCAGCTGTTGACATGGAGTTGGTAATTTCCTAACTTAGGAGAAACCTATACGCCATGCTTTCCCCCCTGCATGCGATCCGTATTTTTCTTGTTAGCGCAGTAATGCTTACTGCTGGGAATTGCTTTGCGCAGGCTATTGGCGACTATCAAACCGTGGGTAGCGGAAACTGGAATACGGTTGCCGTCTGGAATACCTGGAATGGAGCCGCGTGGGTAGTACCTGGAGGAACTCCAAACAATACAAACGGGGTGATCACTATTCAGGCTGGTCACACAATTAATATTCCTGCAGCAATTACGATCGATCAGGTAACAATCAATGGCACCGTAACATGTCCTGGCGCGGTTACAGTTACAATTGCAAACGGTGCAGGTGTTGATTTACTCATCAACGGAATGTACAACGATTTCGCAACAATGAGTATAGTGTGGAATGCTGGTGCAACCTGGCAAATGGGAGCAGGTGGAACACTTGTGAAAACCACTGCCTCAAGTTCTAACAACTGGCAACTGAATTACCAGGGTGGAATTGCAACCATACCTGCAACTTCCAACTGGATTATTCGCAAAACCGGTGCAGCACAGCCGGCGTTATCTACAACACAGCCGGCATCCGGATCTGTTTATCCGAATCTAACAATTGAGAATAATGCTGCAGCCGCATGGATAACTCCTGCAGGAAGTTCCTTCACCGGTCTCGCGGCTTTTCCCACGGTGAAAGGAAATCTCGACATCGGTGGAAGCGGGAGCAACACAGTTGATTTTCTCAATAGTAACACAAACGCAAGTCCTTTGTTGGTAATGGGGAACGTTCTCATACGTGCAGGCTGTAATTATCGAAACTATGGAACCGGAATAGAAGTGCGTGGCAATCTTACAGTGACTGGAAATATCACGTATGATGCCAACGATGCGCGAAGAATTACTTTCGGCGGTGGAAATAATCAGACTGTTTCCGGGACAGGAATACTGAATGTATGGGATATGACGTTCAATAAATCCGGCGGCGACGTGACACTAAATCGCGTGGTTACCGTAAACAATCTTGCCACATTCACGTGGGGAGTTGTGAATACAACGTCAGTAAATTTGTTGATCATCGGAGCTGCGGGTGCTGTTGGTGGTGCTAACGCGAACAGTTTTGTGGATGGACCAGTTCGTTATCTAGGAACAAATGCATTCACTTTTCCTACCGGCGATGCAGGCGACGATCAATCTATTGCGATAAGCGGGTATGTTCCGATCGGAACCATTTGGACAGAACCATTCAGTAATGGTTGTACTCAACTCTGTGTCGCCAATGGTTATAACGGTTGGAGCGTAACCAATACCGGATTCAACGGCACATCTGCCAATGATATGTACATCAGTTGCCAGGAAAACGGAAATGCGGCGGGAGCTTGCGGTTCGGGTTGTGGATCTGATCCGTCATTGCACGTCGGAAATGTTTCAACTTCCCCGGCGGCATTCATATTTTGTCCAACCGGCGATTGCGGAGCAGCATACGATGGTGGTGTTGGTGACGGAACATGTCTTACTTCAAAGCGCGCAGAATCGCCCGCAGTAAATTGTACGGGTTATTCAAACCTTGTCGTTTCGTTTAACTACATGGAAGGTGGACAGGGAACGAGCGACAATGCGTTGCTGTGGTACTACGATGGTGCAGTGTGGAGTCTGCTGGTAGATTTACCAAAGACTGTGTTATGCATGGGGCAGGGAACGTGGACAGCATACTCCTTTGCATTACCCGCCAGTGCGAACAACAATCCAAATGTGAGGATCGGTTTTGAGTGGGTGAATAATGATGATGGTATGGGTGCAGATCCGTCTTTTGCCGTTGACGATGTTGCGATCAGCGTTCAGGAATATTTTACTGCAGAGTACTTTTATACGAATCCACAAGTACCGTATGGCTCAACAATGGCGCCATCGCTAATGTATCTCAGCAGTTGTGAGTATTGGATACTTGATCGTGCGGCGGGCGGCACAACATCTACGGCAGTTACGCTTACGTGGGATGCAAATAGTTGCGCTGTGTGGTCGCTGAGTGATTTGCGTGTGACGCGTTACGACGGGACTTCAACCTGGCAGGATGAAGGAAACACAGCTACAACCGGAAGTACCGCTGCGGGAACTGTTACCAGTGGAATGGTAACCACATTCAGCCCGTTTACTCTAGCTGCAATTTCGACTGATCCTCTTCCCGTTGTGCTCACAACATTTGATGCATGGTATGACAATGGTTCATCGCAATTGGAATGGATCACGTCATCGGAAATCAATAATGATTACTTCACAGTTGAACGTGCGAATGAAAGCGGAGAGTATATTCCTATCGGGCGCGTGGATGGTAATGGCACAAACTCGCAGGCGAATCATTATCACTTCACTGATACTGATCCTTATGAAGGAGCGAACTATTATCGTTTGCGGCAGGTCGACTACAACGGGCAATTTGAATACAGTCCGGTGCGGATAGTGATGACTGAAGAAACAACTTCACTGGATATTCTTTCAACCACCACGATCAATAATCAGATTGACGTCTCTGTTGTTGCGCCGGAAGGAGTAACGGTGCAAACACAGATCACGGATGTGTCCGGACGAATCGTTTATTCAGAGGGAACGGCGATTCATCATCAGCCAACACATTTTGTAACTTCGCAGCTGACTGCAGGTGTGTATTTCATCGAAGTCACAGATGGAAAGAATCGCATTATCCGCAAGGTTCAGTTACTAAACGAATAAATTTTATGAGTGAAAATTCCGACAACCTCTCGAGATATGTGAATTACAATATCTGGGCGAACAAAGCCATTGCTGATTTTCTGGATGGCAAAGACAACAATCTCGTTGACAAAGAAATCATCAGCAGCTTCAGCAGCATGCGCAAAACTATTTTTCATATTGCAGATGGTCAGTACATCTGGCTTTCGCGATTGAAAGGAATCTCTCCAACTGAGTGGCCGAGCAAGAACATGAAGCCGGAGGAAGCAATTGCATCCTTGATGAATACTTCAACGGCGTATGCGCTGCATTGTGAAGGAAAGCCTGATTCGTTCTGGAATGAAGTGATCACATTTAGAGCAATGGACGGAACGGAGTACAAGGAATCAGTAGGCAACATTACCATGCACCTTATGAATCACAGCAGTTTTCATCGTGGGCAGTTGCTTACGATGTTCAGGCAGGTTGGGTTTGAAGGGAAGATGCCGAGAACGGATCTTATAGCGTACCTCAGAGAGCTTGACGGTAAATGATTCGATGATCCAATGATACAATCGCACATTTCTTTGCGTTGCCTTTGCGCCTTTGTGGTGAAAATAGCTAGCCGTTGTTTGATCCTTCAAATGGAACACAGAAAAAAACGGATGTTGCGGATTAGTACAGATTGATCCGGTTTGAATCAGTCGTTTCCGTCTTTTCCGCGTACTATTCCAGTATATAGTTTTTATACTCTCCGATTCTCACACCAGTCGTTTTCTCAACGAACATCAGCAATTTCATCTTCACACCCCACTTTTTCTTTGTCGGATCAAATGCAAACTTCCAGTTCATTCTCTGAATGCGATCTTGCATGACGAGTGGATGTGTGCCCGTAAATTTCGCCAGCGAATCAATCTGCGAATAATCAAACGCACTCACAGCCGGAACATTTTCCTTCATCCACTGATCATCGTGCCACATCTTATGAAACGATTGCTGCTTTGCCTGCTGCGCTTCCGGTGGTTTTACCCAACCGTAGTGATATACTGTAGCGTCGATTGCTTTTACGTTTAGCTTGGAATTATCAAGGTGACGAAATCCCTGCGCGTCTTTATATGAACGAATGCTTTTGCTCTTGCGCACAATCCGGATTTCCTTGCGATACCATTTGCGGGAATCGCCCACGTAATCATACGAACCGTAGAAGTGTGTGTAATCGAAAAGCAATCCCTCAACATTCTTGTCATCTTTCCTCTGCTGCATTCCCGCTTTGATAGCCGGAAGAAACTGTTCGTGAATCACTTCATCGCCCTGTATGTAAAAGCACCAATCGGCTTTTTCCGAAATCGCATCGTAAGCTTTGTTCGTTTCATCTGCGAGTACTTTTCCACCTTCGCGAAGTGAATCGTCCCACACTGTTTCAATGATTCGGATTTTCGGATCGTTGATTGAACGAATGAGGTTCAATGTATCGTCGTCAGATTTTCCAACGGCAATCACAAACTCATCGCATACCGGCAGAACAGAACGTATGGCTTCCACGATTGGGTAATCGTACTTGATGGCATTGCGGACGATGGAGAAGCCGGAGATGAACATTCAGGTGTAAAAGTACTGAAAAGGTCAACGGGCAAACTAATGTTTTGAACTAGCAGTTAGGCTGCTCAAAACTTCTCCCTCCTGATCAACTCTCCCTTCTGAGAATTGTGCATCCACGTTCCCTTCTTCTTTCCTTCGTGATAATTTCCTTCCCAGATTGTTCCATCCGGATTTGTTTCTGTCCACTGTCCTTCTTTTAATCCGTTCACGTATTCGCCCTTTGCGATAAGTGTTCCTGTTGAATCATGAAATTCCCACAGACCATAGCGTGTGGTTGTATCAACGATTGCGCCTTCTTCAAGAACAATAACTTTCTTGTTGTGTTTGGCATAGCGTAGGTGAGATCCTTCATATCCTGCAACGGTTGTCCACCTCTCAAAATATTCACCGGTGGGGTAGTACGTCACACCGTAATACATTTTAGCGTTTTTGTAATAATAACCAAACCGGTCTCTACCACTCGGCCATGTTCCAAAATATCCTTCAAGTGTATCGTTGATGTAACTCCACCTTTGTCGCGCTTCCTGATTGGGTGGACGATAATATGCCATCTGTTGATTCGGTTGCAGTGAGCTGTATGTGGTGCTGTCGCGTCCTGTTTTATCATTATATCTGTAGAAGCGTGTCATTGCGTAAATGGAATCCGAATCTTGACTGTAGTAAACATGAGCTGAATCAGCAGCGGAAAAACCGTGTAATGGATTATTCTGAACAAGATAATTTCCATAGTTTGTAAAGTGTATCCATCGACCAATGTGGATCAGAACTTCCTGTTCGAAGTATGTTTTCGGTAGGTTGGGATAGAAATCATTCCATGATGAGTCCAGACGCATCGTCAGCACCTCTTCTCCGGTCATTGATATTTTACCGGAGGTGGAATACTGCACGGAACGATAACGATTGTCCGCAATGTGATCTAATTGAGTCCTGAGTAAACTTCCCTGATCATAAAACCTTCGGGTTTGTAGTATTCCAGCTGCGTACTCATCGTGTTGCGCAATTGCTGTGAGAGAAGTATCATGCACGTAATACTGAATTTTGCTTCCATGCAATTTTCCGGCGGTGTAATTTTCTTCTCTGCTTAATCTAGAACCGCTCCAATATTTCCACGCTCCTACTTTCAAACCGTTGCTGTAATTTCCTTCAATGGTTTTCGTTCCGGCGTAGTCGTAAGAAGCAAAAGGACCGTGGAGTTTTCCGTTGAGCCAGGTTTCCAGTTTCTGCAACAGGGAATCTTTCCGTGCACGCTGCGTGTAGTATTTCCATTCACCATTCTTTTTCCCGTCCTTGAAATATCCGCGGATCCAGATTTCTCCCGGAGAATGATACTGCTCCCACTTTCCGTTCAGCACTCCATTCTCGCATTCACCACTGTACCAGACGTCCTTTGGTTGTTCATCTTTCGAACCCTGACCGATGCTCTTGGTTCCTTGCCACGTGTACTCATTGAAGTAAGCGGTGGTACATGCATACTGTTGCTCAAACTGGGATGGAGGGGCGTAATATGATGGTTGAATCAACGCCAGTTCTTCCATCGTAAATCCAGATGATTCCTGCCACGCATAAACTTCAGGATCGTTGATGTCTATGGAGTGAACAAGATTATTACGCGACGCAATACGAACTGCCATCGCATCAAATCCCGATTGCTGCATGAGATGTCCGACTGCGCAATGCGTATTGAACTCGTCTATAAATACGGGTGTGGTGTAGCTGCAATGATTCGCTGGAAAGATTCCTCTGGCTGCATAATCGTGCAACACCTGAATGTTCCTGTAGCGTGCCTCGAGTTGTACGGGACTAAGTGCAGACACGTCGGCATTGAGTAAAACAATTTCTACTGCGGCGAAGTGTGCCTGAACAAATTCACGGTCACTTGCGAAGACCCTTGCGTTATCTGCAACGAGCAAACAGCGGTTTGCGGCCCAATGTGAGTTCATCGCTTCGAGTTGATCCTGAAAAGAAAATGCAGATACCTGAAGCGTAATCGTCAGGAAACAGAGGGCAAGTAGGTGTTTTCTCATGAAATGAAGCGGTTTGCAGGAAAGATGCAATCTGCACCGCTTTTCCACAGTACAACTGTGAATAGAATTGGTTCAATACTCCGGAGATTCGAGGGGCGGATTGTACTTTTGGTTTCATGGAGAAGAATAAGCGTCTCAAAATTGGCGAAGGGAAAATATCTGGTTACCTGGCGATCTTTCTGGCCATAGTTTGTCTCGGCATTACCATCTGCGCGTATTTTCCGGAGTACCTCACCACGGCCGATTTTCGCAAGCTGTACAAACCCAACCTCATCAAGTGGTCGTTGCTTGGTGTTCTTGCATTATCCTTCCTTTTCGCAATCACCAGTTTCATCCTGAGTAAAAAAACGAAACTTGGGTTTTTGGCAGTAATAATCATCGGTGCTACAATTCTGCTCGGTTCAGGAATACCGGACCACGATGGAATAGAATCGAAAGCATTTACACTTGGATTGGATTGGTTGTTACTAGACATCCTGATTTCTGCTTTCATATTTATTCCTATTGAATTATTTCTCCCGAAGCGATTGGAGCAAACAAAATTTCACGCAGAGTGGAGAACCGATCTCATGTATTTTGTGATCAGTCATTTGCTGATACAGGTTACCGGTGTGTTGGTGCAATTGCCAGCTGTCAAATTGTTTTCTGGATTCGGTCTCGATGGATTCCAGAATTGGGTGCAGGCAATTTGGTTTGTACCGCAATTATTTCTCGCGTTGTTTGTATCCGACTTGTTCCAGTGGACCGGTCATTTCATTTTTCACAAGATTCCTTTTCTCTGGCGTTTTCATTCGGTCCATCATTCGACAAAAGATATCGATTGGCTCGCGGGTTCCAGAACGCATTTCGTGGATATGATCGCGGTGCGTGCAATTTCCTTTCTGCCATTGTATATCTGCGGATTCAGCAATGCGGTTTTCACAACTTACATTGTTATTGTAGCAATACAAGCCGTACTTGCTCACGCGAACACGCGAATCAACTTTGGATTTCTGCGCTATGTATTTGTAACGCCACAGTATCACCACTGGCATCATTCCGACGATCCGAAAGCATATGACAAGAACTTCGCGATTCATTTCCCTTTCATCGACATGATGTTCGGCACATACTACCCAATGGGAAAAACCTGGCCGGAAAGCACTGGCTTGGGTGACGTGAAATTTCCAAAAGGTTTTGCGAAACAATTTGTGTTTCCGTTCATGAAGGATCCGTCTAAGGAAAACGACATTAAAAACCCAAGTGAACGGTAGTGTAGTTGGAAGATGCGCTGCGGAATTCTGATCTTCACAATAATCGTTCTGAGATTGCGTTATATCACGGTTTCCGATCCATGATAGCAAGACAATTCATCATCGCACTTCTGGCGTTTACTGTTTTCTCACGTTTACAGGCGCAGAAAATGGAGTCTGTCGATTCTTCCACGTCAAAAAGTGTCTTCGGGTTCAATTTGGGGTTGAACACATCCGACTATTTCCACCGTTCGCAAGGATTTTCTTTGGGAGTAAGCTGGGACCGAAGATTGAACAACTATTTTATTTTAAGACCTCAAGCATTGATATCGTTTGGAGGCGATAAGGTTCGCGATAACTTAATTGTCGAATCAACGTTTCTGGAAATTCCATTGCACCTGATGGTTCAGGATTCCAGGAAAAAAATTGCACCGTACCTGGTTTGTGGTCCTTCACTGAAAATGGATTTAGCAGCACGTAGTGGCGTAACAGTTTCAGTTCTTGCAGGAGGTGGTTTCGGAGTAGAATGGAAGTTGCAGTACTGTTCAATTGCACCTGAATTCAGAATTTCGTTCGGTAAGGAGATTCAGTCGGTAAATTTCGGGATCAATTTCAAGGGATAAGATTACTGACGCGCCAAAAAAGGAAAGACCTTTCGATCTTTCCTCTCTCTGAGGGGGTACACTGTTTAGATACTGATTACTCTTTTACCACATGCGTTGTGTTGCTCGCTCCATTTATCGTTACACGCACGAGGTAGATTCCTTTGTCTTCCGGAAGTGTGAGCGAAACTGTGTTACTCAATGGCTTCTCGGTTGCAACCAGTTGTCCTGTAGCATTGAAAACTTCGATCAGCGCATTCGATGAAAACTGGTTCAGCTGAATTGTAACAACTCCATTTGTCGGATTCGGATACACGTTGAACGCGATATTCTCATTCGACACAATTCCTGTAATCACGTTTGTACATAAGCTTGTATCGCTGCATGCACCTACTGTAACGATTACCGCGTAGTCACCACTTACGGTAGGAGTGAAGGACTGATTTGTTTCTCCCACAATCGGTGCATTGCCGTTGAGACAATCAATCCACTGATAGGTTGCGCCATTCTCGTTGGAAGATGCAGTATTGCCGACCACTGTAGTTGTAATGTCAATTGCGTTGTTGATCGTAAGATCTGTTGTTACTGTACTGTCGCAACCGTTCATCGCTGTCAACGTTTCATTGTAGATTCCAGTGACAGTGTACGTAGTTGCTCCAACTGTAAGCGTTTGTCCTGCACAAAGTGTTACTGTTTGCGAAGAAGCGATTGCAGCAGGCTGCGTGATGAAAACAGATTGTGTTTGTGTGCAACCGTTTGCATCTGTAATTGTACAAGTGAAAATTCCGATCGGGAATCCAACACCTATTGCGGCATTGCCTCCTGAAGGTGCCCACGCGTAAGTGTACGATGGAGTTCCACCTGATGCATCGACTGTAGCTGTGCCGTCGTTACCACCGAAGCAGGTTGGACCAGTTTGTGAAAGTACAGATGTCACAAGTGCTGTTGGTTCTACTATAGAAACTGTTTGCGTTTGTGTGCACATGTTTGCATCGGTGATGGTGCAGGTCCACGTTTGTGCTGACAAACCGCTTACGCTTACCGTTCCATCGCCTACAGGATTTCCTGGTGTCCAATCATAGCTCAAT
>CAYUTR010000021.1:0-27208 GCA_964447465.1 uncultured Chryseobacterium sp.
TTACCCAACTTTATAACATGCAGTTGCAGTATGGCAACTTGTTGGCCGAAGCAACACCTTCAAATCCCGACCTGATTATCCTCGATAGCAACATAGCAAGGCAGCGTCGCATTATGCTCACCTACATCGAGAACAACAGGTTGGCGATCATCGAAAACATAAGTGCAACCGACCTGCAGGTCGACACCTCAATACTTAAACTGCAGGGTATCCCGCTGAAGCAAAGAGGCCTGGTTAACATCAACCGGAATCTGCAGGTCAATGAGAACATGTATGTATTCCTTCTGCAGAAACGGGCCACAACCATTATTGCACGCGCAGGAATTTTACCCGAGACAAAAATTATTGAAAAAGCAAGAAGCATTGGAATTGTAAAGCCGAATCGGAATTCGATTATCTATTATTTTGTTGGTGGTGGATTTATCCTTTCCTTGATTGTTGTGTTTATCCGGGTAGTTTTCTTTGCGCGGATTGAATCCTACGAAGAATTAAAAGCTGCAACTCATCTTCCGGTGATTGGTGAAATCGTTATGTTGCCACTGACGGATGATATTAAGATGGTGGTTGACAGTGACCCGAAATCTGTTGTGGCAGAATCTTTCCGTACAATCCGTACGAATCTTCAGTATATGCTTGATGATAAGCAAAACGGAGTGATTGTGGTTACTTCTAACAATCCCGGGGAAGGAAAGACATTCTGTTCGATTAACCTGGCAGGCATATTGGCCAAGGGAGGAAAGAAAACGATTCTACTGGAGCTGGATCTTCACAAGCCACGCGTTCACAAAGGATTGGGGATGGAGCATAATATTGGATTCAGCACCATCGCTATAGGGAAAACGACAATCGAGGAATGTGTGGCCAAAACACATATTGAAAATCTGGATGTAATTCTTTCTGGTCCTATACCACCCAATCCCTCTGAGATTGTTGTATCGAAAATCCTTAATAGCGTATTGGATTACTGCAAAACGAATTACGAGTTCGTTATCATTGATACACCACCGGTAGGGTTGATCTCTGATGCACTTGTACTGATGAAATTGGCGAACGTGACCATCTTCGTGCTCAACACCAAACTAGCTTATCGAAACTCTCTGGAGCACGCTCACGAAATTGTTCAGATGAATAAGTTAAGTCACTTTGGATTTATTCTGAACGGTGTAAAACGGAAAAAATCGAAGTATTACTATAACCGCTATGGGTACGGTTATGGATATGGGGCTTATGGTAGCGGTGGTTACGGTAGTTATGGTAGTTATGGTGCCCAGGCTTCGTACGGAGAATCTTCAAGGAAAAAGAAATAATATCCATCGCTATTTTTCAGCCCTTCAGGTTTTACCTGGGCTTTTTATTAGAAGAAAGTATATGACAGAAATAGAGAAGGATTCTTCTGCAACTACGCCTGTATCGCTTCCCGTCCAAACTTATTCCTCCGGCGGCAAATTTGGCGTTTTCAAAACCTTCAAAAGCATAATCAAAGAATTTCCTGTCGCGCATTCGCTGGGATATCGTTTCGCGGAACGAACAATCAAATCGCGATATCGACAAAGCGTGTTAGGTGTTTTATGGGCAATTCTCCCTCCCCTCGCTACGGCTATCATATGGATTATACTTTACGAATCACGGGTGGTCAATATTGGCGATGTCGGGGCGCCTTATCCCTTGTTTGTAATAACGGGGACGATACTTTGGTCTGTATTTTCTGCCGCGTTGTTAATGCCCATGCAGATTATGCAGGCTAATCGTAGCATCCTTGTGAAAATTAATTTTCCGCGTGAAGCTTTAATAGTAAATGCTTTTTATGAAATCGTGTTCAGTACCTGCATCGCGTTTATCATTATAGTCGCAGAGCTCGTGGTTTTCCAGGTGCATGTTGATTACAAGTGCTTATTATTTATTCCTGCATTGTTCCTGCTCATATTTTTTGGAATGTCGCTGGGACTTTTGATTTTACCGGTTTCGCTTTTATATAAAGATGTGCAGTTTGCTCTGCCATCGGTATTGCAATTTGCGATGTACCTGACACCGGTCGTATACGCGAAACCGATTTATCAGGGAGCAGGGAAAATACTCGCGCTTAATCCGGTGACGCCAATACTTACGAGCGCCCGTGCCTGGCTACTCGGATTGGACGTTGCTGTTCCTTCATGGCACATCGTGCTTGTGCTGGGCATAACGACCCTGCTTTTGTTTCTTGGAATTTTTATCCAACGGATCACAGTTGGAATCCTTATTGAACGTATGGGAAGCTGACATGAGCAACGAAAGCGAAATATTAGTGGAAGTAACATGCGTCTCTAAAAAATTCAGCCGAAACCTTCGTCGTAGTCTGTCATACGGAATGCGGGATGTCATCACTGCCGTGCTTGGAATTAAAGGTGACCGTAGTGCGCTACGTAAAGATGAATTCTGGTCGGTCAAGGATATTTCATTTCAGTTGCGAAGGGGAGAATGTCTCGGTCTGATCGGCAGAAACGGAGCAGGTAAAAGCACCTTACTGAAGATGCTGAATGGTCTGATCGCACCGGATGTGGGATCCATTACCATGCGGGGAAAAATAAATGCCCTCATCGAATTAGGAGCGGGATTCAATCCGCTTTTGAGTGGCAGGGAGAATATTTATGTAAACGGGCAGCTTCAGGGATTTACAAAAAAAGAAATCGATGAAAAAATTCAGACGATCATCGATTTTTCCGAGCTCGGAGAATTTATCGACTCACCGGTTCAGAATTACAGTTCAGGAATGAAAGTACGACTGGGGTTCGCAGTTGCCGCTCAAATGGAGCCGGATGTCCTGATTATTGACGAGGTTCTTGCTGTTGGAGACCTGGGTTTTATCCTGAAATGTTTCAATACCATAGATAATTTGCTGCCCAAGACGGCTGTTATCTTTGTGTCACACAGTATGCCACAGGTTTCACGTATCTGTTCTTCGATTATGATGATGGAGAAAGGATATGCTGTGTACCTTGATTCCGACGTTGCCAAAGGCATTGACCTCTATTATTCAAAATTCTCGCGGGGGGGAGGGGCTTCAGTGATGTTTCAACGTGAAGGCACCGAATTGGTTAAACTTGAATTTGGCGAAGCGAACAATCCTGAATCGGGCTTTTACACAATTAAACGACTAAACGATCTCCATGTAACCTTTCTGATCAGGATTGGTAAACAGTTTAAACCATTTGTAACCGTTACTATTTTTGATAAGGAGCAGCGACCAGTAGGAGTTTGTATGCCTGATGCTGCACTTGGAGATAAGAATGTAATAAGCGAAGATGGGGAGTATAAGGTTTTCAAGTCAGATCTTACCATCCCTCGTATCAACTTATCCAAGGGATTGTATAGTATGACGGTTACAGTTGGGGAAGAATTCCGGGAGAAACCAATGCTTCGTGTACAATCTGCGGGTAGCTTCCAGGTGATCGCAGCGAATGACGTGTGGCAATCTATTGAATTTGAAAGTATATGGACATAAGGAACCCTAAGTATTCGCCGACTGCGATTAATGTCACTAGAACCTACATGCCACCTAGAGAGGAGTTTGAAGCGTATCTGCGTGGTATATGGGAGCGGGGAATTGTAACGAATAATGGGCCGTTGGTCCGTGAACTCGAATCGAAGCTCAAAGAATACCTTGGAGTCCGCCATCTTTTCTTTGCTGCAAATGGCACGGTAGTTCTTCAGATTGCATTAAAAGCTCTTGGGATAAGTGGTGAAGTAATAACAACACCATTCTCATATGTTGCAACCACTACTTCACTCTTATGGGAGAATTGTACGCCGGTTTTTGCTGACATTGATAAAGCAACGTTGGCGATAGATCCGAGTTGCATTGAAGAGCTCATCACACCTCGTACACACGCCATACTTGCTACTCATGTTTA
The DNA here is from genome assembly GCA_964447465.1 of uncultured Chryseobacterium sp. Classification (GTDB taxonomy): domain Bacteria; phylum Bacteroidota; class Bacteroidia; order Palsa-965; family Palsa-965. The sequence continues at coordinate 3,888 of CAYUTR010000021.1, forward strand.
TGGAATTCCGTGTGACACGGAAGCTATTGCAAAGATTGCGCGTAAGCATAATCTTAAAGTAATTTATGATGCTGCGCATGCATTCGGAACAATTCATAATGGAAAGCAGCTAATAAACCAGGGCGACATCTCAACTGTGAGCTTTCATGCTACAAAACTTTTTCACACAATAGAAGGTGGGGCAATTATTACAAATGACGATGAGTTGGCGGACAGAATTGCACTGTATCGCAGTTTCGGCCACCGTGGTGACGATTATTTTTCAATTGGTATAAATGGAAAGAACTCGGAATTCCATGCAGCAATGGGTTTATGCATGTTACCGAAGGTTCCGGAAATCATACAAGAGAGAAAAAAAATATGCCTGTTGTACGACGAACTGCTGAAGAATTCAGGTTTACAACGTCCTCTTCTTTCAGAAGGGACAATTTACAATTATGCTTATTATCCGGTAATTTTTCCGTCGGAAGAGCAGCTTCTTCGTGTGAAACAAGCATTACAGGATAACGATATTTTCCCGCGCAGGTACTTCTATCCTTCTCTTAACAAGTTGCCATATGTAAAGCAAAGCTATTCCTGTCCGGTAAGTGAAAGCGTTGCCTTACGCGTACTTAGCTTGCCGCTGTACCCAGGGCTCACAATCCAGAACATTGAGTTGATCGCCGGAGTAATGTTAAAAGCCATCCTATAATTTGGAATGATGCGGATCGGAATCATGCAACCTTATTTTTTTCCTTACCTCGGATATTTCCAACTAATAAATAGATCCGACAGGTTTATTCTGTTTGACGATGTTCAATACATAAGGCATGGGTGGATTAACCGCAACCGCATCCTGAAACCAGGGGGTGGATGGCAATACATAGTGGCACCTCTTCAGAAACACAGTCAATCTGCACTTATTAAGAACATTTCGTTTCAGGAAGGCAGCGACTGGAAAGATAAAATAGCACGGCAGCTCGATCATTACCGGAAAAGGGCTAGACATTACCATGAAACAATGGAACTGATCAATCGATGTTTTACTCTTTCTGAAACCAATGTTACGAATTTCAATGCCCGTGCAATTGAACTGATATGTGAAGTACTGCAAATCAGGTTCCAAAAGGAAATTTCTTCAGAAATGAAATTTGATTATTCAAATGTGAATGATGCAGGTGAGTGGGCGCTGCGAATATGCGAGCAACTTGGTGCAAATGAGTACATCAATCCACCCGGAGGTAAAGAATTATTCGACACAACAAAATTTCAAAAGGCGAATATTGGACTTACCTTTCTTTCGCCGGTACTTCCCACATATGATCAGAAGCAAGATAGTTTCGAGGCAGGACTATCCATACTAGATGTACTCATGTTCAATGGTTCTAAAAGAACAATGGAAATGGTTCGTAATTTGGACATAAACACCCAGGATAAATGAAACGATCTGCAAAAACAGATTACGTCAAGTTGCATTACAAGGTACTTGCAAAGAAGTGCGATCCTAAAGATTTCTGGGGCCAGGTGAAGCGTACTGTCGATGGCAAACCATTGGATCAAAACCAAGTCAATTTGATACGATCTGTTGCTAAACAGAAACTGCAACTTAGAAAAACAGATTGTCTTTTGGATATCGGATGTGGTAACGGAGCGCTTTCGTCACTTTTTTTTGATTCGATCGGAAGTTTAGTGGGTGTAGATTATTCAGAATATCTAGTAGCAGTTGCCAAGGAAAATTTTGAGAATGTCCCCCGGTTCACTTTTCACATTGGAGATGCGAATAGATTTATTGCCAGGTTTAAAAATAAAAAGACCATCACCAAAGCTTTGTGTTACGGAACATTTCAATATTTCAGTCCTTTGGTGTCGCGAAAAATTCTCATGACCTTGAATAGTGAGTATAAAAACTTAGATAGGATTTTTCTGGGCAATCTTCCGGATAAGGAAAGGGCTCATCAGTTCTATTATAAGAACATTGATTACTCTGACTTGCTGGACGATTCGAAAAGTCCTATAGGTTTGTGGAGAACAAAGGATGAATTCAAAAAACTTGCAGGTGAATGTGGCTGGAAAGTAAAATTTCATCAGATGCCTCTCGAATTTCACGGTGCACATTATAGGTTTGACGCTATATTAACCAGACAATAAATGAACCTAGCCATTATTTCCGGGGATCCTGTTTTCAAAACACCGCGATCAACTTCCAATCTTGTAAAGCCCGACAAGCAGAATTTTTTGAATTATGTAAGGCAAGTTTACGGTGAACATTCAACGCTGTCAGGATTAAATTCGCTCACCGGACAACTGGAAGAGCGGCTGGCCGTTGAGCATGGGTCGAAACATTGTATTACAATGGTTAGCGGCTTGTGGGGAATCGTGATGACAATGAATGCGCTTCGCCTCGAAGGGAAAAATGAAGTAATCATGCCGTCTTTTACGTACCGGAGGATGGCCCATATGGCTGCGTGGCTGGACATGGTTCCTCATTTTTGTGATGTAGATTATGAAACCCAGAGTGTTCGGGCTTCTGATATGGAATCATGCATTAATGACAATACCGGCCTTTTGCTTGCACCTCATCCGATTGTGAACTTGTGTGACATTGATAGTTTGCTTGAATTATCAAAAAAGACCGGCATACCGATTTTATTCGACTCCGTAGAGGCTTCGTTTGCTGAGCATAAGGGGAAGAAAATCGGCTCTTTTGGTAATGCAGAATGTTTCTCTCTGCATGCAAGTAAGTTTCTGAATGGTTGTGAAGGAGCTTATATTACAACTAACGATGATAAACTGGCTCACAAGCTCAGCTTGATCAGGAATAACGGTGTGAATGAAAAAACTCACATGCTGGAATCGTTTGGTATGGATGGCAAACTTATCGAGTTACATTCAGCAATGACGTTAGCTTCTTTGGATGACAAAGACGCGCAGATTGAACGTAACAAGGAGAGGTTTCTGAAGTACAAGACGGAACTTAAAGGGGTAAAGGGTCTGACCTTACTCGAGTACAGCATGCAAGAGAAAAGAGGGTTTAAGAATATCATTGTAAAACTTGAAAAGGAGTGGCCAGTGTCACGAGAGTTGACGATAAAAATATTGCAGGCAGAAAACATGGTAGTGCGGCCTTATTATTACCCTCCACTGCACCTAAAGGAAAAGGGAATGAAGACAATCATTGGAGATCTTACCAATACCGAGATACTTAAAGAAGAATTTATGCTGCTGCCGTGCGGAGAATTTGTTTCTCTGGAGGATATTGAAATAGTGGTAAAGTATTTAAAATATATTTGCGATAACGGATCAGCAATTGCCAAACAGTTACAGAATTGAGACATGAATACTGAACTAGCAATATTTGGAGGTAAACCGACATTTGAACCACCCGTTCAACCTCGTCACCTGATTCCGGATTGGGGTCAATTCGAGAAACTGATCGATGGAATTTTTGATCGGCGATATTATACAAATCACGGCCCGCTTGCTTTGGAATTTGAAAAAAAATTCAAAGAGTTCTTTGGTGTAAGGAATGCATTGTACATGACAAATTCCGGGATTGCTCTTATGATCACCACTAACGCACTCGGTTTAAGAGGTAATGTAATCCTGCCTGCATTTTCGCACGTGTCTGTGGCTCAAGCGGTGATCTGGGCAGGCGCACAGCCTGTTTACTGCGATGTGAACAGAGAGACGATGCATCTCGATGTTGAAATGTTGGAGAGCCTGATCGATGGAAATACAAGCGCAATACTTGGAGTTAACCTATTCGGAGGCAGCTGCGAATATGCTAGAATCGAAGAAATAGCAGCGAGACACTCAATTCCGAGTTATTACTTGTCTGATGATGCAATCGGGGAACAATACAGGAATAAGAAAATCGGCAACTTTGGAAAGCTTGAAGTGTTCTCACTTCATGAGTCAAAAATAATTAACGCAGTAAATGGTTGTATTGTTACGTGCAACGATGATTTGCTGGCCGAAAAGATACGACACATTAGAAGCAGCTATGGACTCGGAAAGCCTACGCAGGTTGCATTTACGGGTAATGGAAGAATGTCAGAAATTGTTGCTGGCATGGCCTTGTTTGGACTGGAGCAGTATGAATTGCACGTAAATGAGAACAAGAGAGTATTCGAAGCATTTGAAAAGATAATTAACAAGGTTGAAGGGCTTTACGTTTACCAACCCGGCAGTTCCATCAGTGATAGGAATTATCATAGGTTGATCGTGCGTGTTGATGAAGCAAAATTCGGTCTCAGTGCAGGTGAACTTTGTAAGGTAATTCAAGCAGAAAATTTTCCTGTTGCGCGATTGAATCATTATTCACAAAACGCAATGCCACCTTATAACACGTTAACGACACATCCGAATTCAAGTCATCTTGCTGCCGGCTTACTTGAATTGCCTATGGATAAGTCTATACTTAGTAATGAGCGATCGGATAAGTTTCTTTCAATATTGATTTCAGCGAGTGGAAATTCTAAACTGATCAAGACGCAACTGCAAAATTAATTGATGACTCAAAGGAGACAGTATGCTTCGATTTAATATCATTTGGCTTAATGGAATGCCGAGGTCAGGAACCAATTGGTTGTGCCAGATATTCGACAGCAATGAACGTGTTATTTTTAAAATGGCTCCATTGTTTTCATATTCATTTAAGAATGCTGTGAACAATAATTCGACACAGCAGGAGTGGAGTGATTTATTCGAAGGTGTCTATAATTCTATGGATGAATTTATCAACCAGGTGAAAAAACGTACGAGCGGCGACTTTCCGGTTTTTCATGGTAAGGTGAAACCTCCGGAATTTCTGGTCATTAAAGACACGCGCAATCATCATTTGACTGGTAAAATTCTTGATTTTTTTCCTTCCATTAAGATTATTCATATTGTAAGGAATCCCTGTGGTGCCATTTATTCGTGGCTAAGTGCGGCAAATGAATTTCCTTCAACAGCAGATCCAATGAAGGAATGGAGAACTGGAGCATGCCGCAAGACAGATGAAAGTGAATTTTGGGGGTTTGACGACTGGAAGTTGCTCACGCTTCAGTATACCGAATTAGAAAAAACTCATCCAAATCAGGTAAAGGTGATTTCTTATGAAAACCTCGTTACTGATGCATTAACAACAACCAGCCGCATTTTTGAATTTGCAGGACTGAAAATGTCTGAGCAAACTGAAAAGTTTTTGATTGAATCGCAATCCAGGCATTCTGATATTTATAACGCAGTTTTCAAGGACAAAAGTGTAAAGGATAAGTGGAGATCGCATCTCAAAGCTGAGGTCATTGAGGAAATCTATAAAGACCTGAAGGGTACGATTCTTGAAAAGTATTTGGACTAACATTGCACTTATTTTTTCAACGTGGAATTACGGCCTACGGTCAGTGTAGTTATCAACACCTATAATCACAGAAATTATATTTCTGAAGCAATCGAAAGTGCATTGATGCAGCAGACTTCGTTTCCTGTAGAAATTATTGTAGGCGACGATGAATCAAATGACGGAACAACTCAAATTTGCCTGGAGTACGTCGCGAAATACCCGGACAAAATTCGCCTTCTGCATCACTTTCGGAAGGATGTAATTTACATTAACGGCAATCCCACAGGTCGGAATAATTTCATGAGTAATATTCGGAGTGCCACAGGAAAGTACATTGCGTTGCTTCCAGGGGATGATTACTGGACTGACTCTTATAAGCTTCAGACTCAGGTCGATATCCTGGAAGCGTTTCCAGAGTGTATCGCCTGTCACCATTGGCACCAAATAGCCGTTAAGAATGATGATAGGATGTACACCGAGAAAGAAGCGCCACGGGATGGGCACGGATATTATCCTAAGCAAATCACGGACGTTCGCGATATTTTCGCTAATCGTGTCAGAATTAAATCGCGCACCATCATGTTTCGGAATCTGTTCCTGGAAGGATTTAGTTTTCCTGAATGGTTCCGAACAGTACAGTTTGGCGATGTTGCGCTGAGCATGATACTCGGTAAATTTGGCGACTTCTATTTTCTCGATGAAGTGATGGCTGTTTACCGAATGACCGGTACCGGCGTTTCAACGATGGGAAATAAAGATCCTCTGTTCACTTTAAAGCATTACCTGGAATGGATCAGGATATGGGAGCAAGGAGATAAATTCCACGGCAACAGATATCACACGGAAGCGATCGGAACAATTCTCTATTTCTACAAATCTATCTTCGCAGCTTACAACTATTCCCGTCCGGTTTTTCGTAAATCAATGAATTATGCACTTTATCATTCCGCTTACAATTTGTTTCAACGGATTTCTATTGCCCGAAGAGTGCTAAGGATCTATAATGAAAATCGCGGACCGGCGAAGATATCCTGAATCTAATGCGCATTTTGCTTTACAGCATAGTCATACAGTGCATATTCAAACGCGCATCTGGATTTGAATTTTTCAATCGAGGACTGAGAAGGATTTGAAAATCGAACCGCTGCATTTTCTTTAGAAACCTGCACTTTCGGTTTCTTGAGTTTTTCTGCAAGGACGTCCATGGATTTCTGATAATCCTCCATGATTCCAACATGAACGAAGTAGTCGTTAAAATAGTGGTCCATATTTTCCAGCGACATATTTTCCGGAAGAAATGATTTGATAAAAGGAGTTCCGGCTTCCAGAAATTCATCAATATCAGAAGTGATTTCCCTTTTCTTACCGTCGCGAAATGACTTTCCCTGTTCCATCATTTTGTGATTGTAATAAAAAACCGACAGTTGAATTTCAAGCGGATCGCGGACAAAGGTGATGGCCTGCCTGATTTCAGGGTAGTAATCGTCAACCCCAAATTTTCTGTTGCGGTTAAAATGACCGTGTATGCAAAGATTGGAACGGTAACCGCCAAAGAAAGTTTTGACGGGTGCCTTGGACGGCATTTTCGCATTTACTTCGTCAAAGTAATGTTGGTAAAACCTGGTTCCGTACCATTTGCTAAGTACATTTATGAGGCTTGTTCCCCCACATTTCGGAATGTGGATTGAAAGTAAAGGAATCTTCGGATTGTAGGTTTTCATAGTGATCCGACTTTCGTGATTTGCACGGTACAAGGTATGTAGAAATGATTTTGGGTAAGTAATCAGGCAAAGGTACCAAGTTCCTATTTCTTCGTAATTTCGCTATGCGCTATGCAGGTGATCGACGAATCCAAGCTTATATTTATTATTTCTCAGCCCCGTTCCGGCTCAACCCTGCTACAGAAGTTGATCTCTAACAATCCGCATGTCGATACGGTGAGTGAACCGTGGGTACTTTTGCCTTTGCTCAGTATTTACAAGCCATCACTTATCGAAGCAAAATACAATTACCCGGTGGCGTTGCAGGGATTGTTTGCATACCTCGAAACAAAAGGAGCAAAAGATACTTTCAGGAGTGATATGAAAAAGATGATCCTGAACCTCTACAGCGGGCGGGATAACAATCTTTTTTTTGTAGATAAGACACCAAGATATTACGAGATTATTCCTGAAATACTTGAATTTTTTCCTTCCGCAAAGTTTTTGATCCTGAAACGAAACCCATTCGCTTCGCTGCATTCGATGCTTACTACGTGGTCGCAGGATAAATTGGACTACACTTTACTCAACGCATTCTATCGCGATTTTCTGGTTGCGCCTTCATTGATACAGGAATTCTGTGAAAAGAATGGCTCACGGCCAAATGTGTTTGAAACCACGTATGAATCCATTGTATCCAAACCGCAAGTAGCAGTGAAAGCAATTTACGACTGGGTTGGTATTCCTTTTGATGAGCGGGTGCTCGAACTGGAGAAAAATGCAAAAGTGAAGGGCGTGTTCGGCGATGATGTGTATAAGAAAGAGCCGCTCAAAGAAATTAAATCAGCGCTTTCCGATTCGTGGAGAGAAAGCCTGTCTCATAAAAGCAGAATGGATTTCTTTCATGGGTACCAAAAATACCTGACGGTGGAATTTCTTTCCCGCTACGGATATACTGCCGAAGAATTTGGGAATGGCAAATCGTTGTTCAAAAAGGATGAGTTTGCTGAATACATTTCGTTCCTTAAGAAGACGAATAAACTTTAAGAACAGCTTGCAATGATCAAAAGGGCCATAAAAAAAGTATTCCGCATGATGGGCTATGCACTTGTTCCGGCAAATGCTCCTCCACCAAAAGGCCCGTCCAATCCGTTTACGATGGGTGGTGCGCTGATTCGCAGCAAACAACGGGGCGTGAAAGTGAATACGGTGATTGATATTGGTGCTTCCAACGGAATGTGGTCGGAGGCGTGTATGAAAACATATCCTGACGCACAATATCTTTTAATTGATGCACAGGAAGCGCACAAAAATGATCTGGAAAAATTTGTAGCCAGTCGTCCGAATGCAAAGTATGTTATTGCGGCGGCGGGAAACAGAGAGGGAAAAATTTATTTTGATAACAGTGACCTGCTGGGCGGACTTGCTTCAGAAACACCATTGGCCGGAAGTTGTATTGAAGTTCCGGTAACAACCATCGATATTGAGATAAGAAAGCACAACCTTAAACCACCGTTCCTCATCAAGCTTGATACACACGGTTATGAAATTCCGATCCTTGAGGGCGCAGCGAACGCGATGGAAAATGCATCATTGCTGGTTATTGAACAATACAATTATCAATTAACAGACGACAGTTTACGTTACTATGAAATGGCCGATTATCTTTTCAAGAAAGGTTTTTTCTCCGTAGACATTGTAGATCTGTTTCAACGCGCTAAAGACAAAACGCTGTGGCAGATGGATGTTTTTTACCAGCCAAAATCATCGATCGATTTTGATTCCAGATCTTACAAGTAAGTGTATCAAGATAATTGCGGCAATATGAATTTTCCGAAAATTTCCATTGTTACACCTTCATTCAATCAGGGAAGTTTCCTTGAAGAGACGATCAATTCCGTACTTGGGCAAGGATATCCGAATCTGGAGTATGTGATTATCGATGGTGGAAGTACAGACAATTCGGTCGAGATTATCCGGAAATATGAAAAGCATTTAACGTTTTGGGTGAGTGAGAAGGATAAAGGGATGTATGATGCCATTCAGAAAGGATTTTCGAAAACGACTGGCGAAATAATGGGATGGATTAATTCTGACGACCGTTATTACCCGAAATCATTTTTCGTACTGGCAGAAGTTTTCTCTTCATTTCCGGAAGTCGAATGGCTGCAGGGGAATCCGACTTCAATTGATGAGATCGGCAGGATTATCAGCATCCAGACTTCCCGCAAATGGTCGAAGTACAATTTCTATTTGCGCGACTATAAGTTCATTCAGCAGGAATCAACGTTGTGGCGCAGGTCGTTGTGGGAAAAGGCAGGCAGTATGATCAGAACAGATATGCGTTACGCCGGTGATTTTGAACTTTGGTTGCGTTTCTTCGATCATGCCCGTTTGTACTGTCTTCAGACGGCTATCGGAGCTTTTCGTATGCGCGGCAGCAATCAGTTCAGCCTCGACATGATGGATAAATACAACGAGGAAGTAGAAGAGGAGATCACACAAAAACTGACAAGACTAACGGTGGAGGACAAGGAAGGACTTGCAGTCATCAATAAGTACAAAAGCACATACGCTAAAATTCCGGTGTTGAAATACCGCAAATACACAGAGTACCTCAACGTTTTCAATTATCCGCCGCCTATTATTTTTGATCGTAAGAAACAGTCTTTTTTCATTTACAAAAAGGAACAGCAGTAGATTTGAAAATTTCGATCATTACTCCATCTTACAATCAGGGACAATTTCTCGAAGAGACCATTAAATCTGTTCTCGATCAGAATTATCCGGACCTGGAGTTTATTATTGTCGATGGAGGAAGTACGGATAATTCAGTAGAGATAATCCGTAAATATGAAAAGCATCTTGCGTGGTGGGTGAGTGAAAAAGACAGTGGACAAAGCGATGCAATAAATAAAGCATTGCGAAGAGCGACCGGCGAGGTCATCAATTGGATCAATAGTGACGATATGCACACCCCGGGATCGTTACAACACGTAGCTGATCTATTCAGGAAAACAAATGCGTTATGCGTATGCGGACCGATTACAATGTTCCGTGACGAGAAGAAATGGAGTTATCCTTCGGCGTACGAAAAGGACGAATCGTTGAAATCTGTGTTTGGGCGGGATAGTTTTAACCAACCCGGAACATTTTTCCATCGTGATGCAATTGCAAAAATGGGTTTGCCCGATCAGCGCCTGCATTTTGTAATGGATAAAGAATGGTTCCTTCGCTTCCTGTTGCTTTTTGGAACCGACAGAATTGCGGTAACGGATAAATCACTTGCGTTTTATCGTTTCCATGATTCAGCCAAAACAGTGGCCCTGGCAAAAAGGTTTTTTGATGAGTATGCGGCACTGGTATATCGGGTTGCAGAAGCATCAGGAGAAGTAAAATTGCTTCCATTAATTTCCGAAAAATTTGATTTCATGCAGCATGAATTCAGGCTGGATCCACAAATGCCGAAACCTGATCCGGTTCTTGCTCATCAGATGACGGCGCTTTTGCTGTTACGCCGCTTTTATAAGATCTACACTGAGCAGGATTTTATTTATGCGCGGAAATTGGATGAGGCTGTGTGGTGGAATAAAATCGAGCTGGATAGCAATCTTGCAGGCATTCATGAACAATTGCGGAAGTCTTTATTTAATGGAAGCTGGTTCTTGTTCCGCGTTGCCCGAAAATTAGGGTGGACAGGGAAGTACTAAAGTCTTCTATATTGACAGTATATTCGTGTACAAATGGCCGTCAAATAGCCGTATAAAACTGAATCCATGTTCGACCGTTTAAAAAACTTGTTTTCGGGGCCGCATAAGAAGCAACAGTTGGAGGACAAATTCAACAACATTTATGAAAAGAATCTTTTCAAAGGAAAGGAATCTATTTCAGGACCGGGTTCTGATCTTGTGCAGACTGAAGTTGTAAGGGCGGAGCTACCTGCATTGTTGCAGCGTCATGGGATAAAAAGTATAATTGATGCGCCATGTGGTGATTTTTTCTGGATGCGACTTCTTTCGCTTGATGCAAATTATATCGGATTGGATATTGTGAAAGAACTGACGGATAAAAATGAGGCTGAATTCGGTTCAGAAAAACGACAATTCCTGTGTCTTGATATTGTGAACGACCAATTGCCACAAGCCGATCTTATTTTTTGCCGTGATTGCCTTGTGCATTTAACCTATGCACAGGCGTTAAAAGCTATCGCGAATTTCAAAAAATCGGGTGCTAAGTATCTGCTGACAACAACTTTTCCGGGTAGACAAAATAAAGATCTCGGTGACATTATCTGGAGGCCGCTCGATCTGCAGGATAGACCTTTCTCTTTTCCTGCACCACTGGAATTGATCAACGAAAAGTGTTCTGAGAATAATGGAAGATACAGTGACAAAAGTCTTGGGCTCTGGAACCTTTCAGATATACAGATAGAAGGAAATCCATGAAAGAGAATCTTTCCGGCAAAGTAATTCTATTTGTTTTTCATAATTCGGGGTTGACTGGAGCTTCGCTTGTGCTTTTACGGTATATCGAATTCCTGCATGCCGCGAAAAGACACCAACTTGTTTTATTGCTTCCAGGCAAAGGGAAAATGGAAAGTGCATTGCAGGGGAAGGGTGAAATACTTATTTATGGAGCGCCGGTTGTTGTTGAACCGCTCTTATCGCGAGGGTTAAAGAAGCTTGGTTTAAAGAAACACAACTTAAAACAAAATTCGGATCGTGTTCTTGAAATTGTAAAGAGAGTAAAACCCGATCTCATTTATTGTAACACAATCGCCTGTGCGGAAATCGTAAAACGCATAAAACAGGATACAAAAGTTCCTGTGATGTGGCATATCCACGAATTGGAATTAGGTGTTAAGCTCACGCAAGTCGATCCGTCTGGAATCATTTCTTCGGTTGATCGCGTTATTGCAAATTCTGAAACAACTGCGGCATTTCTTTCGACCCGCTTTGCAGTTAGTAAGAATAGTATCCGGATTCATTATCCTGTTTTGCCAAAGAATACTGCTGTAAGAAGGAAAAAGTCGGATGGGAGTTTTGTGGTCGGTTCTTCAGGAACTGCGCTTTCTCATAAGGGCGCTTTGCTTTTTGTGCGACTTGCTGCTGCAATTAACCGCAAACTTCCGGACAACAAATTTATTTTTGTTTGGGTAGGCAATCACAAGACATTGAAGCAGGAGTTAGAATTCGATATTCATCAATCCGGGCTTGACGGCAAAGTTATTTTCACGGGTGAATCGGAAGACCCGTTCGAAAAGTATGCTGAATTCGATTTATTTGTTTCGCTTTCAAAGGAAGAATCATTTGGGCTTGCGTGTATGGAAGCAGCTTCTATCGGAATTCCGGTGGGCGGATTCGAAGGTACTGGAGGAATCGAAGCATTATTGCGCCAATGTGAAGGATTAATCGTTCCGTATCTCGACATTGAAAAGATGGCCGATTCGATCCTTGAACTGAGCAACAATGAAAAGCAGCTGGACGAAATGGCGAGTAAAGCTTCGGCATTCAGCAAAAAGTTTCAGCCGGAAAAAATAATTCCGGACTGGATAAAAAGTATAGATGAATTATTGGCAGAAAATATAACCTCGTAGGAATGGAGCTTATTTCTGTAATTGTTCCATCGTTCAATCACGCGCGTTTCCTTGAACAGCGGTTAAACTGCATTTACAGCCAGTCGTATTCGAATTTTGAAGTTATTATTCTGGATGACTGTTCAGTAGATAACAGTCGGGAGATCATCAACCAATACAGAACTCATCGGAATACAGCACACATCATTTTTAATGAGCAAAATACTGGCAGCGCTTTTACTCAATGGAGAAAGGGAATTTCGCTTGCCCGGGGAAAATACATCTGGATTGCAGAAAGCGATGATTTTTGTGAGCTCAATTTCCTGGAAGTGGCAGTGGCGAAACTCGAAGAGGGGTTTGATCTTTATTATTCAAAGACAACGCGTGTTGAGGAAGACGGAAGTGTTATGAAAAATAACCAGAACCGTTGGTATAGTGATATTTCGGAAACACGATGGCTGAGCGATTTTGAAAACGATGCAAAGGACGAAGTGAAGGACGTGTTGTTCAGCAAATGTGTTATCAATAACGCCAGCGCAGTTGTTTTCAGAAACGAAGAGCGGATTTTCAGCTATCTCGATGAGGTCTCCGGAATGTATTATGCGGGCGATTGGTTATTCTGGATATTATATTTGTTGAATTCAAAGCGGCTTTGTTATTCGACCAAAACTGTAAATTATTTCAGGACCCATCCGGCTGTAACGCGTCTTCAGTCGCCTGCAAAACGGAATCCCGAAATATTGCGCATATTTAAATTCATCATCCGGCATCCATTAAGCGAAGGAAAACGTAAATATCTTGCGGCTTATTTTTTTGAGCGGCATATCTTCAAAGGAAATAAGCGTGAGCTCGGGAAGAATATTCCATTGGCAATTCGTATGTGTCTCACGTCGTTGCTTTTTATCCGTCCGTGGTTCAGGTACTATTTTATAGGCAATACGAAATGAGCAACGTTAGAAAACCAGACATTCTAATTACAACGGCCTGGTATCCTACGGATAAAAGCACAAGTGGCGTATTTGTGAAGGAGCAGGGAGAGGCATTGTGCCGCGCAGGTCATCGGGTGACAGTTTTGCTCGTTACGTATTCAACGCTGTTGGGGTGGTTTCGTCAATCACGACCTCAATTCGATAAAAGTGAGTTGCTGAATGTTGTTCACTTGCATATTGTGTTTCCATTGCCGGGTCGATTTTTTGGAGATGCAACTGCATATTTTAAGAGAACTATTCTTAAGCGGACAAATGCCTGGATGAAAAGGCACATTGAAGAAAAAGGCAAGCCGGGAATAATTCATCATCACTGCCTTTCCGACAACTCTTATATAGCCGGATCACTGGCTAAGAATTTCAACATACCATATGTCTTCACAGAGCATTCGAATTACTTTTCATATGATGAGCTGAACAAATTCAATTCATTTGAGACCTTCGAAGATCATCGGCAATTTATAGCCGGTGCACGCGTCCGTATTGCGGTCAGCCAGGTGAGAGGCGCCGGTTACACACGTATTTTCGGGTCGCCATTCGTTGTTGTATCGAATATGGTCCAGGAGTTATTCGCTGTCCCGATTAGTAGGTCGGCGAATCCGGATTTGTTTACGTTTGTCTGTGTTGCGATACTTGATAAAAGAAAGCGCCAGGACATATTGCTCAACGCATTTGCTAGGAAATTCCGTGGACAGGCTGTGCACCTCCACTTGGCAGGAAGCGGGGTGATGAGTGCAACGTATAGGAAGTTGGCTACCGAACTTGGGATTGATTCACAAGTTACTTTTTGCGGTAAGATTGGAAGGAGCGAGGTTAAAAAAATATTTGATGATTCGCATGTGGCCGTTCTTTCATCTGATGAAGAGACATTCGGTGTGGTGTTAGCCGAAGCAATGTTTCGTGGAATCCCCGTTATTTCAACTATCAGTGGAGGACCGGAAGAAATTGTTACCAGGGAAACTGGTCTTTTGTGTAAGAAGGGGGATGCAGCTGTACTAGGTGCAGCATTGGAAGAGATGCGGAATAATTATCTGAATTATTCATCGGCCCGCATCAGGGAATACGCAGAATCACATTTTTCTGAAGACATTATCGTGCGGAAGCTGGAAGATATTTATGCTGTTCAAATCGCGTAAAGCGTTTTGTTTATACTGGACCAATGAAAAAACTGATCAAGAATTTTCTATTTAAACTTCCTCCTGTAAAGCATCTGCGGGAAGAACTCGAAAAATACAAAACGTATCATCCTCCCGGACATTATTACAGCCCCGTTCCGGACAAAGAATACGTCAGGAAAAATGCGGGACGTATTTTTGACCGCTCCAAAAATGAACTGGCTGGAATTGATCTGCATAAAAAGGAGCAGTTTCAGTTGCTCGAAACATTCCGCACATTTTATAAGGACCTATATTTTACCAATGAAAAAGTAGGAACGAATCGTTATTATTATAAAAACGGGCTCTTCTCATATTCCGATGCAATCTTCCTGCATTCTATGATTCGTCATTTATCACCTAAGCGTATCATCGAAGCTGGTTCGGGTTATTCATCAGCAGTAATGCTGGATACAAATGAAAAGAATTTCAATAATTCGATCGACATACTACTTATCGAGCCATACCCGGTTAATTTGAATAAACTTACGGAAGGACTTCCAAAGCACTTCAAAATGTTACCGGCTTTTGTGCAGGATGTTCCGCTGGATACATTCCGGACGCTTGAGAAAGACGATATTCTTTTCATTGACTCCACGCATGTGTCAAAAGCGGGAAGCGATGTGAATTACATTATATTCGAAATTCTTCCTGTCCTGAAATCGGGCGTGATTATTCATTTTCACGACGTGTTTTATCCGTTTGAATATCCGCAGGAGTGGATTGAAAAAGGATTTGCATGGAATGAAGACTACATGTTGCGCGCTTTTCTGATGTACAATACTGAATTTGAAATTGTCTTCTTCAATACATACATCGAACAATTTGAAAAGCAGTGGTTAACCGAGCACATGCCGGATGTCCTTAAAAATCCTGGCGGTGGCTTGTGGCTGCGGAAGAAATAGTACTACGATTATTGGTGTTTTCCTTCATTTAGTGGCTCCAGCGGGACAGTAAAAATCCTACATTTGAATCTATGCCGGATTCATTAAAGAGTACTGTACAGAGCTTTATACAAAAGGTTGAAAATCTGCGTGTTGCAGTGGTTGGAGAGACGATTATTGATGAGTTTGTGGAGGTGGTTTATGAAGGGCACTCGATGAAATCCTTTTGTCCGGTGTTCCGCTTGGTCGAGGGGAAAAGTCCAATGGTTCAGGAAGGTGGCGCTGCCGCAATTGCCGGCCACTTGCGGGATTTTGTCAAATCAGTTGACCTCATATCCAACGATTCACGTGAGATTATGAAGACGAGATATTTCGATGCTTCTGATAAGAAAAAGCACGTGGAAATAAATCGTTTTGCACATAGCTCGGGTAAGGAATTGAAGGTAAACGTGAAAGAATATGATGTGGTGATCGTCGCAGACTTCGGTCATGGTTTTTGTAATAAACTGAATATTGAAGATGGATTTCACCTGATGACGCAGACCAATTCGAACAATTTTGGTTTTAACAGAATGTCGAAGTGGAAAAAACTACGAAAGAAAAGCGTTACGCTCGATCTTCGTGAAGCGAGTCTTCAGATGAATCGTTTGATTCACGGCAATGCGGATAATGACATCCGTGAATTATTCAATTATGAAATTAACTCCGACAACATGTTCGTTACCCTAGGAAGCAGCGGCTCATTACACTGCAACGGAGAGAACATCGTTCACCAGAAGTCATACCGGAGTACAATTGTGGATACAATCGGTGCAGGGGATACGTTCTTTTCTTTCTGCTGTTTGCTCGCACACATTGAACCGAACATTACTAACATGACAGTTCCTTCTCTTGCTGCCAGTCTTTCTACTACTTGGCTTTGCAATGAGAAATCTGTAACACGTGAAATGCTACTCGACTATGCAGATAGAGCAGTACAATAAGCACTTTTCCGAATGGTTCAGTTCTCCCGAAATCAAGAAGGGAATTGACGATAGTATCTCCCTGCTTACAGGGGCGAAAAGAATTTTCTTTCTTGGAAATGGGGGATCCAACTCCATTTCATCGCACATGATGGAGGATTATGGGAAAATTCTGGGTTACCAGACGTATGCTTTTTCTGATGCTGCACTCATTACCTGTTATGCAAATGACTACGGTTATGAAAACGCAATGGCGGAGTGGCTTAAGTTACATTTTCAGAAAGGAGATGTACTGATTGCCACCAGTAGTTCCGGAGAATCAAAGAATATTGTGAACGCGGCTGGTGTCGCACGTGAAAAAGGAGGGAAGATTATTACGCTCACCGGTTTTAGCTCAGGAAACACGCTAAGTAAAATGGGTGATGCTAACTTTTACCTGAACGTTAAGAACTACGGAATGGTAGAGTGTTTTCACCAGGTCATTCTTCATGTCATTCTCGACACTTTGCAGGCACGCTAAGCCTTGAAGACTCCGACACCGACATATGATGTCAAAGATCTTGTCATTCCGGGAGATCGGACAACGGTATACTACGGTCAAAGAACTTTAAACTTGTTTGGTAAGATCAAGTATACTGGTAAAGTGATCCGCGCTTACCGTACACTCAATAAGTTTAATCGTGATTCACTTCGTACCAAAGTGTGTTACTATGGACCGTTCAAAGGTGAATTCGGACATTTTCTGTTGCATAATCTTCCTTATCTGACTTTTCTTTACAAGAACGGTGTAGAAATTCACTATTGCGGGATGCAGTTGCACGAGCCATTCCTGCAGGATGAAAACGGAAAAAGCATGATCGCAAAGTGGTATCCGTTACGCGATTTTTTTTCTGAAGTCAAACCCCGCGCGAATGAAGCAACAGCGCCGCCGGATGTGGAAACGGAAATAGAATCTTTTCGCAAGCTTGCCCTCGCATCCGGAAAACCATTCCTTGATCTAAGTGACAATGACAGATATTGGTTTGTATTCAGAAACTGGCAGCTAAACGGACGGCAAGCGTCGTTTGATTATTGCAAGGTGTACAATGTGAAACGTGAAAATGCAGTAACCCTTTTTCCAAGAAAAAAAGGAGGAGATTACACATTGAACAATGGAGGAAATTGGGATTACCAGGAGCTGGCTGAGGCGTTGTCGCCGTATTTCGACACTGTCTACATCACCGGCCATCCATCAATGTCGGCTGAGATTAAGGAAACAGGAAATATTCGTCTGCGACTTTCTGCGAACAACAGAGACGTAATTGAGTGTTGTGCTGCATCGCGACTGATTATTTCGCAACACTCTGGTGCGGTGCACATGGGTGCCTATACCAAATCAGACGTCCTCGTGATCTTCAATGGCAAACCTCCCGTCAAAGGCTTGCAGGATACGTTGCGGTTCCGTGAAAATATAGCAGGTAATGGCCAGCTGAATTTTGCATTCAGTCTGGAAGAAATTGTTGGATTTGTGAAGAATCATGCCGGATGAAAAAATTTCTGTTCGTCATTCCGCAATCTCCTAAGCGAATGGTTACCCCGTTTCGTCAGCGCCTTATTGATATAAGCATGCGTTCGCTGTTGGAGCAACAATCGTCAGAATGGGAGGCGTTATTTCTTGGTGAAGAGGAGAGGAGCGAGCGAAATCTACATTTCCTGAAGTGTCCGGTTGAAACGAAGGAGGAGAAATTGCACTTCGCGGTTGATTATCTGCTTGCAGAAAAGACATTGCCCGAATATATCATCCGCTTTGATGATGACGATATTATCAATCCTGAAGCGTTGATGCATGTAGGTGAGGACACTTTTGATTGTTATGCAGATAAGTTGCATAAATTTTATGATGCCAGCACCGGACGTGTAAGCAATCAAAAACGCGATTGGCTGCCCAATACTATAATTCATAAAGCAGAACATGCACTTGCCGTTTACGGTGAATACCATCACGTCGTTAAATCGGACAAGCGCAGGCCTCATCTTCTGCAGAACGATCACAGCAAATGGTGGCACAAGTATTATGCCGAGAAGAAAGTCGCATATGCGTCCGGTGAGTCGCCTCTGTACTTACGCATTCTATCGCCCACGTCATTTACGGCCAATTCAGAGAACGAAAACGCTGATAAGGTCAGTTATACCGAGTATCTTAGTCGTTTCGGTGATTGGGAAGCATCCGTTCCGAAAGTATTCGGAGGTTATGTAACAGATCTGAAGAATGCATGGCTGGATGAGATGGGCCCGATGTGGGACTTGAAAATAAATAAGCAAGGTGCGTTCGGTTTGAACCGCTTGTTTGGTAAAAAGAAAGATTAATAAAAATCCTTATGTCAGCGCGCGCATTGATTACAGGGGTTGCAGGATTCATCGGTTCAAATCTATTGGACTATCTGATGCTTCACACGCACTGGGAGGTAGATGGAGTGGATGATCTGTCAACAGGTTCGGAAAGCAATATTGCAGCACATAAGACAAACGGCAGATTTCATTTTCTGACGGGAGATGTTCGCCAGATAAAATCACTGCAGAAGTACCAGTATGTTTTTCACCTTGCGGCCTTGCCCAGGATTCAGCCGAGTTTTGAGCTGGTGAACGCACACATTGAAGCAAATGTATTGGTAGCAACTCATCTTCTGGAGATAATGATTCGTGAAAACTATTACCCACGATTTGTCTATAGCGGCTCCAGTGCAGTGTATGGTACACCTAAGGAGATTCCAACCTCCGAAAACGAACGCATCAGTTGTTTAAGTCCATACGCTTTTCAGAAATATGAAGTGGAGCAGTATCTTGAATTACTCTCATCCCGTTATCCGCTTGATTATGTAACGCTCCGTTATTTCAATCCGTATGGTCCGCGCAGCTTTAATCCCGCGAATAAATTTAACGCATACAGCAGCGTAGTAGGAATTTTTCTCGATCGGCGCAAGAATGGCAAACCACTTCTGGTAACAGGCGATGGAACACAGCAGCGCGATTTTATTCACGTAGCTGATCTTGCCAGTGCCAACTATGCGGCGGCGATGCATCCGGAGAAGATGAATGCGTCATTCAATATTGGTTTCGGCCAGACATTGAGCGTTCTCCATCTTGCAAAAATGATTTCATCTGAAATCGAATTTATTCCTAAGCGTGACGGTGAAGCAGACATTACGTTCGCCGACATCACCAAAGTGAAGAAAGTGCTTGGTTGGAAACCTGCACATGAATTGAGTGTATACATCGAAGCAGAACTGAACAAATAATGAAAACAGGATTCGCTTGCGGAGTATTTGATCTGTTTCATGCGGGCCATGTCCTCATGTTGATGGAATGTAAAAAGCATTGCGATTATCTGGTTGTAGCTGTGAACACCGCCGGAAATATCGATAACACAATCAATCCCGGAAAGCAAGGACCCGTTTATGCATTAAGTGAGAGGAAACTTATCCTGGAGGCCTGCAAGTATGTCGACGAAGTAGTGGTTTATAATTCGGAAGATGAGCTTTTGACTCTATTGAGTTCACGGAAATTTGATCTTAGGTTTCTGGGTGATGATTACCGTGGACGATCAATAACAGGGGAGAATCTGAACATCCCGATTCATTATACGGACAGAAGTCACGGCCTCTCAACGAGTGAATACAGGAAAAAAATAAAAGGATCTGATCAAGCGAAATGAGAACATTTTTCCGGTCTATATCTGCAACATGGGTACGTTTCAAAATTTACGTGAAGCTGGTCTATGTATATCCACAAAAGGAAAAATTCAAAAGAACTAAATCAATTCTTCCATCTTCTCTGTCGATCGGTGACGGTGTAGTAATTGAAGAAAGTGTTTTGATTTCTTCGGCTCTGAAAAATATCGGGGATCAGGTTTACATCGGTCGTGGCGCCTATCTGGGTTCGTGCTCGGAGATTGGAAAATTCACAAGCATATCCTTTGATGTTAAGATCGGACTTGGAAGTCATCCATTGAACCATGTGAGTACGAGTCCGGCTTTTTATGCGCCAAGAAGAGGGTGGGTCAAGGAATCGAAGTACAACGAAACAGGAGCAGGTGCAGCTGTGATTGGAAGCGACGTATTGATCAGCGCGAACGCAATTGTTCTAGCTGGAATAAAAGTAGGACATGGTGCCGTGATTGGAGCGGGTGCAGTGGTGAACAAGGATGTTCCGCCATATGCAGTTGTGGTGGGAGTTCCAGCTCGCGTTATTCGATATCGGTTCAATGAACAAATGATTCAGCGGTTGCTTGCATCGCATTGGTGGGATGCAGATACCGCGTTGTTGAGACAATGCAGCGATCTGGCGGATGATCCTGAACGCTTTCTCGATAAACTTGAGCAGCTGAAAAAATCATGAATCCGGTATTCGTTTTATGAGTAGGCATCTCGAATATCTTCCCAAACTGGACGCTCTTCGTGCCATTGCAGCGTTGATGGTCCTGTGCACTCATTACCTGATTGAAGTGGGCACGGTTCGTTTTGATTACGGTGGATACGGGGTGCAGATATTCTTCGTTATTTCCGGTTTCCTGATCACAACAATTCTGCTTTCGCAAAAGGAAAAAGTTCATGTGGCTAAACAAAAACTGATCGGGAGTTTTATTATTAAACGATCAATCAGACTTTTTCCGATTTACTTTCTTGTGCTTGTTGTACTGTTCGCGCTTAGCTATGCGGGCAACCTATGGATCTGCGATAAAGGAGATGAGATATACTATTTCACCTACACACAGAACTTTCTGTTTTTTGTGAAAGGATGGCAAAGTCCGCTGTTGAATCATACATGGTCGTTGGCTGTGGAGGAACAATTTTACCTCATATGGCCATTTTTACTGTTACTGATTCCCCGGCGATCGGAATTCTATGTGTTGCTCACTGTGTTTTTAATCGGTGTAGCTTCACGAATATACTTCCACGAATATTATGATGTAAGCGGGACGGTTAAAGGAATGACCGCGATCCATTTTGAAACGTTAGGAGCAGGGGCAATTCTGGCGTGGGTTCATTATAACCGGAAGGAGGCAATTCTTTATCACATCAGGCATTGGGCACCACTCTTGTTCATTCTCGGGCTGTTGGGATCTGCGGTGATGGCCTATTTGGGGATTTATGACGCATATGCGATGCCGACTTTCATTCTCATCATGGCTGCGGCACTTGTTTTTCTGTGTGCCGATCAACGGAAATTCTTTCTTGATCCGTTATTGAATCTCACGGTACTGCAACGGATTGGAAGGATGAGTTATGGAGTATACCTATACCACAAATTGATTCCCTTTTTTGTGTCTTACCTGATAGTGAATGCCGGCTATGAAATGCCGGATCCGCCGGTGTTGCTGTTCGTAATATATACCAGTGTGGCGCTAACTGTTGCTGCATTGTCTTGGAAATTCATTGAGCGTCCTCTGTTGAGGGTAAAAGACAGGTTTGATTTTTAGTTATCGGAGTAGCTTTCCCGTACTTTTGGGACTACTGTTATGTTGGTTTCTGTAATTGTACCATGTTTCAATTCTGGGGCTTTTCTGCCGCGATGCCTGGATTCGATCCTTGAACAGGATCTCACGGGCATAGAGATCATTTGCATTGATGATGGAAGTACAGACGGTACACCTGGTATTCTGAAGCGCTATACAGATCAATATCCTCAGCTGATACGCGCGATGCATCAGGAGCATGCTGGTGCTTGTTCGGCACGAAATCATGGCCTGAAGCTGGCAACAGGCAACTACATTCAATTTCTGGATGCCGATGATGAGTTGTGCAAAGGAAAAATAACTCACCAGTTGAAGTTAGCAGCAGAAAATAATAACCCTGATCTCATTGCGGGTGCTTACCGAAAGAGAATCAATGATAAGCCAGATGAAATTGTAGAAATTAACGGACAGGATCCATGGATTTTATTGATCAGGGGTCGGCTTGGTAGCACCAGTTCAAATTTATTCCGGCGAAATGCTGTGGACAATGTTTCAGGATGGAATGAGAAAATGCAGAGCAGTCAGGATAGTGAACTAAAGTTCCGTATGCTCAAGAATGGGGGAACTTTTCTCGTCGACCGGGATGTGCTCACAGTAGTTCACGTGCGGGAGTCAGGATCAATTTCAAGCAAAGATCCTGTAGGCAACCTGGAAAGATATTTCATGTTGCGCATAGACATCGCACGTGACCTCGCGAGTTGCTCACTGCATACTGAAGAGCGTCAAGGGCACTTATCCGCAATATTGTTGGATACATTATCTGTTTTATTTAAAACAAACAAGGCGCGGGCAATCGCGCTGTATGATGAATACTATGCCGGGAAGTTTACACCTGTTGCTGTGTCGCCCGTAAGTAAATTGCGTTCTATGCTTTACAAAACATTTGGATTCAGGTTTACAGTGCAGCTCTTTTTACTTTTCGAAAAATGATCAGGAAAAAAATACTTACGGTTGTCGGTACGCGACCAAACTTCATTAAGGTCACCCAGTTTAAACGGGTTGCTGAAATGTATCCTTCTATCGACCTGAAAATTGTTCACACCGGCCAGCATTATAACGGTAAGATGGCCGATGTTTTTTTTGAGCAGTTCGGACTTGCACCAGATTATTTTCTGGAGGTGCCGCCAGCTTCACCGAACAATCAGATCGCCGAAATAATGTTGCGTCTTGAAAAGGTATTTAATGAGTACCGTCCTGACCTCGTGCTCGTGGTGGGGGACGTCAATTCAACCCTTGCAGCTGCAATTACAGCGAATAAGATGGG
>CAYUTR010000022.1:0-26553 GCA_964447465.1 uncultured Chryseobacterium sp.
GTGACTATTCTTAGAAAATTCAGCTCAGTTCTTAGAAAATTCAGGTCTGTTCTTAGACTGCTCATGATGCAGCAGTGACTATTCTTAGTCGGGTTTCAGTCTGCTCCCATACTGTTCTCAGTCCCGTTTCAGACTATTCTCACAAATCACGGATTCTGATTCGGTCTGTTCTTATAAAATGGGGGTTCTGATTCAGTCTGTTCTCACAAATCTGGGATGCCGCGCTTGACCAATTCCTGAACCGACTCCAGAACGTTCATCGTCGCACCACCAATAAAGTAGACGACGGATCTGCCGATTCCGAGTTAGGGATCAACCGGAAGGAACTTTTTCACGGTGCCAACTTCGATTTCAACTTCGGTATCTGAGTCGAGTTCCGAGTAGGCGGTTGCGGATTTGGGGACAACGATTGATTTTGACTTCATTCGATATCTATTGTCCTCTAAAATCATCGAAAGGGTGAGCAATCCAAGATTCTTTTATGATCTGTTTTCGCAAAAGTGAGGAAGCAAATTTCATAAGGCTTTCATCGCCGGGATATCGCAAATCATCTTTAACTCTATTGCCTGGCTGGTAGAATATCCATCTATCTTCAGGTGGAAGACGACAAAAATAAACTTCACCATAAACTTCAAGCGCTGCGATAATCATTTGTGTCCCGAAGCCCTTGAACTTAGAGTCATCATATGTGAAAATTCCGTTCACCCACATCCTGTTCTGAAATTTCAGATAGTTAAACATGCAACATGGCCTATCTGCACTGACAGAACCAGTCCATTTCGCTTCGGAAACTTGTTCAATCCTCAGTGATAATCCATTAACGGACACAATTTTTGTCATGATTGCCATTTGAAAATATTTTCCGTACAAAAAAACCTCTCCGCTGAAGAGAGGTTTTTCAATTACTCCGAGGGGGAACCTTAGAGTTCTGTCGCGAACGACATTATTAAGCGCTTAACGAAAGTAAATTTCTTTTATGCGTATTCAAAGTGCTGTTGACGTTTTGTTCGTAATAGCTTTTGTTCTTCGGACAAAAGCTACACTTGATTGCGTTTGTTGATTTGCAGGGCAATAAATATTTCTCTTACGCGTTTTCTGCCCGTGAAACGCACCTTCACATTCATTTCTTTCGTTTTGTTGACTATCCACTGCTATTCTCAGGGGTGGACACAGGTTGGAGCTGGTTTCAATAGCTTCGTAAGCACGTTACATATTGACACTACGACAAACACGTTATACGCGGGCGGTAGCTTCACGGCTTCCGGGAGTACAATCCTCAATCATATTGGCTTTTGGGATGGACTTCAATGGAACCCAATGGGAATTGGATTTGATCAACGAGTTTCTGATATCGAAGAATACAACGGAGAACTTTACGCTACTGGATATTTCAATACCGCGGACACAACCGTAGCACATCACATTGCAAAATGGAATGGAAGTACGTGGGAAGATGTTGGAGGAGGACTAGATGCACCGGCACTGTGCATGTATGTATTCAACGGCAATTTGTACGTAGGAGGATTTTTCACTTCTGCCGGAAATCAACCGTGCAAATATGTCGCATATTGGGACGGGACTACTTGGAACAGCGTTGATACAAATATTGTCAGTGTTATGGGCTGGCCTGTACAAACAATTTTCTCTTACCAAGGTGAACTTCACATTGGCGGAAAGTTTGTCGCTGAAGGAACTGCAAATAACATCGCGCGATTGAGCGGCGGCATCTGGCAACCACTTGCAGGCGGCGCCAACAGCGATGTACATTCCATGCAGGAATTTAACGGAGAACTTATCGTAACGGGTTATTTCAACATGGTTGACACGATTGGTGCTTTATGCGTTGCGAAATGGAATGGAAATATGTGGTCGACAATTTATGGACCAATGTCATCTGACGTTTCCTGTCAGGAACAGCACAACGGGAATCTCATTTTCGGTGGAGCAGGCAACTCATTCCTGAATATGGGATGGGGAATGCTATCGCCCGGAATTGCGACTTACAATGTTGCTTCACAAATATGGAGTGGAATAGATTCTGGTTTTTCTTATTATGTACGTGATTTACTTGTTGTCGGAAATACATTGTACGCTGGAGGTTCATTTACTCAGGCAGGAAATGATACAGCCTTGAACATCGCGCAAATTGACATAACCGCATTGACCGTTAATGAAAGCTCGTCTTCACGAGCTGTGAATGTATTCCCGAATCCTGTGAGGGATGTGTTAACATTTCAGTTTGCTGAATCTAGCTCCTCTCGTGAGATTTTACTCTATGATGTTTTTGGGGCTGAAGTTTCGAGAAGAATTGCTACTGAAAATATAATTGAATATTCTGTTGCAGAATTTCCTCCTGGAATTTTTGTCTTCCGAATTTATGAGCAAGGTATTATGAAAAGTTCCGGCAGATTCATAGTTCAATAATGCCTCATCCTTTCATCCATAACATCATGAAATACATTGCCATTCCACTATTCGTCCTTTGTCTTTCTTCAGAAACAAAAGGTCAAGTTGCGCCGTTGTGGATCAATAACATTCATGATACGTTGGTTGCTGCGTATTCGTTGGATCTTGTCGTAGAAGAGAATGGAGAAAATTACACGCTCGCTTATTATGCCGATACCAGTTTTCCGTGGCCTTCCGGCAATTACAATTTACTGGTGAAGTATGATGCTAGTGGCTCGTTGTTATGGCTCGATACATTTCATCTTACTCCGAGTCCATTCGATTGTAAAATGGGCTTAGGTGAGGATGGCTGTGTGTATTTAACCGGGCGGTACGTTACAGCGCCGTATGCCGGACAGGTTATGGTTATGCGTATTTCTCCGGCAGGAAATATTTTATGGAGAAATCATTATGCTGCACCTTCAACAGTTGGAGAAGTCGGTGGAATTTCATTTGACGATTCAATGAATGTGTACGTCACCGGGACTTCCGTGAATCTTGACCAGGCTGTGATGATGAAGTGTGACAGCTCAGGAAACCTGAGATGGATTACTTCTTACAACAACATCACAAATCTGTACGACAGAGGAAATGCAGTGGTTGCCGACAATAGTGGAAACTCCTACTTCGCTATCTCAAGCATGGCGGCGGACACCACTTACGATTTTGTTGTGGTGAAATATTCTCCCGTTGGGCAATTCCTTTGGGAACGTCGATTCGATTCACTGCCCGATCAGGGCCCACTGTTCATTCGGATATTTCACGACACAGATATTGTAGTTTGTGGAACCAGCAATGACTTACTTGGAAATACCAACATCCTCACGATGCAATATGATTACAACGGAAATCTCGAATGGTGGACAGAGTTCGATACGTATGTTTTGTATGCGCCAAATGGCGGGGCGGACGCACCCAAGGACATGATAGTAACTCGTTCAGGTAAAGTTGCGATCACCGGAAAATGTAATGATCACGGAATGGCAGAATGGTTGAACCTGTTATATGATCAAAATGGAAATCTCCTTTGGATTCGACGCGATTATGATATTTGTTCGCCGCGTTCTGCTGCGGAAGACAACAACGGCAATTTGGTTTTCGCATCAGACGCGAGTGATACCGCTGCTGGACTTGGCGGGATTGGCGTAAGTAAATATGATACACTTGGAAATCTTCTCTGGAGAAACATTTATTCAGCTTCGCCCTTGTCAGGTCCTAGCGCCGCAAGCATGGCGCTCGACTCATTCGGAAATATCTATTGTGCCGGAATGTCATACGGAACTCCCGAAAAGTACATTGTCACACTGCGGTATGATTTTACTGCAAAGGTTGAAGAACAAGTTGAGGACGTCGACGTGAATGTTTATCCGAACCCTGTAACTGACCATGTCGTGTTTACACTTGGTGAAGGGACGGGGTTAAACACAATCATACTTTATGACCAGATTGGTCGTGAGGTCATGTGCGTTTCGTCCAACCAAAATAGAATTGAAATCTTCGTCGGTGATCTTGCCTCCGGAATGTACTTTTATCGAGTAGTCGAGAACGGATTTGTGCGATCTTCGGGGAAGTTCTTGATTCAACAGGTGAATTGATACGAGTGATTTTTCGCGCATGAAACTAAAAACCCATTTTTCAGTTATTGGCTCTATGCTTGCTTTTGCACTGCATTCGCAAGGACAATGGACTCAGAAAGCAAATTTTGGAGGTGGAAATCGTTTTGATGCTACTGAATTTTCCATTGGCAATAAGGGATATTTCTGTGCCGGAGGTAGCAATTCGTCCTTCTTCAAAGACTTATGGGAATATGATCCTTTAATGGATACGTGGACGCAGCGCGCAAGTATGCCTGTGGGTGTACGGAGTGATCCAGTTGCATTCGTTGTCGACACTTGTGCTTACGTAGGGATGGGTTATGGAACTGCGTCACTTTTCTATTCTGATTTCTGGAAATGGAATCAAACAACAAATACGTGGTCGCAAATTGCTAATTACCCCGGCAACAACGGAGTTGGTCTTGCTGCTGGTGTGGCATTTTCAATTGGAGGTAAAGGTTATGTCGGAACGGGTGGAGGTTGGGCGACCAGTTCTCTTTCATGTTCTGATGATTTTTGGGAATATGATCCCTCAACTGATACGTGGACGCAAAAGACAACTTTCCCCGGTGGACCAAGATGGTTTGCCGTTGGATTTGTCATAGGTAATAAAGGATATATCGGGACCGGGGTTAATGCTACTTCTTCAATAGATACCTATTACAAAGATTTCTGGGAATATGATCCATCAACCGATGCGTGGGCTCAAAAAGCTGACATAGGTGACTCACTTAGAGCGTATGCCTTTGGTTTCTCAATTGGTAATAATGGTTACGTAGGCTCAGGAAGGGAGAGTTCGAACTATCATGATTTCTGGGAGTGGAATCCAATCACCGACACTTGGACAATAAAAGCGAACTATCCTGGCTCCGGCGTATATACATGTTCAGGATTTTCACTTGGCACGAAAGGTTACATGGGAATTGGTGGGGCACCGAGTACAAATGCCCAATCGGATTTCTGGGAATTTGATCCTTCAATTGTCGGAGTTCCGGAAAGTACCAACCAAATAGCGGTTAACGTGTTTCCAAATCCAACTTCTTCAATATTGACACTGGAGTTTGGAACTTCAGGTGAAAAGAAAGTTGTGATTCACGATTCGTTCGGAAAGGAAATTCTGAGCATTAGCATAGATGAGGCAACACTTCAGATTTCGGTGCAAGATTTCGCCGAAGGACAATATTTCTATTCCGTGACTAGCAAAGACGGAGAAGTACGTAGTGGACGATTTGTGGTCTCGCGCTAGAATAGACCTTGTGGCATTTTCGGAACTTCTGGGCTAAAAACCCTCCTTATAGAAGGAATTATCCGTTTACAAACGGCTACGCCCTGAATAATCTCTACCTTTTGCACTTCAATGCTAACCCTTACCGCAGCGTTCAAGGTTTTTATTAATATTCTAAAGAAGAGCATTTGGTTTACAACCGTTCGTCTCTTTAGGAGAGCATGGTATTTTGTCAATCGTCGTTCGCCCATTTTGGTCAAACTACAAATTTCTGATCCAGTGCTTCTGCATGATAGGGTCATCCGAATAAAATATGAAACACTAAATGTTGCTATGGTTGAGGTGAAAGGAATTGACAAATCCATTCAACTAAGTGGATCATTCATTTTTACTTTGCCGGAATCTCAGAATCAAATTGAAATTATTTTTCACGGCGGAAGAGAACGAATCCACAAACGCCAATCCTTTGTTTTTATTCCGGTGAAGGTTAGCGAACATGTTCAGGATACTCTTAAAATATCGGTTCCCATTCCGATTTTCAAGAATCACTCTTCACAAATCCTTCCAAGGGTCGCCGCAACAATTCGACTAAGTAAGAATACATTGATCAGCATTCAACCTGATACAACTATAATAGAACAACTCAATACACTGAAGCGAGCAAACTTGATCACTACTTATCCTGAAATTGATAAAACTAATCGCAAATGAACAGACCGTACTATCAAACACCTAAGCCTGGCATCCTTATGCGCAACCTCTGGAAATGTGCGGGTGCCGACAGATATCTTCTTGAGCGAAGTACGTACTCTGATCAGATCAAATACATGTGTATGGGTGGAATCGTCCTTGCAACCGGAATAATGGCGGCACTTGCGGGAGGCTACGCTTTCTATACAATATTTGAGCCGAAGGGTGATGCGATGCAGAATTATATTCTTGAAACATACGGCGCGGGATCAGGTTATCAAGAAGTAACTCACATTCCCACTGTTTGCATTTCAATTCTATTTGGGTTGTTGTGGGGTCTCATAATTTTCAATATAGATCGATTCATAGTGGCAAGCTCTGGAAAAGGTGATGGAACTGAAGCAATTACTTGGAGCGAATTCAAAGGTGCTATACCGAGAATCGTGATGGGTCTGATCATCGCTATTACAATCTCGAAACCTTTAGAAATTAGAATGTTCAAATCTGAAATTGATGCGGAACTACACATTGCGCAACAAGAAAAAAATGCAGAGTACAAAGCAAACACTGAGAAAAAATATGCAAACCTCATTAATGCCGAACAAATTAAAATTGATGGTTGGCAGAAGGAAATCGACGATAAAGAAATAGCCTACACTGATGCTGTGGACGCTTTCAACCTTGAACTGGCCGAAAGACCAGGAGGGTCAACTTCTGGTTACGGAACAGATGCTAAGAAGAAGGAGGCGACGATGAACAAGCGAGAGGGTGAAGTAAAAGATATCCGTGCAAGATTGCAGCCGCAAATTGACACATGTGTTGCTCACATTGGAAACTTCGAGGATTCAAGAAATATAGAACTTAACCAATCTGAAAAAGTCGCCGCTGGTCTTGACGGACTACTTGAACGAATTAAACTTGTTGATAAGGTTTCGGTTAGTGAAAAAGGGGACTTCCCGTGGATATCTGTTTTTATTACGTTGTTGTTTATGGCTATTGAGTTAACGCCAATATTCTTTAAGCTTATGCTCATTCAAGGACCTTATGATTTCATGTCTGATAATGTGAAAGAACTGATAAAAGCTGAAAACGGAATTGAAGTACAGTACGACTATTATAAGGATAAGGAAGGACAAGAACGTCACTTGGTTATCTATCATAAACCAGCGGTCGAGATTCATGAAAAAATCATGTGGGCAGAAAGTCAAAAGGAAATTACTAAAAAGGCAATTGATGTATGGAAGGCGGAGCAGTTGAGTAAAGTTGAACAGAATGTCAACGATTTTATCAAAGAGGATTGATGAGATATTTCTTTTGGAAACTTAGTGGCGGTGACATTACAATTATCCGAAAATGCGCTTCAACGACTCAAAAAACATTTAGTCGATTGGGCATCTTTGTTTTCATTTTTATCGTTTCCGTTTTTCTAGGTTTTCTTGCGTCTAACCTTTACTTCTTTGACGTTATTGTACCCGCTCAAGGTGAGTACAGCTCGTTATCATCCGTAAGTTTTGCCAATGAATCGCCAGTAGCCGGAATCCTTCTAGCCGTTGCATCAGCAATGTTTATGACTTTCGTTTTTGGAAATATCTATCTTCTTACGATCACGACATTTTCGAAAAACAGTCTACCGCTTAAAACGCATGTGCCATCAAAGCTCTTCTCGAATGTTCTACGCATCGCGTTCATTTCTTTTTTTGCCGTTTTAATTTCAAAACCCATTGAAGTATTATTTCTTCAAGGTAGCGACAGACTGAATGTTTATGTGAAAGAACATAAGGAAGATATTGTGAGGCGCGCTGAGCACAATGCGAATTTATTGAATCAGGATACAAATGGTGATCTACTTTCAAAATTGAAAGCTTCTGTAGAAAACGGAAATTATTTCATGTACAAACTAAGGGTAATTTCAACTGAAGGGTTTTACGCTCCTACATGGCTGATTTCGCTACTTCTCGTTTTTGTTTTTCTCATCCCTGTGGTTGTGAAACGGAAGATGAAGGACAGTGAGGATTACTTTCAAATGTCGAAGGATATTCAAATGGATATTGTTGAACGCCATTATGCCGAATTTAAAGAACGTTACAATGAATTGATGTTGGACCAAACCGGTCGTGATCATTCATTTTATGAAACATTCGAAGACCCTCCATTTAATACGATCAAGAAAACTGACCCACGCACGTTCAAAAAGCAACAGGACTTCCTAAGCCTTTTTAAGCCAAATGTCAACGCGTAAGATGACTATATACCTGAAGCAGAAACGCTTCGTATTTGGCTTGTTGAAAGCCAAGTATTGGGCTGAACTTGAGTCAGGGCTGATTGGATTTCGGGAAGGGTTTCGCAAAATCAATATTTATGAAGCCGAGTTAGTATGTAAAAAATCTGTATTAGGTTTTGACGCTGTACATTCAGGCGAAGAGATAAAGTTTTCTAATCAAGATAAGCTGCGGAAGAAGTTCAACGGCATTACACTTGCAGATGCGGCTGGCGCCACACCAGATAGCCAACATCAACGTGATGTCGGGGACGTGGAAGAACTGGCAAATGCTAATTCCGAAAATGAAATGATTGCCAAGGCATTTCGAAAATACATCAAGGACTACAACGCTTATTACGTCAGATCTTTCCAAACCAATTTTATTACCACTTTTCCGGTTCCTTTAAAAACTACAATCAAGACAGAGCAAGGCATTGAACAATATGAGTTGAACTTCGAGTCAGCAAAGCTTTACAACTTTAAAATTTCCAAGGTTCAGGATGAAGGGGCAGAAAGTTCGGGTACGATTGAAGGTGCCTTCATAGGTTACATCGTTGACTTGATACCTCATGAGATTGAAGTCGAGGTAACACCAGAGCCAACTCCGGTAACTCCTCCACGGGCAACATTCACGTATCCATACCTAACCGGAAAGAGTGAATCGCAGACGATTTCTCAGATCAATTATAAACGTTATCAGAGTTGTGAAGCTCCAGGAGAATATGTTTGGACTGACTGGAAGGAAATAGGAAGGATTTCTGAACCGCAACCCATTTATACCTTCTGGGAAGCACTTTTCTGGTTGTTTATTTTCCTGATATTTCTTGCCTTGTTAATCAAGGCGCCATATCTCCTATTGGCGATAATTATAATAGCAGGACTGACGTGGTTATTTTCCCTCAACATCTTCTCCAAAGTGTTTCGGTTTATCGGAAGCGTATTGGGCGGTGTTCTAACTGCGTTAAGTATTATATTTCTGGTTGGAGGTGTGTTGGCGATGATTGTTAACTCCGATCTTTTCGGAAGGAATCATCCAGCCGTGACAAACGTTACAAATGAGGGCGAACAGAAAAAGAACGTGATTGATAACGACACAATCATTTCGCAGTATCGTGAATGGGATGACTACCACGGAAACCATTACAGCGGTTACTTGCGAGTGCGCGCATCAGATTATCGTAACGCAAAGTCATTTCGCATTAACTATTCTACCGTTGATGGCGAAACCGCATACAGCAACATGTGTTCTTCATTGGTGCAGCGAGACAGCTCCGGCATGAAAATGATCTATCTGTTCTTTGATAGTCTAAGAGCGGATAATAAGTTAAATCGGGATCAATTCGCCGAAGCTGTGATAACATGTGTTCAGGATATTCCATACTACCTTATAACGCCGGGTCCATGTGATTACTCGGCGTACCCGGAGGCAGATTTCGCTCACAATTACTTACTTGGAGGTGGACTTTGCGAAGGATACGAAGTAAATGGCATTCTCTCGCCGATTGAGTTCTCCGCAACGATAAAAGGAGATTGTGACACACGCACCGTATTTGCTTATACCGTCCTGAAACATTTCGGTTACGATGTTGGCGTATATGGCAGTGACTATTATGGTCATTCGATTTTAGGCATTGTATTAGAAGATAAGCCAACCTATTCTGTCACTACAAGAACCGACAATGCAACAACTTATTCCATGTGTGAATTGACCACCTATGGACCTCAGCTTGGACAAATTCCCGATGAGGTTTCAAATATGTCAATGTGGAGACTTGAACTTAAATAAAAACTAAATGAAAACATTCATTGTTGAATCATCAGTTGTACTCGCTCTGCTTATTACAGTATTCCGGGGGATATTTCTCGTGCTCAGTAGTAAGGTAGAAGCAACCAAACGTGAATCGACATTCTACATTCATGCCGGAGTGTGTGCACTGCCATTCGCATTTGCGTCTTGGACGGTATTACCGCACTTAACCACGGCTCTCAATTTCTTTGCAAAGGGTGACAGTTGGGGAAAACTGATTCAGTTTGGTGGAGGCTATTTACTTCTGATTATCATTTCTGGGTTAGCATCGCTAGTTCTTTCATACACGATATTTAAAATTGTGACCAAAGAGAAATCCGTATGGGAACAGATAGCTGGCAATAGCCCAAGTGTTTCTTATTTGCTGAGCGGAATTATTCTAACATCCGGAATTATGTTGTCAGTTTTGGCTGGAGAAATTGCCAAGGCAATGATTCCTTTCACTTCGGTTCCATTTAACTACTAGTTACTTCTTCCGATTTGAAAATGCGATAAAAAGGTAGGCCAGCATTACTGATAGCTACCTTTCTACGCATTCAACTTTATGCGGCTCTCAAGCCCCAATAAGCCGTTTCAATTTCTGAAATCGAACGGATGTACATCCAAACATGGAATCTTGACCACGAATTCCCGTCGTGGCGCATCACATACCCTAGCACCAGTCCTTGGATTTCTTCAACCAATGTGATTGCTCGAATAGAGCTTCCATCCTGAAACGTCACATCCACTGGCAGAACCATATTTACCATACGTTGCTGCTTCAATAAGTCCATAATATTTGCTTTCATTTTTACCTCCTCCCTGCATGAACACATGCTTTTTATTAATAGTAGAGTTTAATCCTCTCAATCTAAATAGTTATTTAAAATTATTCTTCGTTCTACGTGAGCTCTTCTTGGAATAAATAGCAGGGAAAAAAGATGTCACTTGGATTTTCACCGTTTCTTCCGTAGAAATAAGCGTTTACAAACGGGTAAGCAGAAAATAATTTCTACCTTTTACTCTTATTGCTGACCCATTCAAATTCCCAAATGCACACAAGCGCTATTGACAATCTAAACGAAAAGCAGAAAGCCTCTGTCCTGTCTGACTCCAGACGGGTGTTGGTGCTCGCCGGAGCAGGTTCAGGAAAGACGAAAACAGTCATTTCCAAGCTTCTTCATTTAGTAATGGAGAAAAACGTAAAGCCATCCGCTATTCTCGCGATCACCTTTACCAAGAATGCCGCGAATGAAATGATTGATCGCTTGATTATAGCGAGCGACACTACCAACAAATACGAGGCTTTTATTCAGAACAAGAAAATATCTGCGATTGACAAAGAACGAGGCAGACGGGAGAAAGTTCAGAGCGAACCGTGGGTCAGCAACCTTACTATCCGAACATTTCACTCACTGTGCTACCAGATATTGAGGAACAATGGAAATCCGGTTTTCGACAACAAGTTCAAATTAATTACTGACGAATCCCCGGCAGAACTTGATTTAACCAAAAGCGGGATTTCGGCGGGAGAAAAACCAAAAGATATCGTTCACAAGCTCCTGATTCTCGCCTGTAAGAACCGGTCATATATTCTGAAACTTAAAAGATACATACTCGATTATTACGTTGACAAACTTGCCGTTGACAAGGCAATGAAGTCGTATGAGAATCCAGGACAACGAACTTACACTACGTTAAAAGGCGAGACTGTAAAATCAAAATCGGAACGTGACATTGCTGATTGGTTGTACAGACACAGCATTCAATACGAATACGAGAAGAAGACAAACTTTAAGGATTTCAATTTCAAGCCCGATTTCTTCATTCCGCAAGCGGACCTTTTTCTTGAGCATGTAAGCGACAAGAGCTTTCCAATGCAGGATAAAGAGAGGCAGTTCAGAGAGGGAGGTCGAAATTGTGTGGTGACGTATGAACCGATGATGAATAATACAAATCTCTTCAATCTGGCAATGGAGAGAATAGTGATGGGGAAAATTACGGAGACCATCAGTGAAGAAGTATCGTTAAGTTTTGAAGAAGAATTTAAGAGCTATCACAGCAAGATTGAGGAATTCCTGAAGACGGTGATGCGTTTGCGTAGCATGATCAAAGCTGAGGACATAGACTTGCCGAGTTTATTGCAGAAGTCCGGTGAGAGTGAGCACGAGAGAGTTCGCGTGTTTTATGAATTGGCTGTTCCACTTATTGAACAATACTCCAAATACTGCACAGATAAATCCTTTCTCGATTTTGACGACTTAATCATCTTGTCAATTAAACTTCTCAAGGATCATCCGGAGGTGCGTGAAATTTATCGGGAGAAGTACAAGTTTGTCATGGTCGATGAGTTTCAGGATGTGAACGGCCTCCAGGTTAAGTTACTCGATCTGTTATTGAAACCAGAGACCCAACTATTTTGTGTTGGTGACGACTGGCAGAGTATTTACGGATTCCGAGGCTCAAATGTAGAGTACATCGTAAATTTTGAGCAGCACTATCCGAATTCAGAGGTACATAAACTGGACGTTAACTATCGCAGTAATCAAACTATTGTTGGTGCGAGTAATGAAGTCATCAAGCGTAACAAACGGCAGATTGCTAAAGATGTAAAGGCGCACAAACAAACTCCGAGTAAAATTGAAATCTTCAGAGCGAAGAGACTTGACGGTGACGGTGTAGAGTTTTTGGTCAACAAAGTTCAGGCGCTCTATGACAAGGGGTATGGGAAAGACGACATTCTGGTTTTGTACAGAAGAAGCAAAATGTTCGACCCCTACTTCAAGGCACTAAAAGCAAGCAATCTTTTCGTCTCGTACAAAACGATTCATGCGTCGAAAGGATTAGAAGCAAAAGCAGTTTTCATTTTAGGATTGGCGCAAGGTTCGGGTGGATTTCCGGATGTATGGCTGGACGATTCCATTTTCCGTGTTGTGAAAGATGTGAAATTTGATATTCTTCTCGAAGAGGAAAGGCGACTATTTTATGTTGCAATCACAAGAGCGAAGGACGAATTGTTCTTATTGACTGAACTTGGCAACGAATCGACTTTTGTAGAGGAGATACCAGAGCACTTCTATAGTGTGCACAAACCGAAGATTAAGATTGAGGTTGAGAAGGAAATTGTTTGTCCAAAATGTAAGGCGCCAATAAAAGAATCAGATAATTTTTGTTCCGGTTGTGGTGCTAGCCTAAAGAAGGCGAACACCCTTGAAGAGAGAAGGAAGGAACACAAGAACGCCTACGCTCCCTGGACAAGTGATCAAGATGCTCAACTGGAAAAACTATACTCCGAAGGAACAAGCATCTGGGATATGCTGGGAATTTTCGGCAGAAATCTTGGGGCTATGCAAGCAAGAATTAAGAAGTTGAATTTGGAGGAGAAGTACAAGAAATTGGAGTAAATTTTAAAGTAAATTCGCTTACCACGCTGATCCAGTTCGTCTTGAATAATGCGCTGTCAAACTAGAAATAACATTTCCAAAACCTATAAGTCACTTCCATATTAAAATACAATATATTTTATGAGCGAATTTTTGATTACTCAATATCTGAAGGAAGTAGAAAATATTATTCATTATGGAGGTACGAAAAAAGAAACTTCCATTCGTAATGCGTTTCACAACCTGTTAAACGCCTATGCATATCGTAAAGGATTAATGCTTGTTCCGGAAATTACGATCAAGACTTCCGCAGGTAAAAATGTTACTCCTGACGGCACAATGAAAGACAGTCTTCGTCAGGATTGGGGTTATTGGGAAAGCAAAGATGAAAGCGACATCATAGACGATGAGATCAAAAAGAAATTCGCCAAGGGCTATCCAAAAGACAATATTCTTTTTGAAGACAGTCAAACAGCCGTTTTGATACAGAATGGTAACGAGGTTCTGAGAGCAGGGTTTAATGATCTACCAGCATTAGATCACCTTCTTAATGCATTCATCAGTTTTGAACGACCAGAAGTAACATCTTTCCGGAAAGCAATTGAACTATTCAAACAGGACATTCCAAAGGTTACTGATACTATTCGCGATTTGCTGGAAGTTCAGGAGAAGGCAAATCCGAAATTCGTAAAGGAGAGAAACAAGTTTCTAAAGTTGTGTCAGGATAGTATTAACCCGGAAGTCTCAAAAGCAGATGTGCGGGAAATGATTATTCAGCATATTCTTACTGAAGACATTTTCAATACCATCTTTGACGAAACGCAGTTTCACCGTGAAAACAATGTAGCGCGTCAACTGGAAGGTGTTATTAATACTTTCTTCACTGGGGCGACAAAGAAGACTGCACTTGCAACCCTTCAGCATTATTCCCAAGCAATCAATGCCGCAGCGGCTGGCATTGCCGACCACCATGAAAAACAGAAGTTCCTGAAAGTGGTTTATGAAACATTTTACAAGAGCTACAATCCGAAAGCAGCTGATCGTTTGGGAGTGGTTTATACTCCAAACGAGATTGTAAAGTTTATGATTGAAAGTACAGACTTTCTCTTGAACAAACATTTCGGAAAGTATATGGAGGACAAAGGGGTTGAGATCTTGGACCCTGCAACCGGAACAGGAACTTTTATTTGCGATATTATTGATTACCTGCGCAAAGACAAGTTAGATTACAAGTACAAAAATGAAATTCACGCCAATGAAGTAGCGATTCTCCCATATTATATCTCAAACTTGAATATCGAGTTTACCTACGCTCAAAAAATGGGCAAGTATTCTGAGTTTGAAAACCTATGCTTCGTAGATACGCTGGATAACATGGGTTTCGCTTATCGCGGAAAACAGTTTGACATGTTTGAACCGTTTACCGAGGAAAATTCAAAACGTATTTACAAACAGAACACAAAAAAGATATCGGTGGTAATCGGCAATCCTCCTTACAATGCCAACCAAGCTAACGAAAACGATAATAATAAGAATCGAGAGTATACAGCAATAGACCAACGTATAAAGGATACATTCATTAAAAATAGTACGGCGCAAAAGACGAAGGTATATGACATGTATGCCCGTTTTTACCGATGGGCTTTTGACCGGCTGGACGAAAATGGGATAGTAGCTTTTATCACTAACCGTTCTTTTATTGACAGTCGGACGTTTGATGGGTTTAGAAAGACAGTACAGGAGGAATTTGACTTTGCGTATATCATTGATACCAAAAGTGATGTTAGAGCCAATCCGAAAATTTCGGGCACTGGTCACAACGTATTCGGAATACAAACAGGAGTTGCAATTATGTTCCTAGTTAAGAAAGCGGTGCCTAGAAAGAAAGGTGAGAAAAAGCCTCAATGTGAAGTTCAATATGTTACGATGGACGACTTCTGGGCGAAGGATAAGAAGTTGCAGTGGTTTACGCAGAACAAAATTGCTCAGATTTCTTTTGACAACATTCGACCAGACAAGAATAACAACTGGATTAATCTTGCGAACAATGACTTTGAAACGCTCCTGCCGTTATGTGATAAAGCAGTGAAATCAGGCAGAGGAAAGAATTCACTTTTTACATTCTATTCACTTGGTGCAAAAACAAATAGGGATGAATGGGTATTGGATTTTGACAAAAAGGAGGTGGCCAACAAGGTTGGATTTTTGATTGATAACTATTCCACCGAGCTTAAGCGGCTTTCGTCTAAGGTCACCGAAAAGAATATTGGTGATCTGCTCTCGTACAAAATCAAATGGACGCGAAAGCTAAAAAAGTTACTGTTAAAAAAGGAGAAGATTGTTTTTGATCATAACGCCATTATCAAATCTTTCTATCGCCCCTTCACGCTTCAATACTTGTATTTCTCAAACGCACTGATTGAGGATTTGTACCAAGTGCGAAAGATATTCTCCAGCAATGGTAACGTGTCAAACCGAACTATTCTGCTCTCTGGCGCACCTCTCGCTAAGCCATTTCATTTGTATGTAACCGACGAGGTTTTTCACCATGACACTCTGGAAAAAACGCAAGGACTACCTTATCAGTATATTGACGAAAACGGAAAAATAGTTGAGAATATTTCTGATTGGGGTCTCTCGCAATTCATCAAGCAATATGGAAAAAAAGGTATAACAAAGGAATCAATATTCTATTATGTTTATGCCGTCTTACATAATCCTGCGTTCCGTGGTAAGTATGAACTAAATCTAAAACGCGAGTTTCCACGAATTCCATTTTACGCAGACTTCAAGCAATGGAGTGACTGGGGCAAAACGT
This sequence comes from uncultured Chryseobacterium sp., assembly GCA_964447465.1. GTDB lineage: Bacteria > Bacteroidota > Bacteroidia > Palsa-965 > Palsa-965. The sequence goes on from CAYUTR010000022.1 coordinate 16,203, forward strand.
TGATGGGTTTACATCTCAAATACGAAACGGCAAAACCCTTTACATTGAAGGAAATTACAGCAAAGGGAATTGATAGCCCTAAGTGCAAACTGAAAGCTGATAAGGGAACTGGTGTAATTATCTTAGATGACATGACAACTTTAACGGGGATTCCACCGGAGGCATGGGAGTACAAACTCGGAAACCGTTCCGGCTTAGAGTGGGTATTAGATCAGTACAAGGAAAAGAAACCGAGCGATCCAAACATTTTAGAAAAGTTCAATAGCTACAAATTTGCGGACTACAAGAGTGAAGTAATCGATCTACTGAAACGTGTCTGCACGGTGAGCGTGGAGACGATGAAGATTGTTAAGCAGATGGAAGAGTGTCATGAGTAGTACAGTATTGTTAATCTATATAAACAAATCCCAGAGATATGAAAGCCAAAGCTGCTAACCTACTTGGCATAATAAAAGGTCCGCGTCAGTTTGTCATCCCAATTTATCAACGAGCCTATAGTTGGAATCTTGGACATTGCGAAAAACTACTGGAGGATATTCTACGCATTAGTAAGGACGAGTCAACACCAGGACATTTTATCGGGTCAGTAGTTCATTTTGAAGACGGTATTCATACCATCTCGGATGTGGAGCAACACCTTGTAATTGATGGGCAGCAACGCCTCACAACAATTTCATTGCTAATCGTCGCGCTGGCAAATTTTATCCGGGATAAAAAAGTACCTATTGACACAACTACTACTAAGCTTTTCAATTACTATTTGGTTAACCCGGAGGAGGATGGTGATTTGCATTTCAAATTGCTTCTAACGCGCAAGGATAAAGAAACACTGATTCACTTACTTAAAGGCATTCCAATGCCATCAGAAGTATCTCCAAGAATCGTGGAGAATTACGAGTACTTTAAGTCGCGAGTTACTGACCAAACACTCACAGAAATATACAATGGCATTCAGAAGTTGTTCGTCGTAGATGTCGCACTGGAAAAAGAGGTGGATAATCCACAGTTGATATTTGAAAGTCTCAATTCCACCGGACTTGTACTCTCACAAGGTGATCTGATCAGAAATTTTGTATTGATGGGTCAACCGCTCAAACTGCAAAAGGAGCTTTATGAAATGTATTGGTTTCCAATGGAGCAAGGATATGGCGGTGATTACAATTCACGGTTCAACGCGTTCATGCGTGATTTCCTTTCGCTGAAAATCAATAGAATTCCTCGCATCGATCAGGTTTACGATGAGTTTAAGAATTATGCTCTTGACCCGAAGCATCCGAAGAACATCAAAGACGTTGTGGAAGAGATTGCCAGGTACTCTGGATATTACGCAGCGATGGTGTTGGGCAAGGAGAAGGATGATGAACTAAAAGCAGGTTTCAAAAGTATTATCCGATTGAAAGTAGATGTTGCCTATCCATTCCTCTTGCCTGTTTACGGCGACTACGCTACGGGCATAATTAACAAGGACGAATTTCTACAAATACTTCACTGGATTGAAAATTACGTTTTTCGTCGTGCTATTTGTGGAATACCTACCAACAGCCTGAACAAGACCTTTGCCACTTTATATAAATCAGTAAAGCAGGATGCTTATCTGAAAAGTGTTGAATTTGCCTTGGGTACAATGGATAGTTACAAACGATTTCCTTCAGACAGTGAATTCGCGCTCGCGCTCAGTACTCGTGAAGTGTACAGTTTCCGGAATAGAAATTACCTTCTTGCGAGGCTGGAAAACTATGAACGAAAAGAGCCGATTAATGTGGAGGCATACACAGTTGAGCATGTTGTTCCTCAAAATCCGGAATTGAGAAAAGAATGGAGGGAAATGCTTGGGGATAATTGGAAAACTGTGCAAGAGAAATACCTGCACTCGTTGGGTAATCTTACGCTGACCGGATATAACCCTGAATTAAGTGACCGTCCGTTTTCAGAAAAAAAGAGCATCGAAGGTGGTTTCAATGATTCTCCTTTGCGCCTTAATGAAGCAATGCGAAAAACTGATGTATGGAATGAACAAGCGATCAAAAAACGCGGCGAGGAATTGGCGGCGAAGGCTGTATTAATATGGGATAGACCGCAAGTTGAAATGGCGGAGATGTTAGAATACATGACTGTTGGGCGAGTAATCGAATATCCGCTTGAACATTATGAGTACCTCAAAGATGAAATGCTTGAATTGTTTTTTGCCTTGAGGCAGCGAATTATGAATATTGACTCATCAGTGCGTGAGGAGCACAAAAAACCGTACATCGCTTTTAAATCAACCACCAATTTTGTGGACGTTGTTCCCCAAAAATCGAGATTGCGTTTAACCTTGAATATGGATTTTCACGAGATCATCGACCCTTTGAATCTGTGTGAGGATGTTTCTGATAAAGGAAGATGGGGAAATGGAGATGTTCAGGTTTCAGTCAGGACTCTTGCTGATCTTGATAACGTGATGGAGTTGGTTCAACAAGCGTTTGATGCTCAGGTAGAGTTTTCGTAACGCTAATTCCGCTCGTCGCTCTTTCTCCTCCCTATTTTTTCGTGCTTCGGAATATTCTCCGAAATAGAATGAAGTACGTCGTTGGGAAATCGAAGTAACTTACTTGTAATGTGTTTGCGTCCTTTAAAGTGCTCGTAAATAAAACGGGCTGGACCGTTGTAGATTTCATCAAAGGTTCCGTCAGGATTTATGCGAAGCCCAAGATAATGTCCGTCAGGATTTTTGAAGGTGAGAGCATCCTGCATAGTCGCTTTGATCTGAATTTGCATATCGCCTTTACACGCGTCATATTTCGCACGTTGTCTAGGATCTAATTCGAGATCATAATGAAGATGAGCGATGATTTCTCCAAAATCCCCAACCATCCTTCCGTCCATTGTGAAGTTTCTGTTTTGGTCCAGGAAAATAAACTTGAGCTCTTCCTGAATCCGACGGATCTCTACGAGTTTAGATTTAAGCAAGTCATATTGTAGAATCGGATCGCTCATAGAATTGAATTAACCGCGTCCGGAACCAGATGTCATTCTTGAAAACGCCCACATCCCGAAAAGCAACAGCGCAGTATTATTCACACCCTGCGATCTGTATTCGCCTGTGAGCGCGTAATTGGTATAGTGCTGACAGTTGTATGCGGTTGGGTGATACGATTTCTGTTTGCGGTATTCATTGATCGCGCGAAGCATTACTTCGTCCTTGTTGTAGCCCGGATCGTCCGTCAGACAATGCCGGTTATTGTTTTCAAAAAATCGTAGCGAAACAATTGCTACGTCTGTTCGTGGGTGATTATGAACGATCATCACTTCATTGGTGATACGATTCCGACCCAATACAATTCCTCGATGGGTGTAAGCTCCTTTAGGTCGCGTTATTTCCCGACCTGTTTCCGGAATGCGTTTGATGTTGTGGCTTGCGAGAAAGCGATCAACTAATTCGTGAGTTGAATAAAATCTGGGTGCTGTGAGTTTCATGGAAAATTTATTTCAAACTAATTTATGTGTTTATGTTGGCTTAAGAAAGCGTTCACCCATGAATGTCATGGACGAACGCTTCAATTCCGGTTATCTCCGGTTAATTCCGCTTAGGACGCGGAGGATTATTGCCTCTTCCTTTGCCGGAATCATTTCCTGTGGTCGATGGACCATTAGGTGGTGGTGTTTTTGTTTTGCTCATGGCATTTTTATTTTAGTTTCCTACAAAGGTCAGCGAACTTCAACGAACGCGTCAGTACCGTAAAAACATCAAAAGAGGTTAAATATGAATAATTCGATAATATTTGATTTTCAAGTTATTATAATCAGAAATGAACCGCAGGCTCATAATTTCGTATTTTAATGTATTCAAAAAGGGATAAATATGACTGACAGGTTAGTTGAGGATATTTTCGAGTTGGTAAAGACGATGAACACTGATGAAGTTGAAGCGTTCGAAATGTTCGCGCAGGAAAAGGGGAGAGGAAAGAAAACCAATTCCGAGGGATTGAAGTACCTGGAATTGTTTCGTGTTTACAATTCACACCGGGAGAAACCGGAAATAAAAAGCGCAGAGATTTTGAGAGAGGCTTCATTCTCAAAGAATCCGAACGAACTGAATCAACATTTGTGCGAACGTCTTGAAACATTTCTGGCGATCTGTTATCGGGAGGGTCACGGAGCGACGCTGAAAAAAATTGATGCTGATCTTGACACAATCACTGAATTAGTCCGCCGTAAACGGTGGAGACATGCTGGTGAGTTGCTGGCGAAATCAGCCAAAGTGATTTTGGAATTGCCCGGTCATCATTTTGACGAACGCTTTTTGTATTTATCGCTCCGCTTGTATTCTTTGCAGCAGAATTGGAATATCAAACAGCTGCTAACTGAACCGAAGCGAAAGCAACTGGAAATATTCGAAAGCGTAATTCGCCCCTTTAATACGCTTGCGGGTTTTCTTCCGAAAATCAATGGCAATGAATCTTTCGAGCAACTTCCTTCTCCCGAATTGCAGGAGTCATGTTTCTTCGGAATTCTAAGTACGTGGTTGCGGGAACATAAGAAATTGGAATACCTTAAGAAAACTTTGCCAGCGCGAGATAGATTTACCGGAATGTTTAACATCCATCGTGCGGAACAAAATTCATCGAATGCCAAAAATAAAAATCGGGCAATTGATCAGATGATTAGTGGTATGGATGCCATTGTGCGTTTGGAAAAAATGTATCTGAGTGTCTGTACTGGAAATCCTTGGGAACTTAAAGAGCAAACGGAAGAATTGCTTCGCGATGTTCGGCTAGTTCACAATCCAGTCGCGTTAAATCCTGAGTTGACAGCCTTCGTGTATTCACAGATGCTCCGTTTCACAGCGTTGAGCGAGCACAAAACCTCCTCTGAATTCCTGGAGAGACTAATTGCACTGGATAAAATTTCGAAGGTCGAACTTCACCAGTTTACTGAAGATCAGGTTGAGGATATCAGCTACCGACTTGGGTTGAATAAAATCGTCATACTCTTTTTGCAGCGCAAGCACGAAGATCTGGTAGCGACTCTTTCTGCTATCGGATTTGAAACAAAAAGTAAACAGTATGAGGAGTATTTCTTCGATGTCATCGGCATTGAATTACTCGCACGGTTGCAGATTGGAAAGTTCGACGACGACACGACCAAACTGATCCGCAAGTACGAACACAATCTGAAACCTTCGATGGGCGGGGCTTCTGATTTCCATTCAGCGTTAAGAAAAATTATTTCTGCTTTTAACGAAGTTGATAGGGCATCCGAGCGCGGAAAAGTCGTTGAACTGTACATTGAGCAGCTTCGGGTGGCTCGGAATCCTACCAATCACTTCCAGAAGGTGATCGTATTATGGCTGGAAGACTGGTTAATTCAGTGATTATTATTTAGCCAGAATTTTGTATCTTAGATTTGCTTCTTTGAAATACTGCCGCAAATTGATGGGTATTTTCTCCCAAAGAAAATTAACCCTAGACGCATTTTAGGTGGCTTTGGAAACAGTTTGGTACATCCTGTTACTCCTTTGTTACTATCAAAAGTCAAAATCTTGTGTAGCCCAATGAAATTAAGGGTGTCGGCGGTCATTTCAGATTTTATGAGATAAACTTAAGCTTATCTCATAAAATTCAAGCAACTGTTTTGAAGTTTAACGTGATGATCGCTTCAAGCACCTGGCACCACCGAAAATGAAAATCCGCGTGCCTATTTTTTCTTCTTAGGAGGTTTTCCTCCACCGCGAACCGACACCAATTTCTTTCCGTTGACCTTCACAATTTCAGGATCATCAGTCAACTCTACTGACTTGTAATTCGGCGGTAGCAATATGTTACCTAAACGATCCATTACGCCATAACTATTCGTTGTGTAGCAGTAGAAGACGGTTCTGTCTTTATTTAACGTTGGATATTCATTGCGTGAATAGTCCATATCGTCATAGTAAGTGTATTCAGGAACTCCCACAGAATCGTGTACGATGAAACCTGAATCAAGGTCAACTACTGCTGCCATTGTAAGATCAACATTATCATACTCCTCGCCGGTTTCTGTATAATCGAAATCGTAATAGTAAATCATCAATACGCGAGCTGATTTTCCACTGCCCATAAAAGTGTGGGCTTTGTCATTTTCCTCATACGCGGTTTTTGTAAAAGACCATCCTGTATCGTCGCAATAAAACAGATATCGCATATAACCATTCTCGTAGCTGAAACAAGTAAAGAAGTTGGATTCGGGAACTCCGTAATTACCGACCTTAAACAGTGGAATAGGTAAGATTTCATATCCTTCGTCTTTCCTTTTCAGGATTCTGAATTCTGCCTCATATCCGTTTGCATTGATGAAGTCTGTTGCGGAATAGTAGTCATAACCGATTGTGCTCGTGAGCACCAATTCGTCAGCTGCTTGCGGATTTTGCTTTTCATTCGCTTTAAGATCGGCGACAATCCGTTTCATCCACTTTACGCAATCCTGACGTGAAAGATCTTTATTCGTAACCCGACGATAGATAAACGCATTCAGGCTCCCAACTACATTTGAATAGTTTTCAGCATCCGCAACAACTCGTTCTTCCCGTTCCACGTTAAACGAATCAGCGAATACAATTCCGTCTTCGAACATTTTGATATACGCTTTCTGTTCGGGCACACTCATTACTGAATACGCATCGAGGTAAGCAGGTAACAACCATTGATAAACTGCTTCCTGAACTATTTTGTTGGTACAAAGTGTTTTCAGGAGATTTGATTTCATGATCGAATCTTTCTTCTCCATTTTTCTCCATGGAGCTCCATCAAAATCCATGTCGTGATACCAGGCGTAGCCACCATCTAAAAAGTCGCGACCAAGATCAACATAGCCGTTGGATAGATGCGTACTTTGAAAACGGTTAACGGATTCCTGTGCCGCGTCTACCCAGTTGCACGTAAGTGGAATATTGGACGTAATGATTGTTGCTGGTTTCGGAATATTGTACTGGAAGTCGGAGATATAGCTCATTCCGTCACGATCTTTTGGCAGTTTGAGTTTGTTGCCGATACTATCGCCAGGTTGCAAGATCATGACTCTATTTTGCGCCTGAAGGTTGGTTACACCGGTAAGCATCGCGCAGATCAAAAGTGACGGAAGGAATTTCATAGTCAGGTAGGATAAGGTGAACTAATTTACTTTGTTTACCCGTTGATGCAAGGAAATTCCCGTTTTCACACAGGTTTTGCTGAAATTCCTAATAATGTTCTAATTGAGTGACTTTATCTTTGGCAGCATCTTATGGATGTTTTATCCCCTCTCAAATTGAAGCTGAAAAAGGCAGAACATGCCGATGCTGGAGCGATTACTGCGCTCGCAGAACAGATCTGGCGCGTGCATTATCCGCCTATTATCGGGAACGCCCAGGTGGAATACATGCTTAGCCATATGCACACTCCAGAAAATGTAGTGGAGCATATGAAATCGGGACAAACGTTTTGTTTTATTCTCGATGGAGATAAAACAATCGGCTACACATCATGGAGTAAACCTGCCGAAGGAGAATTGTTCATTCATAAATTCTACATTGATCCGGCTTTACAAGGAAAAGGAATAGGGAAGAAGGTGTTTGATGAAATGCTGGAGCTGAATCCCGCAACAAAAACAATTCGTCTTACGGTGAACCGTATGAATTACAAGTCGATCAACTTCTACTACAAGGTTGGATTTGTGATTGAAGAAGTGAAAGACTTTGATATCGGCGGTGGATATTACATGAATGATTTTGTGATGAAATACAGTAGGCCGTAGTGCAGTTTGGCAGTAGGCAGTCCCATCACTACAGTTTAGAAACTCGGCATCCGCGCGATAAATCGTGCGGCAATCATTTTGCTTTCATTTAATAAAGGTGGGGGAAAAAATGGCGAAGCCATTTTTTCCCCCACCACATCCCGACAATTAAACAAAATGATCGCCGCTTGGCTTTAGCCAGCGGAGGAAAATGACAGCCTACCGCAAGACTGCATTCGTTCCTATTTTCTGTTCAAAGCTGCCGTGATGTACTGATAATCGAGATAGTACAACACCCGCACTGAAACCTGATTCAACTGTGGCGCCTGCATCGTAGTCTTGAAATTGTACTTGTAGCTGTAGTTGATCTGCTGCTCTTCACTCATTGTGTTCAGCTTATAAGAAACAGAGAGAATACTACCAGGGGCAAAAATCCATTGGTAAACCACATCCGCATTGATCGAGTTGAAACTGAAATTGTGATTTCCCGGATAGGTAACATAATCATGTAACGTACCATCTTCCTGCAAGACATAGTAACCTAAATACTTGCCGGTTGCCCAATAGTGACGGCCAGTCATTGAAATCGACATGTTGCGCATGAACACATAACTCGCCTGAAACGATTGTTCAATGTTGCGCAAGAGGCGGCGTCCGAAAACGATAGTACCGTCGTCTTCAATGTTCACCCAACCACGGTCACCATCGTCGATGTGAAAGCCCGGATTGTACTGAAGGGAAATCCTGTCACTTGCACGCCACGTAAAGCGCACTGAACCACCAAACCATGGATTTGCCGGAATAGTTGGAGACACTACTGCTGTTTTACCTCCATACAATTCAACTCCGAAACTGAATTTTTTACTGTAGTTGGTTCCGTAACCCATGAACACATTCTGAAGGCGTGTACGAAGGAATACGCGTCCCTGAACCCGCGGCTCGAAGTAATCATAGAAATCAAACGGCGTGTATTCCATTCCGATGAAGTAGCTGGAGAAATTCCGGAAGGAGAAGTAATTGAAAAGGTTAATTCCGAAATAAGTGAGCTTGCCGGTTCCCAGATTGTAATTGTAATTCAGATTAAGATCGTTTGATGCGTAATTGAAAATCCATTTCGGATTGAAAAGTTGATGCGACACGAAACAGCTGTTCGAAGCAAAATTATTTTCAAACGTGATTCCCAGATCGTTTGCGTCCCACAGTTTGCTGCTGACATTTCTTGCGATTCCGGCTTGCCACGCTCCGCTGGTCTTTCTCATTCCAACAAAATACTTGTACCCGATATCTGAAGTGAACTCACTTGTTCCGTCAGAGTTTGTTGGATAGAGTACATTGCTAACGGCGCCATTTGCATCAACTGCATACGTGTTTGCTTTGTTATTGAGCGTAGTTCCTACACCAGTGACATTGGAACTCCTATAACCTGCAGTCCGGATTACATTCGTATTGATGAAATAAAAATTCGAACTGTTCTGGAGTTGTTTGTCGATTACGAAGATGTTGTAATTCGATCGCGGCTCTGTCAGAATTTTCCGCGAGTTTCCCGTGAGCGTATCCTGGACAGTAGCATACGTATTGTCGACATACGCATTCAGAATGCCAAGACCCATGCCCTGATTGGTCCTTCCGGAAACCTTGGTAGCATTGAGCAATTTCGCCCGACTCGGATTTTTGGTGAGCACTTCGTTGGAATCGAGTCCGGCGGATGCGTAATAGAATTCGGAAGGTGTTTTTCCGATTCGGCGCGAATAAAACAAATTACCGCGCTGGAATAAATCAACTCCTTCCGTGAAGAACGGACGCTGCTCGCTGAATGTCTGTTCGAAGGCACCAAGGTTCTTCACCACGTTATCACTTTGTACCTGCGAGAAGTCAGGAAGAAGCGTCATGTCAACTGTGAAGCTCTCATTGATTCCCCATTTGAGATCCATGCCTCCAGCAAGACTCAATTCCGGTTCTGAAGCACCAAAACGATCATCGTCCTGATAGATCATACTGAAGTATGGAGTCAGCGAAAGACGGACCGGCGCATCAATATCATTGAGACCTTTGAGCAATCCCCAATACTTCATGCTGTTCGAAACGTTCTTGGGTGTTAACGCCCACTGATCGAATTCATTCCAGCGCGTAATCTGGCGGGTGATCTGTAATCCCCAATCGTTATTGCCTGTTGGAAAGCGTAATGCCGACCATGGAATAAGCATTTCGCAAACCCATCCATTGGAGACAATTTGTGTTGAGCTTCTCCAGACGGCATTGTAATTAAAATCCGAGAATCGGTTGTCGAATTGAACGCCCGAAGCGGATACACTGAAATCGAATGCATCCTGCTGTGTGTTATAGGTGTCAAAAACAATCCGGATCTGATCTGCTACAAGATTGTAGTCGTCTCGAATGCCTAATTGTTTACCAATGCTGTCGGGTGCGTTGTCGTACATCATCGCTCCGATGTAGATGCCAACATTATCGTAAATGATTTTTACTTCGGTCTGATTGCGAACAACACCATGTTCGACGGGATTGTTCTGTTCGAACATATCCGCGATCGCCACGCCTTGCCATGCAGCGTCGTCGAGGACTCCATCAATCTTCACAGCAACGGATGCGCGCGAAGTAGTGTACT
>CAYUTR010000023.1:0-26396 GCA_964447465.1 uncultured Chryseobacterium sp.
AATTGCTCCTTATATCGTCGGTATCGACAGAATGGGATCGATGAATGCAGATAACAGCAACTGTGCAACCGAATGCGTTGCAGGTGCACCTGGTTGCTGCGGCATGGACGGTAAGTGCGACATGACAGTTTGCATGCACATGACGAAAGAAGAGTGCGGAAAGAAGTGTGACGAAATGGGTTGCACAGCAGAGCAGAAAGCAGAATGCGTTTCTCACGCCGGCGTTTGCGTTATGACAGACGGAAAGTGCGAAGGCAAATGCAAAACTGCTGACGCTTCAGGACACGGTTGCGCCGAGCACGGACATTAAGAACAAGAATTGATAAATAAAAAATCCCGGCTAAGTGAGTCGGGATTTTTTATTTCTGAATGAGTCATTCTGAGCGGAGCCGAAGAATGACGGACGGAAGTTGGCTTAAAACAACCCGTTAATATTCGAATCAATCTTCTGAATAATATTTCCGAGATGTTCCTGGTCTTCGTGGAACTTATTCTCATCTACATCAATGATGAGTAGTTTACCGGCATCGTAGGTTGAAATCCACGCTTCGTAACGTTCGTTCAAACGCTTGAGATAATCAATACGGATTGCGTTCTCGTAATCACGACCGCGCTTCTGAATGTTCTGCACGAGTATCGGAACAGATGCACGCAGGTAGATAATAAGATCCGGTGCTTTCACGAGCGAATCCATCAAACGGAAAAGCGAAAAATAGTTTTCGAAATCCCGCGTGGTCATCAAACCCATTGCGTGAAGGTTCGGTGCGAAAATATGCGCGTCTTCAAAAATCGTTCTGTCCTGGATTACGCTCTTTCCGTTATTGCGGATTTCCTGTACCTGTGCAAAGCGACTATTCAGGAAGTAGATCTGCAAGTTGAATGACCAACGCTGCATGTCTTCGTAAAAATCACTGAGGTAAGGATTCTCATCCGCGTCTTCATACAAAGCCTGCCAACCGTAGTGCTTGGAGAGAAGGGTTGTGAGGGTTGTTTTACCGGAGCCGATATTTCCGGCAATTGCAATATGCATAGTGTGTTATTTAGTCCGTCGTGACAGCGTAGCTCGTCAGGACGGAGTGTGTGTGTTTCGTAAAATTAGAAAAATACCCGTCCGTCCTCAACCTTTGTTCACAACTCGGCGCCTCAATAAAACCTTAAAGGTTTCTTTCAAACCTTTAAGGTTTTAATTGAGCCGGAAACTACGTCATAATTTTATCGTCCTCAGCCATCTTCGTATCAATCGCATCACGAAGACCATCACCAAGTAATTTGAATGCCATTACAACCAGCATAATCGCTATTCCCGGAAGTACTGCCAGATAAGCATCACCCGTGAGAATATAGCCCTTGTATTCGCTGATCATCATGCCCCATGATGGAGTCGGACGCATCACACCGATACCGAGGTAACTCAAACCTGCTTCGATCAGAATCGCAGAAGCAAAATTGTTCGCTGATACCACGATCACCGGACCCATTACATTCGGAAGGATATGTTTGATGATCAATCGGCTATTCGAAAACCCAAGTGCCCTGCCCGCTTCCACAAATTCTTTTTCACGCACGCTGAGAATCTGTCCACGAACCAGTCGCGCTGTTTCTACCCACATCGTTAATCCTACGGCGACAAAAATCGGGAAGATGCCGCGACCAAGTACAAGCGCAACTGCAATTACAAGCAAGAGCGTTGGAATAGACCACACCACGTTAATGATCCACATGATGAGATCATCGACCCAGCCACGGAAAAATCCGGCGAGTGCTCCCATCAGGATTCCGATGATCACCGAAATAAGAACGGAAACAGTTCCTACGAACAACGATATCCGCGAACCGATCATCAGACGGCTGAGTAGATCTCGACCGAAATGATCAGTCCCCAACAGGAAATGCTCTTCCCCGATGTTGGCGAGTATTTCCGCCCGCAATTCGTCAACGGTTTTATGAATTTTTTGGCCCTGTCCGTAAGCGTAAAAATCTACGGTTCCGTTGATCGAGTCGCTTACAATGGGAAACGCCGGATTGATCGCGTAAAGCGCATCGGCGAGCGGATAACGCCAGATACGGCCCACCGCTGTGTCGTCATGATATTCTTCCCATAAAATATCGTTTCCCTTGAACCAATATTTTTTCAGCGCGTGAAATTCGAATTCATTCGGTCTGCCGAATATCATCGTGGTGAAAATGTTCTGGTCGATTGGTGCTATGTTCTTCTTCAGCTTAATGATCTGGCTGGAGAAACCTGGTTTACGGATGCTGATTTCCTCGATGTGCGTTGCAGCATCAGGGCTACGGTCCGGTGTGATGAGATAACCGAGAATCGACATCACCATGAGTATGATGATGATCACAATGCCAAACATCGCAAGGCGGTTGCGCTTGAGACGCTGCCATGCAAATGAAGCCAGTGAAAACGATTTATCGCGCGTTTCTTTCATCGTACTCGGCCTTTTCTCCAGGTTCGCCCTTTCCATTCGACATCGCTACTGAATAGCCTGAACACTGCACCTATTGAAATGATGCAATACAACACTATTGAAACCGGCAACATGATAATGGCATTGGCTTCCTTAAAAAAGGAGGCTGCTAAAGATAACAACAAAAGCTCAACGCCCATTTTGATCAGCAAAGTGCTTATAAATGGATTGTCGCCCCAGTTGAGCAGCTCAAAAAGCAATATAGCAGGCAGGAAAAGCTGCAAGGCCAGAAACACAATCGCAGCTATTGTTTGTACAGGACTTGAAAAGCCGTTCGCCTTCGATAACCAGCGATGCCTTTGTGTGATTGCATCTTTCATTGTAACAGCCATGGGTGCAGAAACCATCGCATGCTGACTTTTCACCCAGCGAATTCCGGCAGGAGTGTACATTTTCGCTTTCGCCAATAATGCAGCATCGTCGCCGGAAACAAAAGTGTCGTTTGTGAATCCCTGAACGTTTGTAAAGAACTGTCGTGTGAAACTCATATTTGCTCCATTGCACATGATCGGATTTCCAATCTTGAACATTCCGACTGATACAACCTGCAGGCAAACCGTTTCAATTGCTAGTGTCGCCCCCAGTACACCGTCGCTGTTTTTCGGACGAACCATTCCGCATGCGAAAGTGCAATATGGATCGTTGAATTCATTTGCCATAGTTGCCACCCATCCCGCGTCTGGAATACAATCTGCATCAGTGATAAGAATGACTTCCGCTGCTGTCGATAAAATTCCGGTTGTCAACGCATCCTTCTTGCCTTTGCCACGACTCTCCAATACCTGAACCTGAATTTTCTTCGCCCAATGTTTACGAACCAATTCCAATGAACCGTCTTCAGAATGATCATCAACAATTATTACTTCGAACGGAGCGTCGGTTTCCTGCGCCTCAAGTGCCTGCAGCAACGTCGGAATATTTTCTGCTTCATTCCGGATTGCGATCACCACTGCAACACTTTTCTGCAATGTGGACGCTGCCGTTTTATTTTTCGTGTTCCGGAAGCCAATCACGCAAATGATCAGCAACAAACCGTACGCAGATACGACCACATGTGACACTAACCATATGAAATCGTCCATCATTTCCTGCTGAAAAAAGTAAGGTTCTTCACGAAAAACAATCCGACTCCGGCAGGAACTCCAACGTTGATCATCCACAGTACAATTGCCGCAAGTGCAGCAGCACCGGGATTTCCGCACAGCCCACCGATTACTCCGCCGGCTACAGTTCCGCGAACAATTATTTCAGTGAACATCATAGAAGGTATAATTGTTACTGCCAGGTAGTTTACCGCAATTGCCCAACACAAATCAATTCCTGATGATTCAACTCCGCAAATGCGCAGCATGAGAAAAAACTGCAGGGAATACACGAGATATCTCAGCGTAGAATATCCTGCAACGGGAAAAAGAACCCGGGTATCTGCTTTGCGCATTGCAGAAAGGTAATTTGCTATTTTGCCGCGTGAAGTCCACACGTACGCCAGAACGAAACACGCAAGTCCAACTACAACCGCGGTCCAGATAAATGCTTTCTTGCTGTGAATGTATTGATCGGGATCCGTCATTAACATACCAAGCACGCCGAAACCAACCGTTACTGCAACCTGCATCATAGAGCTGATCAGCGTAAATACTATTCCATCCTGCAACGGGGTTCTCTTCAGCTGAAAAATTCTTCCCGTGAATTCTCCAATGCGATTAGGCGTGGCAGATCCTATTGCAAGTCCGGCCAATACTCCGCTCCATGCTTCTCTCCAGGAAATTTCTTCGGAAGCGGAAACCAATTTTTTCCATTTCGCAGTTTCGAGAAACCAGTTCAGCGGCAGCAACAATAAGATCACAAGGAGTGTGGGAAGATTTTCTCTTGATGCAAACCTCAACAGATCTATCGCTTCTTCGTTGGCCAGGAATTTCCGGAGCGCTAATACCAGCATCACGGCAGCGATCAAAACAATTGCTACCTTTAAAACTCTACCAAGAATTATACGATTGGAATTCTCCATGATGCCAGTTCAGTAAATGTAGCAAAAGACCTGTGAGCGCACGGAAAACACCTGTACTGCAAAAAGAGAAAGTGATTCTCGGAATCGATCCCGGAACAAACATCATGGGTTTCGGTGTTATTGTCTGCCGCGGACAAAAAATGGAACTCGTTGATTTAGGTGTAATCCGGCTCGAGAAATTGGAGAACCACGCACTGAAACTCAAGCGCATTTTCGAAACTACAACCGAACTCGCCTCGAAACACATGCCCGATGAATTTGCCGTGGAAGCACCTTTCTTCGGCAAGAACGTTCAGTCTATGCTTAAGCTTGGACGTGCACAAGGTGTAGCACTTGCAGCTGCATTAACGCGCGATATTCCTGTTCACGAATACAGTCCGAAAAAAATCAAGATGTCGATTACCGGAAACGGAAATGCTTCGAAAGAGCAGGTGGCGAAAATGCTGCAGCAATTACTTGCGATCAAAGACATGCCTAAATTCCTCGATGCTACGGATGGACTCGCAGCAGCGGTGTGCCATTTTTTTCAGGGAAAAAATCCAATTGGCGACGGAAAAAAATATGGCAGTTGGGAATCGTTTGTGAGCGGAAATCCGGCGCGTGAAGTAAAGCGTCGCTCTAAACCTTAAAGGTTTTAAAAACCTTTAAGGTTTATACGAGCGCAGCCCGGATCTTCTCCGCAACCGCTTCAAGTTCCGCAACAGTCGGCTTCAATTTTTCTCTCGAGAAATTAATATCCTGGACTGTATTCAAGGGCACAAGGTGAATGTGTGCATGTGGCACTTCAAGTCCGATCACCGCAACTCCTACGCGGCGGCATGGAACTGCTTTACCGATTGCGTGAGCAACTTTCTTTGAGAAGAGATGCATTTCTGTGAGCAGTACATCATCCACATCAAAAATGTAATCGATTTCTTTTTTGGGAACAACGAGTACGTGACCATGTGCAAGCGGAAAAACATCGAGAAACGCCAGGCAGTTTTCCGTCTCGGCAATTTTGTAGCAAGGAATTTCTCCGGCTATAATTTTCGAAAAGATGCTTGCCATTATCGTGCGATTTCGAGAATCTCGAAAGTCATCTTGCCGTTCGGTACAGTCACTTCAGCCTTATCGCCGATCTTGCAGCCAAGCAGACCTTTGGCAATTGGTGAGCTCACCGACAACTTACCTGTCTTCAGGTCCGCTTCGTTTTCGGGAACCAGCGAATACGTCATCTTCTGCCCTGTTTTCACGTTTTTGATGGTGACTTTGCACAGGATAAGCACCTTTGATGTATCAAGCTGAGTTTCGTCCACGATGCGGGCGTTGCTCAACGTGCTTTCCATCTTCGATATCTTAAGCTCAAGCAGGCCCTGCGCCTCTTTTGCAGCGTCGTATTCGGCGTTTTCCGACAAATCCCCCTTGTCCCTTGCCTCAGCAATTTGCTTCGAAATGGATGGCCTTTCCTTCGTTTTCATGTAGTGCAGCTCATCCTTGAGCCTCTGAAGCCCTTCTTCGGTGAAATAGACGATCTGTGACATATTTATGGGTTTTGGAGATGTGACTTAAAACAGAAGGAGAATCCCTGTTCACCGGGGTGAACAGGGACTCTCCTGTTATTATCAAATGTAGTAAAAATCCTTTAGCTAAAGATCACAGATTGAGGCGGGCCCCGAAGCTGTGTACTCCGTTAAACGGGTTAGTTGTACGGTAAGAGTAGTCTATTGCAAAAGTTGACCCTTTCTTACCGAATGGAAGTTCCAGGGAAACGCCGGCACTTGGACCTGTGAAACAGGTAGAGCGTGTTTCAACTTTGGTGATACCTTCTTCATAAACGTAACCACCACGGATCATCAACATTGAACGCCATGCGTACTCAACACCAAAACGGAACTCATCTTTAGAGAAAGAGTTCGAAGTGAAAGTACCGGCAAGTGTCACACGGTGATTTTTCTGGTTTGTGCTGTCCTTCGCGAAGTAGATATCATACCCACCGGAAATGTTAATCAGCGTTGGCATATCGAAATCAGCAGTACGCTGTTCTAGTGTCATTGCATAATTACCATTTGGCGAAGTACCACGGAACGACAAACCGTCGCCGGAGAAACGCATACGCGGCCCTACGTTCCGAAGAGAAATTCCGAAATGCACCTGCTCCATTTTTCCTGTTACATACTGAATACCTGCATCGAGGCATACCCCGCGCGCAGCAACGTCAGCGATTGATTCAGAAATTGCTTTCACCACAATTCCACCGTAAATATTCTCGGAGAATCCTTTAGCATAGGAAAGTCCGATGTTGGTGAAAGTAGGATGATACGTTCCAACGCCGCCTTCAGGAAGGTCAACAGTTGTGATCTGGATATCGCCAAAGTCCATTGACATTACGCCCAGTCCGATTGCACCGGTTTCACCTACGCGCTGGGTAAACCCGAACGCGTTGATTCCGATTCCTGTTCCACCCAACCAGTTAGTATGGGCGAACATCAGTTCTGTACGCTTTGTGAATGCTGTTCCGGCAACGTTCATGTACATCGCCTCAAGTCCGTGAACCGAAGCAGCATTTGCTCCGCCCCAACCTGTGCTTCTTGCCCATGGATTGATCAGCAATTCGGTGGCTCCGGCCTGACCTGCACGGTCTCCGTTACCAGCGATCGCAGTACCTGCTGAACCGGCAATCAAAGTTGCCGTTAGAAACGCTGCAACTATTTTATATGTTGTTTTCATAGTCTCGTGCTTATGCTTTAAGAATTGGAAATTCATGGATCCTTTCAGGGTTAATACGAATCGAGGTCAATCGGACGCATCACACCAAACCACTTGAGAATCTTCTCACCTACTCCATCAACATTTACATGGACGATGTAGAGACCGCTGGCCACAGGGATGCCGGCCTGGTTCTTCAGATCCCAGTCGAGATAAGTTTGAGGAGAATCCTTTGTAAACCTTCTTACAAGTGTACCGTTCACCGTGTAAATCTTAATCTCACACTTTTCAGGGAGGTTCGTGAATTTCACGCGGTTATCGAACTGGTTCTTCTCGTATCCGGAGTAAGCGTAGTAAGGATTCGGAACAACATTGATCAGCTCAAGTGCTTCAACCGCTGAAAGATTATCGTCAGTTGTTGTCTTGAGATCAGCAGTGTTGAACGCGTACATAGGGTTATTCATGTTCGCAGGCGCCGCAGCGCTGTCTGAAGCAAGAACAAAGTTCGCTGCAGTGATACCGTTGAAGAAGCGACGGTAAGGCTTAGCCATACGCAAACGCACACGAGTTTCGGTAGGCATTACACTTGCTTCAGTGTAGTTAGCTCCCCAGGTCCATGACGCGAATTCCTCATCAAGCACAGGAATCGAAGTCCACATTCCGTCTGCAAACACTTCACGTAATTCAGGGTTCGCTGTGTTATCTGAGTTGATGATCTTCCACATCGCCTGACCATTGTCATAAGCCGGAATATCTTTCAACTCATTCAGAAGAACACCTGAAGTGTAACGTGCGTTACCATTGTGACCGAACACGTACACGTAGTGCATGCCACCAAAGATTACGTCGAAGTTGTTGTTCGTTTGATCGTAATTAAATTGCTTGTCGGTCGGGTTG
Source organism: uncultured Chryseobacterium sp. (assembly GCA_964447465.1). Lineage (GTDB taxonomy): Bacteria > Bacteroidota > Bacteroidia > Palsa-965 > Palsa-965. Next base: position 8,068 of record CAYUTR010000023.1, read on the forward strand.
AACAACATGTCGCGACCGTTATCTGAAGTCAATCCGGAGTTTTCACCAAACGCCATGTTAAGGCGCTCGCCGGTCTCAAGGTTGATTGCGTAACCCGGGAACCAACTCATACCAGTTGCAGCGATGTAATCTGCATCATTCGGATCGTTCGTAACAGCACCGTCTCCGGTACGTCCGTACTTATCTACTGATGCCGCATCACGCAGGTGGAATGCTTCGCGCTGTCCTTCGTTAAGAAGGTAAGTCGCACCTGTTTCAAGTACGCACACACGGGTCCACTTCGAACGGTCGTTCGTGTAAACAATGTCAACGTTCGAAAGATTATCGATCTTATTCTGAATTGCAGCTACCGCAGTTGGTTGCCATCCTGGTCCAGCTGTATAGCAGATTGTCGCAGTGGTAGGTGTTGGTGCATACGCAGCCAAACGGTAAGGCCCCCAACGACCATCAACGATTTTCTCAAAGTCACCATTTTCGTCAATCGGATTGACACCTACAAAACGGTCGTTGAAATCTGCAACGCAAACTCCGGTGCCCGAAGTTGTACCTGCACGGATCCAGTTGTATTCAGACTGACTGTCGTCATCTACAATACCCGTGAGGAAATCCTTCGTAGGATCTGCAAACGTCATTGAAGAAGCGATATATCCGTTCTTATCAGGGTTGTTACCAAGTCCAGGATATTGTGTCTGGCTCCAGGTTACTGACATTCCTATCTCAGGAATGATCTGCTCATTTGCATACACCGAAAAGAAGTTGATTGATGTATCAGATGCCCAACTTCTGATTGGATTTCCGTTTCCGTCAACTTCGTTGAGTATCCATGTTGCAGTGTCTTTCACGGTAACCTGACTCGCTGGGTTGTTTTTCAGCTGGATTGTGAAATCGCCAACAGGAACGTTCAATGGGTCGATAACTTTAATGTTCACCGGACCTGCACCACCTTGGTATGTGATATTGTCAATACGTGCAACACCTCCATCATTAACCGCAGTAGCTGCAACGATTGCTGCTTCACTTTCTCCAGTTAACTCAATCATGTTGGTTCCGTTACCACAACCTTCAATACGCGTAAGCTTAGGACCAGAGCCATAATTTGCAGGCTGATCTGTTCCACCTGCTTCAGGTGATGTGATGTGAGGGATTGCAGTGTATGGACGAACGTTTTTACGACCTGCGAGGTACGGCTTTTTCTGCCCGATGTTCGAAGCAGCAAGCGGGTTATTCGCATCGAATGTTACGTCGTCATAAGTGAGGTAATTGTTATACGCATAAGCGAGTACCATATAGTAATACGTCTTATGGTTGATCAGTTGGTTGTCTCCAGCTGCAAATGCATCTGTTGTCACCGAGAATGAGTGAACGATTCCTTCATCACCAGCCTCAATAGTCATATCCTGTGGTACATCAGCACTAAGAGTCTGATCGAACTCACGGTTCACGAGTTGTGATACACCATTCTGAATGTCGCACTGTGCAACCAAACGCGCCTTATCAGGATTGTAAAGATCTGCGGTGGTCACAGTAATATCCTTCAACTGGAACAACTGGTAACCTTCGAAGTTGAAGGTAGTGTCGATGCCTGCAAGTGCCGGATCAAGCGTAGAATAAACAATCGCCGGATCGTAAGCTTCGTAACGCTCCAGATAGTTGTTAGTACCTTCTTTGTTCGTGATGTAGATAACCAATTCCTGGTTCAATTCCTGGATAGTAAGATCCGGAGCTGTAGGACCATCAAGCGTACGGAAACAGTTATTGAAAAGACGCTGAGCCTTGTCATCTGTGCTGCGCATCAAATCAACTGAAGCAGTTGCACCACCGCTACCTGCACGTGCCCAAACAGCACCTACAGTAATGTAGTTGATCGCACCTGGCTGAAGCGTGAAAGGTCCTGCAGACTGAAGCATACGACGGTCATTCGGAAGATTTCCCGCTATTACTTCATCCCAATATGCCTGTGGCTGGAAATTCGTGCCCCATCCAAGTGGGTCACTATCACCAGGGAACATGAAATCACAAATGGTCGTTCCGCCATAAGCATTTCCACCATAAGTCAAAGGCGAGCCGTCTTTCCAGAAGCCGGAGAGATAGTTGTAAAAGTGAGTTGCGTTTTCAGGGTTACCACGAACCGAGAAGTCGTTATCGTAATAAACGAACTTCGACATGATGATCTGCTCACCTACTTCGTCAGTAACTCCATCACGGTCATTATCCACAAGGTCACCTGTATCAGCAATTGGTCCTTCGAAGAAGTCCATGCCTACCGCAGGAGGATTTGCACCATAAGTACCGGCACCTGCCTGAGCAGTTGCACCATCGTTTGCATCACCATTATAAGTGTAACCAAGTCCACGCGCTACATCGCAACCAACATAGTCATCAAATGCATCACCAAGGTCAGCGTCTGTCCACTGTCCGAAATACGTGTCATTCATCTGAACCGTAGAACGGTTGATGATCTTGTAAGAATAGAATGACATGTTGTTGATCTCGTCATTCGTAGTGAAAGCAAATGCCTGAGCATGGATTTCCAGACCGATTGCAGCAGCACCTGTTTCAGAGTGAACGTTTCCTTTGTCGTTAAACACCCACCACAACGTCTGGTCACCGAAAAGCTGGAAACGCGTACAACCAGCAGAACCGGTTACGTCGTATCCAGGATAGTCACCTGCCTGATAGTTGTAGAATCCGTCACCATCAACGTCAACGAATGGAGCGAGGTAACGACCTTGTCCATCAGATGAGTTACCATTACCCGGCCAGTTCTGAATCACCAGTGGTGTCGAATAGCCCGGGATAGGCGTTGTGAAGTTGGTTACGAAATCGTCCACCTCTTTACGGGTGATTTTCCAGTGACGGTCGAACTCATTACATACTGAGCCTTCAATTGAAACCGCTACAGTATCGAGCGGACCAGGCCAGAAGTCATTACCAGTCTGACGGTAAGTCATACCAGCAACTTTCAGCTGTCCACCCGCGTCAAGTCCACCGATCCACAGTGCACCGGCGAAAATTGCGTGAGCACCGCTGCCCTTAGGAATTTCATAACGCGCAGTGGTCAAATCCCACCACATATCACCACCAGTCATGATGGTCGTGCGAACGTTGTTGATGTCAAGATCTGTCTTTGCAGCTGCAGGCGTACATGTTGCCGCCAGGTCTTCGCTTGAGCCGTTCCTGTTACCGTTGCCGGCAAGACGACCCGAAGCCCCGTTCTCCCTCGCATCTACCGTAGCAGAGAGAGCAAGAATCGCAATCGCAGGGAGCAAAATTTTACGAGTGATTTTCATTGTCAAATTCATTTTAGTTTCTACTTCCTTGTTTGGTGTATTTGGAAATCACGCGGTCGTTTAAAAGTCAAGCATTACACCTATACGAACACGGCGAGGGATGCTGTAGTTCGATGGGTTATTAATCTTAATAGTATAGAGGTCACGGAATGACTGCTCGCTGTTCTGAGCTGCGATTGCGTTCTGTGTAGATGCAGCGTAGAGATAACCGTCGTCATCAGCATTACCAGTGTAGCGGTAAACATTCAGAATGTTCTTGGTGTTCAGGACGTTCAGCACCTGTAAGTAAACATTCAGATTTGCCATCTTCTTGTTGTCGCCAGCGCCCCATGAAAGGTCGATGTTCTTGTCAATACGAAGGTCAGCACGAACCTGCCAAGGCAAACGTGATCCGTTTACAGATCCGTCAAGAACCTGACGCTTCTGAACACCAAATTGTGCTTCAGGAGTGATGTTCGATTGACGGGTGTAAGGTGTTCCAGAACCTGCACGGATAACCATGTTTGCTCCTACGTTATCCAGCCACTTGATTTCATCACCGTTCTTGCGGGTCCAAATCGGGCCGTTGTAATTAGAACCAGATCCGAAACGGTAGTCAATGTTTGTTACGATTGCGTGACGCTGATCGAAATCCAGAGGAACTGTAGTACGAAGGTTAGGCTGACCGTTACTTACAAGGTTCTGTGCTTCTGTTGCACCCGATCCTGTACCATCAGCGAACTGAAGTGTATAGGATGCTGTAAGCTGAACACCACCTGTACGACGAAGGTCATAAGCTACTGTGAAACCTTTTACTGTACCGAAGTCAATGTTACCATAAGTAAGGTAGTTAACAGGGTAAGCGTAGTTCACAGAAACAACCTGAATCATGTCGCGCATTTCACGGTAGAAAGCAGAAAGTGTAATCGCTGCATTCTTACGCTCGTTCAATGTCTGAGTGAAACCAAGCTCGTAATCAGTTGTGCGCTGTGGTTTCAGATCAGGGTTGTTGTTGAACAAACCAACACGGTTCTCAATAAAGTAATACTGCAGCGGGTCAAGACGGTAACCGCTTGTAGGGCGCTGTGTCAATACATCATAGTGTGCGAAGAAGTTTGCTTCTTCAGAGATAGGGAATGCGAATGCGATACGTGGCATGAACATCAACTGTGGCTCGTAGTCTTTAAATGCTTTCGAGTTCACCTGAGTTGCGCTTGGGTCTACCAGGTAAGGAGTGATACGACCAGTATTAGAAGGCTGTGCAATAACAGCAGGGTCAGCAACTTCGTTACCGCTTCCATCATACCAGGTACCATTGTTCATGTAACCGAGCACTGCAGTAGGAGCATCCGCATCGTCAACGTAAACAATATAATCATCGCCCATGTTATCAGGGTGAGTGAAGTTAGTTGCTTCCTTAACTGTCTTCGCTTCGTAGAACAGATACTTGTTCTTCAGTACGGGCTGGTTAGCATCGAAACGATCGATACGTAGACCAACGTTGAACTTGATGTCGCGGAAGTCGAATTTATCCTGGATGTAACCGGCCATATAAATAGGACGGAATGCAGGGATAGCGCGGGAGAAGTTTCCGTTGCCGTCTTTCGCAGTGAAGAAATCGTCGAACGACTCATTTCCTTTTGTGCGCTTCCCGGTGTAATCATAACCGAAATAACTCACCATGTTATTACCATCCAACAGAAGGTCATCTGCGCTGAACATATCAAGTGTATAGAAGTCCGGAGAATATGCATCAACGTCCAGAAAGTCTGTATTGCTTGCGTCCATACCGAGCTTTTCACGCATCTGGCGGTCAAACCAGCGTTGCTGTGGTTCATCATAATAACGTTCGAAGAAGAACGCATCATAAGTTCCGTAATCAACCATTGTTGGATTAGCAAGATCAAGCTGTGTTGTGTGGTAGTTAGCCAACTGACGCATACGTGTCCAAAGTCCGAGTGAAGACACGTTGAATCCACGCTCAGTTCGCTGTTCGAATTCGAAACCAACCTGAATCGCGTGATTCCTGATGTCAGCTGAGAAACTGGTAGAAACACGGAACTGCGTTTTGTCGTCGATTGCGTAACCACCGTACTGGCGGCCTGTGTTGTACCACAAAGAATAAACGTCGGTAGGACGGTAGCCGTTCGGAAGTCCAAGGTTTGCAAGGATATCGTCTGTGTTACCAGGGTTATCTGGAGTTCCCATAGAGTAGAACTCATCACCAGTTTCAGGAGTTCCGTCAGGATCTGAATAGGTACCCAGATTTCCGAATACATATGATGTATAGTTCGACATCAATGGGTTTGGAGTGATCATGTTTCCGTCAGCATCCATGTAGAACGGAGAATAAGTAATTGCAGAATCAGCGAATGCTGCCTGTACGAATCCAAGAAGAGTATCTCCGTAGTAATCAACCTGTCCAGGAATGAGCAAACGGCTCTTGTACTGGTGGAATGTGCCAACATGACCGTAATCGAAGTGACGGTCTTTGTGGGTATCATCCTGGGTTATTTCTTTATACGAAGTATATCCTACCTGTAAGGTGTAGAATGCATTCTTGATGTTCGAGGTAGCTTTCTCATCGGTTGAAGTAGAAGAACCGAAACGCTGTGTAACACGTGCATACACGCGCCATGTATTCGTGTTTACCTGTGGGTTGTTTACCGGATTAAAAAGCGCGTACTCATAAACGAAATCATGTTTTGTACCGTAATCAATCGAACCACCAAGTGTGATGTTCAGATTTTCAGTTGGCTTGAAATCGATTTTCGCGTTAAGACGAAGTGCTTTTGTCCCAACGTTCTGACGTGCGCTTATCTTATCCAGATCATCGTTTGTTACGAACTCAGAGTTACGTACGAAACCTGCACCATTCGGAGCCGGACGCAGCGGATTTGCTTCGAGTTCCGCCAACTTGTAGTCTTTTACTTTATAAGTACCAACTGCGGATGGATCAGGATCTGCTTCAAGAACACCTTCTCCGGAAAGAATAAATCCAAGGATAGGACGATCGCCATTGATAGAATCTTTTTTCACCCAGATCGGTCCACCAACACTGAAACCAACGAAGTTGTAACCGTAGTCATCGAGAACCTCCGAAGAGATCAACTCAACACCACCGAAGAACTGGCTTTGCGGTCCGCGTGTTGTAATGTTTACGACACCACCCATTGCGTCACCGAACATTGCCGGAACACCACCTGTGATTACGCTAACCTGCTCGATCGATTGCTGTGGAAGTCCTGCAGAACCGATAACGCGCTGGCCATCGATGAAATATGCAGTACCTGCATCACGCTGACCACGCATCTGAAGACCTTCGCCTTCATCCGACTGGTAAACACCTGCAGTTGTCGCAGCAACTGAGTTGATGTTCTTCGAAGGCATCGCGAGAAATTCCTCACGCGTTACCGTTCCACCAGACTTCATGTCCGCATCGATCAATGGTTCTTTATAGCTTACGATCACAACCTCGTTGATCTGAACCGAAGTTGGATTCAGTTCAATCGGAGTTGTTGTGAAATAAGTTGTCTTATTATCAGAAACGATTACGTTCTGAACTTCTGTGGTCTGGTACCCTGTGTACTGCACCTTGATGGTATAGACACCTGCGCCAAGCGGCTTCAGAGTAAAGTTTCCATCCAGATCTGTTGTAGTACCGCCAGCATTTATTCCGCCTTTTGATGTTGTTACAACAGCGAAAGGAATTCCTTCTCTTGTTGCCTTGTCTACAACTTGCCCTCTGATTTCACCTTGGGCGTGAACCACCACGGTGGTTGCAAGCAGCAAAATGATCGCAACGTAAATTTTTCGCAGCATAATGATTCTGTTTGTGTTAAAATAAAATTGGTCGTGCGTTTGAAGTCGGTAAATATAGAAAGTTTTGTTTCTGACGAGCAAATAAAGTATTAACAAATATTTACACATCCAAAGCACCGAAAAGTGTCTGAAAAATGTCAAACATTCGGCCTTGCAACTCACTACAATACAGATACTTCCAGATTTCAACCCGCTTCCGAGGGGACGTTGGAGCGGAGCACACAACAGACCCTGAAAATGGTGTTGTGACCTGATCAAAAATATCAGGATTTTCCGGTAATAAAACCGGGGCAGGTTCGGGAGTCAGACCCGTTAAAGAACGTTTTACAAACCTAGCGAAATGGAATCGGATTCGGCAACTTCCGGACACCTAAAACACGAACAATACAGGTAAATCTAACAGGTGGTAAGATAGGCCGGATAAGTGGCCGCTATTTGCGCTTCTTGAACCAGCGCTTGAGGAAGAATTCGCGCTTATGTTCATTATTCCGCTTCGCTTTCTTCTCCGCCTTCTTCATTCGCTTGCGGGTTTTCTTGGTATTGTACTTCTTGTTGTACTCTTTCTTGGATTTCTCAGCGCTCATTTCCTCTCTGCGTTTCTTCTTCCAATCTCTCTTCGCCTGACGCCGATCTGCTTTACCGGTGCCTTCTGGTTCCTGCGTACCCGCGCCACCTTCTGCATTTCCTCCGTCTTGAGCATAGACATCCGTAATACCGCTGAATGCCAGCATCAGAATGAAAAACACTGCTTTCTTCCAATATCTCATCATCACAAACATATAACGAAAACAGTGCCGCTTTAGTTCAATGCGTAAATTTGTTTTAACAAGTCGACAGACTAGAGACGGGAGACGGGAGTAAAACGATGAAGGACAACAAACATTTCGCCAGCACGCTCACAGTAATTCTGATTTGTGTGATACTGTGTTCATGTAGAAAAGAGCAACAAGGTGTACCGTACGCTTATGTGAGTCTAACGATTTACGTGAACGATCCGCAGAACATTGCGCTCACAACAGTTGGAGGATGGAAATATTATCCGGGTGGTTATAATGGTCTCATTGTTTATAGAAAATCGCCGGGAGAATTTATGATCTATGATCGTGCATGCCCGGTTCATTCCGATGAAGCAGGAGCAATAATTGAGGTTGACTCCAGCAACATACTGCTGAAAGACAATGCGTGCGGTTCACAGTTTTTGTTCAGTGACGGAAGTACAATCGGGGGACCGGCTATTATACCGCTCACGCGTTATCCCAATACATTCGACGGAACAACGCTGCGTATCCAGAACTAAATTCTGGTGTCGTTTCGGGATTCAGGAATAAAAAAATCCCGACGTTCCTTGCGGAAGTCGGGATTCTCAAAAAAAATATCAGCGACCTAGTATCTGTAAGCTTCTGGCTTGAACGGACCTTCAACGGCAACACCGATGTATTGCGCCTGGTCAGCAGTAAGCGTATCGAGTTCAACACCAATTTTTCCAAGATGTAATCGTGCTACTTTCTCGTCAAGATGCTTAGGAAGTACATACACTTTCTTCTCGTACGCTTTTGTATTCGTCCACAACTCAAGCTGCGCAAGCGTTTGGTTTGTGAATGAATTAGACATTACGAAAGAAGGATGTCCAGTAGCGCAACCTAGGTTAACCAGTCGGCCCTCTGCAAGAACGATGATGTCTTTTCCTTCGATCGTATACTTATCAACCTGCGGCTTGATTACATCTTTCGATGCACCATAACTGCCGTTGAGCCATGCCATGTCAATTTCTGTATCGAAATGTCCGATGTTACAAACAATTGCGTTGTGCTTCATTGAACGGAAGTGACGCTCAGTTACGATGTCTTTATTTCCGGTTGCAGTAACGATAATGTCCGCGCGCTTCACCGCGTCGTCCATTTTCTTCACTTCATATCCATCCATTGCAGCCTGCAACGCACAGATAGGATCGATCTCAGTAACGATCACACGTACACCTTGTGAACTCAGTGATTGTGCAGAACCTTTGCCTACGTCGCCGTAACCGGCAACAACGGCAACTTTACCTGCAAGCATTAAGTCGGTAGCACGACGGATTGCATCCACGAGTGATTCGCGGCAACCGTATTTATTATCGAATTTCGATTTTGTAACTGAGTCATTGATGTTGATTGCAGGAACAAGCAGTGTTCCGTTCTTCATCCGCTCATACAAGCGGTGAACACCTGTTGTTGTTTCTTCCGACAAGCCACGGATATCCTTGGCCAGCTCAGGAAATTTATCGAACACCAGATTGGTGAGATCTCCGCCATCATCAAGGATCATGTTCAACGGCTTATCGTCGGTGAATGCGAAAAGCGTTTGCTCGATGCACCAGTCGAATTCTTCGTTGTTCATTCCTTTCCACGCAAACACCGGAATTCCGGCAGCAGCAATTGCAGCAGCGGCATGGTCTTGTGTAGAGAAAATGTTACACGATGACCATGTTACTTCCGCCCCAAGGTCAATAAGTGTTTCGATCAGGACAGCTGTCTGAATTGTCATGTGCAGGCATCCTGCGATGCGCGCACCCTTCAGCGGCTGCGAAGGACCATACTCTTTGCGGAGCGACATAAGGCCCGGCATTTCAGCCTCAGCGAGCCTAATTTCTTTTCTTCCCCATTCAGCGAGAGAAATATCTTTAACCTTATAGCGTACTTTTGATTCCACGGCAGTCTTGGTCATTTTTGTTGGCGTTAAATTTATTGGACTGCAAAATTACAAGAAATCCGTGAATCGTCCGAACCCTGAAGCTGAATTGAAATGCCTGTAACTGAGGTGATAAACACGAAACGCGGTTCGATCATGTGTTGGACAATCACTGAGAGCGTGATCGAACTCAAAAGGATCTGCTCTGAACGCGGGGTTGAGACTATCAACACATTCACGAATGAAGCACGGTTTAAGCAATCCATGGCTACGCTCATTTTGCATTCAACGATATTCGGAAACTCAACGCTTGGTTACCTGTCAACAGGAAAACCCATTATTGAAGGCGGGCAGCACATATCAATTTCGCATAGCGGCGATAAAATCGTGATGATGAAATCTGATATAGCTTGTGGTGTTGATATAGAAAGAATTCATCCGAGAGTTGAAAAGGTGAAGCACAAGTTTTTGAATGACCAGGAGTTGATCACCTTTGCTGATGCGACCACCGCAACTCTTACTCAACTCTGGACCGCGAAAGAAGCTATGTTTAAAGTCCATGGCACCGATACGGTATTTATGAGAAGTAATATTTTTGTTGATATTGAGTCGCCCGAACTGGCACATGCTGTGTTGAAGGACGGAACACTTGAATTAAGAAGGAACATCCTGTTTCGTGTTCATGAAGACATGATGCTGGCCTGGACTGAAATCGCGGATGAAAACTAACCTGCTTGCTCATTTTCTCGAACGAAAAAAGCAAAAGCTGAAGAGCCTGGCGGTGCTGATCGATCCTGATAAAACCGAGCAGCTTCAGGCATTGCTTAATCAGTGTAAATTAAATCCTCCGGATCTATTTCTCGTAGGCAGCAGTTTCAAAGGAGAGGAATCCATTTCAGCTTGCATCGGATTACTCAGAAGCAATCTGAATGTGCCGATTGTACTTTTCCCTGGCAACGTTGGACAGGTTGTGAAAGAGGCCGATGCAATTTTATTGCTAAGCGTAATTTCTTCCCGTAATCCTGATCTGCTGATCGGACGTCATGTTGAAGCTGCACTTCGTGTAAAGCAATCGGGATTGGAAATAATTCCAACCGGCTATATTCTTGTAGAGAGCGGCAGATTGACTTCAGTACACTATATGAGTCAGTCGATGCCGGTTCCCAACACCAAACCGGAGCTTGCGGCAGCAACAGCATTAGCTGGTGAGCAACTAGGATTACGCGCTATTTATCTTGAAGCAGGTAGTGGCGCTGAACAGATTGTACCTGCAGAACTGATTGCTGCTGTGAACGAATCTACTTCGACCTTGTTATTCACCGGCGGAGGAATCACGTTGGCCGCACAAGCTGCACAATGTTTTGCTGCCGGGAGTGATATTGTAGTTATTGGTAACGCGCTTGAGTCAAACCCGGAATTATTTTCGCAATTTGCGGGTTCCCGCGACCTACACAACAAATGAAGCTGATTGTAATCTCCTCTTCCAAGAACAGGACCGACGAAGCCAAGGTCATCACCGAACTTTTTGAGTGTGGGCTTAACATCTATCATCTCCGTAAACCTTCTATGAGTACGGAAGATATGATTAAGATCATTGAAAACATTCCGGACCATTTTCACGATCGCCTCGTCATACACAGTCATCACAAGCTTGCAGGAACATATAATCTCAAAGGCATACATCTTACCGGCATTCATCGGAGAAGAAAATTCTCTACGTGGATGAGGATGCGGTTTCTGCAAATGAAAAACGATTCGCTTACCGTTTCAACTTCATTTCATAAACTCGCACATGTATATACGAACAAGGGATCGTACGACTACGTATTCCTTGGCAGTATATTCGACCGTCTTTCCAATAATTTTCATGCAGGATATAGTGAACACAGTATTCGTGCTGTGATCGGGAAAACAGACATTCCGCTTATAGCCCGTGGAGGTACCAATTCTGATGTTGTTGTTCGATGCAGCGATTTAGGCTTCACAGGAATTGCATTTGCAAGCGCTTTATGGGACAGTGCATCGCCCGTGGAAACATGGCGCAAAATTGTTGATACCTGCATGAATAATTCAATCCCAACCGAATAGGTATGGCTTCCGGAATTGGTGCAGCAATTGCTGAAAGTATTGCGAGCACCAATACCATTACGTGGGCGGCAACCATCACCGCACTTATTTATGTTTTTCTTGCAATCAAAGAAAACATTTGGTGTTGGTCGTTCGGAATTGTGAGCTCAGGACTTTCTGTCGGTGTATATTTTTCCGAATCACTTTGGTATGAATCGTTGCTCAACGTGTTTTACGTGGTGCTTGGAATCTACGGATGGATTGTATGGAGTAAAACCCGGGGAGAAAAAGGTGCTGCCGAAATTAAAAAAATTCCATCGCGGGAATTGCTCATGGTTTCATCGCTGGCAGTCGTCTCAGGAATTATTCTGGGATTCATCTCAGCTTCGTATAGTGAAAATCAATTCTCCTATACCGATGCACTATTAACTACTTTCGCCGTTGTTGCAACATGGATGACAGCGCGAAAGTATATTGAGAACTGGATTTTCTGGATTGTGATTGATGCGTGTAGTGCAGTTCTCTATTTCTTCAAGGGTCCATCGATGTACTTGTTTGCAATGCTGTTTATTTTTTACACATTTATGGCCGCAGCCGGTTACTACACATGGAGAAAAAGTCTGAAGGCCTGAAAAAAATTGCAGTGATTGGAGCGGAGAGCACGGGTAAAACTACGCTCGCGCGATCACTAGCCTTGCGGTTTCAGACTGTTTGGGTTCCGGAGAATGCAAGAGAGTACCTGAATGTGAATCCCGGTGAATACCAGATTGAAGACATCGAGAAAATTTCCAGGGAACAGCTAGCTCAGGAAAAACGACTGGAGGCCAGCGCGAATGAATTCCTGTTTGTCGACACAGAACTCATCATATCCAAAGTCTGGAGCATTGACGTATTCGGAACTTGTCCGGAATGGATAGAGAACGAAATTTCTTCGAAGCAATATGATCTGTACCTGCTTACGGCAAATGATTTGCCGTGGGTTGCTGATGCTGTTCGTGTAAACTCGCAGCGCCGCGATTACTTTTTCAACTGGTATAAGCGGGAACTGGAAAGTCATGCGTTACCTTATGAAGTAGTGACAGGTCGGTATGAAGCACGGTTGTTAAGTGCAATAACCGCGATCCGGAAGCATTTTGGTCACTTCGATTAACGCGGAGGCGCGGCGAAAAAAGGCGGTGCGGCGAAAATTGAGCCTCTGCAACATTCTCTAAAGTGATTTTCCTTTCACAAAATTATTTTGAGCAACATGTATCTCCGCGTCGCCGCGTTTTATACTTTTGCTGCGATCCAAAAGGGGTGCCCCGTAACAGGCGGGCTGAGATAATACCCTGCGGAGACAGAACATGAGAGTGTTTTGTTAACCGCACACCTGATCAGGTTAGAACCTGCGTAGGGAAATAGGTCAAAGCAGCAGGTGAAAGCACTGTATGTTCTGATCGCAATAGGAAAGTAGAATGAAACATTTATTAAAAGTTTTGGTGGCAATCCTGCTTCCGTTCACTGCGTTTGCGCAACCGTATACCATTAGCGGAACTGTAAAGGATACAACAGGAACTCCTTTGTCGTATGTTCTGGTAACGGTCGACGGAACCTACCTGAGTGACCTGACCGACGTTAACGGAGCTTTTGAGTTTTCAATCAACTCAACCGACTTCTGTGTGAAAGCACATTTCTTAGGATATTATGATCAGGTCTATTGCGCTGATTTTGTTTCGACAACAATCTCAATGACGATGCACCAAACGTCATTGATGCGCGATGAAGTAGTTGTAAGCTCAACACGCGTCGATGATAAATCAGGAACGGCATTCACCAACATTGACAAGAAACAAATCGAAGCGAACAATTTCGGACAGGACCTTCCTTATATATTGAGCAATCAGACTTCGGTTGTTACAACATCAGATGCTGGCAACGGCATGGGTTACACAGGACTTCGGATTCGCGGTTCTGATGCGAACCGAATCAATGTTACGATCAACGGTATTCCGGTTAACGATGCAGAATCGCAGGGAACATATTGGGTAGACATTCCGGACATTGCTTCTTCCACAGACAATATTCAGATCCAGCGTGGAATCGGAACTTCTACTAATGGTGCAGGAGCTTTTGGAGGATCATTGAATCTGCAAACAGAAACGGTTCACCAGAATGCTTATAGCGAGTTATTGTTTTCAGGCGGCTCATTCAATTCGTGGCGCGCAACTGCAAAAGCAGGAACAGGTATAATCAACAACCGATGGAGCTTCGATGTGCGCATGTCGCAATTGGGTTCGGATGGATTTATTGATCGCGGACAATCTGATCTGCGTTCATGGTATTTGTCGGGCGGATATTATGGCGAGCGTTTAACTGTCAAAGCAATTACATTTTCCGGTCGCGAACGAACTTACCAGTGTTGGTACGGAGTTCCTGAAGATTCCATCAAAGCAGGTAACTACACGTACAATCCTGCAGGAATGTATATCGATAGCGCAGGAAATGAAGCGTTCTATAAAGATCAGGTAGACGATTACGGTCAGGATTATTATCAGCTGCATTTCACTTATCAGTCGCACCCGCAATGGATGTTCAACTTGTCTTTGTTTGGGACAAAGGGAAAAGGATTTTACGAAGAGTATCGTCAGGGAGATCAACTAGCGAATTACGGAATAGATGATTCAACGGGTGCTTATGTAGATTTAATACGGAGACGCTGGCTCGACAACTGGTATTACGGTGCAACATTCGCAGCTCGCTACAACAATAACAAAGGAACTCAGCTAACGATTGGTGGCGCTAGCACAATGTATGATGGAAACCATTTTGGCGAATTGATCTGGGCCACCGGTCTGCCTGCAGGAACAACTTTAGGCGAGAAATATTATCGCGACAGTGCACAGAAAATGGATAACAACATCTATGTGAAATTGAACCAGGCAATCGGAGAAAAACTAAGTGTATTCGCGGATCTACAGTTGAGAATGATCGGTTATACGTTCACCGGTTTTGATTCCACAGGCAATCAATTGCCGCAGGATGTGAATTACATGTTCATCAATCCGAAGGCGGGAATATTCTATTCGGTGAATCGCATGCACACAGTATACGCTTCATTCGGTATGGGAAACAAGGAACCGAATCGCGATGACTTCACTAACTCCACTCCGGAGAGCCGTCCGCTGCACGAGCAGATGGTTGATGTAGAAACAGGATGGAAATTTGCTTCAGGTAAGGCAGCTGCAGAAGTGAACTTCTACTATATGCATTACACGAATCAGCTCGTGCTCACCGGAAAAGTGAATGATGTTGGTGCGTACACCCGGGAAAATGTTGCAGAAAGTTATCGTCGCGGAGTGGAGCTTACTTTTGGCTGGAACATCACGAAACAAATTAACCTTTCGGGAAACGCAACGTTCAGCCAGAACAAGATTGCACAATTTGATGAGTACATCGATGACTATGACAACGGCGGTCAACTGCACAATATTTACAAGAACACCGATATCGCGTTTTCACCTTCAGTTATCAGTGCCGGAATTCTCAGCTGGAAAAATCCGAAAGGATTTGGCGCAACACTTACCGGAAAGTATGTTGGAGTACAGTACCTCGACAACACGCAAGTGACGGCACGGCAGATTGATCCTTACTTCACGATGAACATTGGTCTTTCATACACGCCGATCAAGCCGGGTAAGAAACCAAATCAGATTTTATCTGAACTGACTTTCGGACTCCAGGTAAACAATCTGCTCAACACAATGTATTCTGCGAACGGATATACATACGGATATGTGTACGGAGGAGTGAACCGCTACAATTATTACTACCCGCAGGCAGGAATTAATGTGATGGGGATGGTGGTGATGAAGTTCGGGAAATAACAGTGCGCAGTTGGCAGTTCGCAGTAAAAAAGACCGCGTTACGGGATTTGTACATTCTTAAGGGGGAAAAGAATGTGAGAAAAACGTGATGCGGTTTTTTTGTTTTAGTCAATAACTACTGCGCACTGCCAACTGCGTACTGCGCACTGCTACTGGTCACACTTGCAAGGCGGAGACATGTAAATAGTTGTCTTCGGGAGCATTTCACGAATTTTCTGCTGTTGATCCGCGTTGATGAGAATCACACGGAGATCGAGTACCATCAGTGTTCCGGAAAGTTCCCCCAGTTCCTCAGGAAAAATCGAAAGGTTGTTGCTCCAGAGATCGAGGTACTTCAGCTTTTTCAATTTTCCGATCTGTGGTGGAATCGAAGTAAGCTCATTCTGATTGATATCGAGAATCATGAGATTCGATAAATCACCAATTTCCCGAGGCAGAAACTCAATTTGATTTTTTGAAAGGTGAAGGACCTGCAGCTTTGTAAAGAAGCTGATGGAGTCCGGAACTTCAGTGATTTTGTTTTTGCCTAGATCGAGATACTGAAGATTAGGAAATTTCCAAAGTTCAGCCGGGAAAGCAGTGTACTTCTGTTTTCTCAAAGTAAGTTTCACGACCTTCTCCGGATTCTTAAGTGCGGTTGCAAGATCTGTATAACCAATCATCGTATCCAACGTGATAGAATCATACAACGGTAATATAGCGTAAGCAGGTGCCTGCGCATTCACACGTGATGCGAAGCACAGGAACATCACAAACAACACACTAAATATTACCGGCTTCTTCATTCAGGATTTTCTGTACTGCAATTTTATCAGCGCCCAATTGTATTTTCAATTCTTCAAGTCCGGCGAACTTCTGTTCTCCCCTCACCCACTTCACAAATTCAATCGTCAGCGATTCACCATAAATATCGGCATCGAAATCAAATATATTCACTTCTGTGGTACGATGCAGTCCATCAACTGTTGGTCTTACGCCGATATTCATCATTCCACCGAACTTCTTTCCTGAACTAATGACGTTAACAGCATACACTCCGTTGCCCGGCATCAACTTATAAGGTTCAGGAGAAATGATGTTGGCGGTCGGATATCCGAGTTTCCTGCCCAACTGTTGCCCTTTCACCACGGTTCCTGAAAGCCGATATCTGTAACCAAGCAAATTGTTTGCCACTTCTACCTCACCGGCAGCAAGCGCCTGACGGATCCGCGTTGAACTTACTTTGATATGATCTGATTCATGAGCCGGAATTTCCTCGACTTCAAATCCCCATTTCGGTCCTGAGTTTTTGAGATTTTCGAAACTGCCTTCTCTGTCCTTTCCGAAGTGATGATCGTAACCAATCACCAGCTTTTTGGTACGCAGTCCTTTGACCAGAATCTGTTCGATAAATTCGCCTGAGCTGAGCATAGAAAACTCTCGCGTGAAGGGATGAATAATCAGGTGATCAATTCCGAGATTCTTCAGCAAGGCAATTTTCTCCTCTTCAGTTGTAATCAAAAGCTGCTCTGTATTCGGAAACAAAACCATTCTCGGATGCGGAAAAAAAGTAAGAAGAACCGATTCACCACCAATACGTGCGGCTGTGGCTTTCACCTGTTCGATTACGCGACGATGACCGAGATGAACACCATCGAAAGTGCCGATTGTGACGACGGTATCCTTGGTTGGACGGAAATCGGCAATGTTGTGGGAGACGTTCACGGCGCAAAGATAGTCGGCAGTCTGGCAGTTGGGCAGTAGGCAGTCAATTCGTCGGTTGAATCGAGCAGCTCGACGTTGTCAGGGGAAGTTCTGCTCAAATTATCAACATAGGGGTGAATTTTAGCCCGAAAACTTCCTATTTTTGCACCGGTTTTTCAGACCTATACGATCAAATATGCAAAAAGGCAAAATTTCTCAGGTAATCGGTCCGGTTATCGACGTTAGCTTCTCCGATCATTCCGGAAAGCTCCCAAATATTCTTGACGCTCTGGTGGTTAACAAACCGAACGGGCAGAAAATTATTGTAGAGGTGCAGCAGCACATCGGAGAAGACACTGTGCGTACTATCGCAATGGATTCTACAGATGGTCTTGCACGCGGTATGGAAGTAGTTTCTACCGGTTCACCAATCAAGATGCCGATCGGTGACAAAATCCGCGGCCGTCTTTTCAACGTTGTTGGTGAAGCAATCGACGGACTTGAAAGCGTGAGCAACGAAGGCGGATATGTTATCCACCGCAAGCCACCACGTTTCGAAGATCTTTCAACAGCAACAGAAGTACTTTTCACAGGTATCAAAGTAATTGACCTGATCGAGCCGTATGCAAAAGGCGGTAAGATCGGTCTGTTCGGTGGTGCCGGAGTAGGTAAGACAGTATTGATCCAGGAGTTGATCAACAACATCGCAAAAGGATACGATGGTTATTCAGTATTCGCTGGTGTTGGTGAACGTACGCGTGAAGGAAATGACCTTCTCCGTGAAATGATTGAGTCGGGCATCGTGAAATACGGTGACGCTTTCGGCGAAGCACTTCATAAAGGTGGCTGGGATCTTTCGAAAGTTGATCTTAACAAACTGAAAGATTCACAGGCAACATTCATCTTCGGACAAATGAACGAGCCTCCTGGAGCACGTGCACGAGTTGCGCTTTCAGGA
>CAYUTR010000024.1:0-26162 GCA_964447465.1 uncultured Chryseobacterium sp.
TACTACCAATTGGCAGGTAGTACGTCGTCTTGGACCCACCCTTGTAGGATTTACAATTACCGGAATGAACGGATTGGCGCAGGATCCTACAACGGGTCTGACGTATGTAATCATGAAAGTTTCGGCAGTATCGGGACGCGTACTCGGTTTGATTGATCTTAACACCGGCGTATGTACACAGATCGGAAATCTTGGAGACAATTTTTCATCCATCACATTTGATGAGACTGGACAAATGTGGGGAGCAACCGGTGATGGTGCAACTGCTCCTGAAACGTTGTATAAAATTGACAAACTTACTGCTGTCAAAACTCTGGTCTACGCGATGGGCAACGGGGCGGATGGAGAGGTGCTCTGTTACAATCGCATCGATGACCATATGTATCACTGGTCAGGAAATGGTACTGTGGTAATGGAAAAATGGCCAGTGAACAACGTTACATATACACCTATTAATATTCCTACTTCAGGAACAGTTGGTGGTGAAACATTTGGAATGCTGTACAATGGACCAACTACATTCATCGTTTCCAACATCAGCAGTAATCTGAGAAGAGCAAGCACAACGGGATCCTATGATGCAGCAACTCTGAGCAGCAATCCGGACGATCTCCGTGGACTCATTATGCTTCCATATTTCAACATTTCGGATGACACTATCTGCCAGAATGAGTCAGTAACGCTGACAGGCGGTGGTCACCAGTTATTATCCCACTTCATTTATCATTGGGGTGATGGAACATTCGATACACTTGTAGTTACCAATGGCGTACTTACTGCAGGATCTCACTCTTATCCGACTGCGGGGAATTACACGATACATGCTGAAACGTATAATGGTTTCGGTGGAGATACCGTTTACAATTTTAATATCCGCGTCAATAACATTCCAACTGTTGCGATCACAGGTTTCTCAACAGTTTGTTCCGGTGATTCAGTAACGCTTACAGCTACTTCAGGCGGAACAAGTCAGTGGTACATGAATGGCGCTCCTATTCCCTTGGCAACTACAAACGTTTATTCTACAGATCAACCCGGCGTTTATAACATGATCAAAACAAACCTGAACGGATGTTTTGATTCAGCGGCAGTCGGTACGACCGTTGTAGTTAATACATACCCGGTTGTGAACGTTGGACCTGACACTGCAGAGTGCGTTTGGTTCGTTCTGGACGCGGGCAACGCAGGTTCATCGTATCTGTGGAGCGATGGCGACACCACACAAATGGATACTGTGATGAGTTCAGCACAATATTCTGTCACAGTTACAAACATTGATGGTTGCGCATCAAGCGACACGGTGAACGTAACGATTAACGCTTTGCCAATCGTTGATATTGGCCCCGATACAACAGTCTGCGCATCGTATATGGTAGACGCAGGAAATCCTGGAAGTTCATATCTATGGTGCGACGGTTCAACCACACAAACAATCACACTGATGTCGTCAGGACAATGCATGGTTTATGTAACTGATGTTAACGGTTGTACTTCCACTGATACAATCAACGTTGTCATCAATCCTAACCCGATTGTAACGCTCGGTCCGGATGTTTCTGCATGTACAATGGTCCTCATCACTGCTGATTCATCTTTGATTGGTGGATCATTCGTTTGGTGCAATGGCGACACTGCGCTTAACACCGTAATCACGAACAGCAGCATTTGTGATCTGATCTATACAGACATCAATGGTTGCATGGGTTACGACACGATCAGCATTACTATTTACGGCAATCCAACTGTAACAGCTTCTGCGGCTCCTGCTTCGGTTTGCGCTGATGATGCAGATGTTACACTGACAGGCTCACCTGCAGGTGGATCATTCACCGGAACTTCCGTAACAGGTAATAACTTCGACCCTTCAATTGGTGCTGGTACGTACAGTATCATCTACAACTTCACGGATATGAATGGTTGTTCCGGTGCCGACACGGTTTCTGTTGCGGTAAGTGCCTGCGTAGGCATCCAGGAAACAAACGCAACCGGATTCACAATGTATCCGAATCCATCTACCGGCGTGATCAACTTCACACTCGCGGAGAATTCAACCGTAGAAGTATTCGACGTTCTTGGTAACACAATTACTTCGAAACAATTTACTTCCGGCAATGCACAGATTGATCTTTCTAATCAACCAAACGGTGTTTACTTTGTTCGTGTAAACGGCACAAATGCACAACGCTTGGTGATACAGAAATAAACTCCTGATTTTCAGTACCGAAAGGGTCGTCATTTGACGGCCCTTTTTTCTTGTCTAAAGCGTATCTTTATTCCCATTCCACACAAATTATGGCTGAAGCAAAAGACAAAAAGATCGACATCGATTTCAACAAGAACGAAGATTCCAATAAGCTGTTGATTTCAGCGCTCCAGAAACGATTTGAGAAAGTTTCTCTTGGGGGAGGAAAAGCGCGCATCGATAAATTGCACGAGCAAGGGAAAATGACAGCTCGTGAGCGTGTCGATTATCTTCTTGACAAAGATTCGATCCGCATTGAAATCGGTGCTTTTGCCGGTGATGAAATGTATCCTGAACACGGCGGCTGTCCTGCTGGTGGTGTTGTGGTGATGATGGGTTACGTAAGCGGTCGCCAGTGTATTGTGGTTGCAAATGACGCTACAGTAAAAGCCGGTGCATGGTTTCCGATCACAGGAAAGAAAAATCTCCGCGCGCAGGAAATTGCAATGGAGAATCGTCTGCCGATAATTTATCTCGTAGACAGCGCAGGAGTTTATCTACCGATGCAGGATGAAATTTTTCCCGATAAAGAACACTTCGGAAGAATTTTCCGCAACAATGCGATTATGTCTTCAGAAGGAATTCTGCAGATAGCAGCAATCATGGGTTCGTGCGTTGCCGGTGGAGCATATCTGCCAATCATGAGCGATGAAGCGATGATTGTTGATAAGACGGGAACCATTTTCCTTGCAGGATCTTATCTCGTGAAGGCTGCAATCGGAGAAACGATTGACAACGAAACCTTAGGTGGCGCAACCACACAGTGTGAAGTTTCGGGCGTTACCGATCACAAATGCAAAGACGATAAAGACGCGTTGGATCGTATCCGAAAAATCATGGATAAGATCGGCGATTACGATAAAGCCGGATTCAGTCGCACAGAAGCAAAACTTCCGAAGTCAGATCCGAAAGAAATTCTAGGAATACTTCCCGGTGCGCGCGATCAGTCGTACGATATGCACGAAATCATTTACCGTTTGGTGGATGATTCATCGTTCGAAGAGTACAAAGAGCTGTACGGACAATCCATTCTCTGTGGACTAGCACGCATTGATGGCTGGGCAGTTGGAATAATTGCCAATCAGCGTAAAGTGGTGAAGAGCAAGAAAGGCGAAATGCAGTTCGGCGGAGTAATTTATTCTGACTCTGCGGATAAAGCCGCGCGTTTCATCATGAATTGCAACCAGAAGAAAATTCCATTGGTGTTTCTGCAGGATGTAACCGGCTTTATGGTTGGTTCGCGTTCAGAAGCAGGTGGAATTATCAAAGACGGTGCGAAACTCGTGAATGCCATGAGCAATTCTGTTGTGCCGAAATTTACGATCATCATTGGCAACTCATACGGCGCAGGTAATTATGCAATGTGTGGCAAAGCATACGATCCGCGATTAATTGTTGGATGGCCTTCAGCGAAGATTGCAGTAATGGGTGGATCACAAGCAGCGAAAACACTTTTGCAGATCCAGGTGAGCACACTCAAGTCGCAAGGCAAAGCAGAAATTACTCCGGAAGAAGAAAAAGAATTGCTTGACAAAATAACTGAACGTTACGAAAAGCAGACGACTCCATACTATGCGGCAGCTCGTTTATGGATTGATGCAATCATTCATCCGCTCGATACACGCAACTGGATTTCCATGGGCATTGAGGCTGCGGATCACTCGCCGATTAAGAAGCGGTATAATGTGGGTGTGATTCAGACTTAGTTGATGATTCAATGATGCGATGATACGATGATCCGATCCATGCCTCGTGAAAGCCGAGATCATGGGTCCTCACGAGGCGGTGTCAGGTCTCCGAACCTGACACAGACATGGTCTAGGTTCTTACAACCGAGCCACAATCTTGGTTCTGCATAAATTTTGCGTACCATTTAGCGGAATTCGTGTTATACCAGCAGAGTCAACCTCATGAAAACATTTTTATCCCTGATTTTCGTAGTCTCACTTGCATCCGCGTGTATTGGATTAGCACTGGCAAGAAGTTCTGATTCAGAATCTGTAATCCTTGATCCGATCGGAACAATCGATACCGTCAAATGGTACGCCGTAACAGGCGAGTCAACTAATATGAGAGGAAGAGCTAAATACAAGCTCAACGGAATTCCTGTAAAGAAAAAGACTTACGACAAATACACTATTACTACTGCAGAAGTCATGGCCTGCCATCCCTGTTACGTACGGACTTTTTCGAAAGATGAAAAGTTGTTACACGAAGGGGACCAAGTGACAGACTGTCCAGTTGGATATTGGAAAGAATATTATTCAACCGGAAAAGTGAAGGTCGAAGGACATTACAAACCGGACCCAACAGGTGTGTATCCTGATTCAACAGTGAATAAATGGTGCGCGATCCGACATGGAAAATGGACTTACTTCAATAAGAACGGCTCCGTTGATTCAGTTGTCAACTACGTCGACAATGTTCGCGTCAAGTAAAACGATAAGATGAAAACACGCGTACTTCTTTTTCTTATCCCGCTTTTTCTTCTCGGCTGCTTCGCCTCCAAAAAAATCAACTACGACGAGCCGCGGAAAGTTGCGAAGCAGAAATTGGTTCCACCAGGAACAGTTTGGTTGCGTGATTCGACTTTCATTGATGAAACGGAGATTCGCAATCTCGATTATCTGGAATTTCTATTCTGGAACAGAGACAGTACGGCGTATTATCGATCCATTCTGCCTGACACCCTATGTTGGAGACAAATTGCACCTGATAGTATAGCGAGAAGCTACTCGCTATACTATTTGCGTCATCCGAGCTACAGAAATTACCCAGTAGTAGGTGTGTCTTATTGGCAGGCACTCGAGTTTTGTGAATGGAGGAGTTTAATGGTGAACAATTTTTATTATATCAAGTCTCATGGAGATTGGGAAAAATTCACTCCCGACGCGATCAGAAAACTTAATCCTCCGCGGTACGTCGAATACCGACTTCCAACCAAAGAAGAATGGGAATACAGCACAGCTGCAGGGCTGGATTACAATAAACATCCTTTGGGTTATCAAAATCTTCTGGACGCCCGCAACTTACCCGTTAGCAATACAGGAGAATTGAAAAATTTTACGCGGAATTCTGTTCACCTTTCGGTGAAAGAAGGAAGATCAATTCGTTCACTGGAGAAGGAATTCACACAAGAAGTACACTTCGGGAAAGCCAATTGCTATAACCTATACAATATGCTTGGAAATGTATCTGAGCTTGTCGCAGATTCCTCATTCAAAGGATTAAGCTATCATTCTACATTGGACGGCAATGCATTTAAGGTTAATGCCGACTGGTATAGCAAAATCGATTCTACTTCTAATCCGTATGATTATAAATACTCGTTCCGTTACACTGCTCCACGACCTTGGCTTGGATTCCGTTGTGTGTGCGTTGTAAAACAAATTCCATGAGGAACTTTTTACTCTTCATCCTGATGTTGATTTCGTCGGCCGGTTATGCTCAGACTTCGTCCTTCTTTACGCTATCCGACACATCGTTCACAGTTGGCTCTGCATACCGCGCTTGTCGTATCGATTTCGATCTGGATGGCCGCGGTCTAATGCCCTATAGCAATGCCTGTCTGGATACTTTTGCTACATTTCTCATAGCACATCCTGAACTCATCATTGAAATAGGATCTTACACTGATCAACGTGGCGGCGACTCCTCCAATCTCAAACTTTCGCAGGCCCGCGCCGGAATGGTGAAAAAATACCTGATGGATCATGGGGTGAACGAAAACGTTCTTGCCGCTGTAGGATACGGAGAACAATTCCCGGTAATTCCGCAATCACAGATTGATACAGCGAAAACCAAGGCGACGAAAGAAAGATTGTATCAGCAAAACAGGAGAACAGAATTCAGAATACTTTACATCTTTCAATCGATATTAAATCTGAATGATTCTCTTTTCACAGTGGGCAGCACCATGCGGCCATACATATTGTTCGATCTCGGTAAAGCCACAATTCGTCCGGAATGTCTGCCACTGATAGACTCCATTGCAAAATTTCTGATCGCGCATCCGGACCTTAAAGTCGAAATTAGTAATCACCGCGATTCACGAGGAAGCGATAAATATAGTTCGAAGCCTACTTATGCTCGAGCCAAATCTGTTGCTGATCGTCTCCTGCAACAAGGAGTTCCCTCCTCTCAGATTACTTACCAAGGTTACGACGACACAAAACCCCTCGTCACGAAAGCTTATATCCTTGCAAGAAATTCCAAAGAAGGACAGGAACAGCTGCACAGGCTCAACAGACGCACGGAAATCAAAATCCTTTCCACGGGACAATGAAACAAATAGGATTCACTACAGCTATTCTGTTACTGGTTCTTGGTGTTCAGGCCCAAACGAAAGCCTGGACATTCGGTTTGACTGATACCGCGTTCCGGCTACACGCTGTTTATACAACTCCAGTCCCACTTAGTGTCAGAGAAGGTCATACACGCATTCGTCCGGAAGAACAACCGCAGCTCGACTCTATCGCAGCTCTTATCCGAAATCATCCGGGTATGATTCTCATGATCGGTTGTCACAGCGATCAACGTGGTTCTGATACTGTGAATATCGATTTCACGCAACAGCAGGCGGAAAATATTGCTGCTTATCTCCGCACAAAAGGAATTTCGTATTACGACGTCGCTCCTGTTGGTTTCGGTGAACGGTTCCTGTTGAATTCCGAAGATGAAATCGCGAAGGTTCCCGAAAAGGCGGAAAAAGAAAAACTGTATGCTGCAAACAGACGCGTAGAATACACAATTCTGCAGACACCGAGGAATACATTTACTATTCATGATACCTCGTTTGTAGCAGGATCAATTCTGCACTACCCATTCACGTTCGTTCTCGGAAAAGCCCAACTTGATTCATCGAATTATCCTTTTCTCGATTCGCTTGCGACATTGCTGATTGCGAATCCGCAGCTTGAAATAAGAGTAGAAAATCACCTGGACTCACGTTGGTCAGACAAATCTTCAAATCACCTTTCAATGAATCGTGCACAAAGTATCGTCACGTATCTTTCGAAGAAAGGGGTAAGTCATGAACGGATGATGGCACTTGGAGTGAACGACTTTAGACCAATTGTCGCAGAAAAGATTGTTTACAAAGCCCCAGGCAAACAAGGAAGAGAAGTACTTCACGCATTAAACAGGCGCACAGAAGTCCGCATCATGAAAGTGAATTAATCACTCGTAATACGCCCGCGCACTTTCTTTCGTATTCCACTGAAAGTAAACGAAGATTCCAGCTGAAGCGTGATTAACCAATCCGCTTATGCTTCCGGAATAAAAATTTCCCTCCGGAACCGAATAAGTAAAGATTGAGGTCGTGTACATGTAGTTCTGAATCACGCCGTTGTAACCCAGTGAGATTCCCGTATTCATAAACCAGTGCTGCGACAGCTGGCGCATGTATGCAAATTCAACACTCGCTGCAACGTTCATATTCCACGCGTCATGTCCATGGAAATACTGTTCGATAAAATAATTGGAAGAATCTTTTTTGAATATTGCATTTCCGCTTGCGCCACGCAGATGCCCGATTCCAACACCTACATTGAAAGTAGTGTTAAATGGTTCCCTCCCCACGCGATAAGTAAACTGCGGTGTTATGTAACGGTAGCGATATCCGAAGTCGATATCACTGTACTCAACCAAAAACGAATAGCCCGGATATGCATCAGCGTACTCTTCTGAAAACCGTGAACCGTCCTGCGTATTTCCGAGCTGACCAAATAGAACAGTGAATCCAAACTTTTCATTCCACAACATTCCTGCGCGAAAATTGAAATCGGCATAGAATGCGTCTTCGTATTGAATCGTTTCAAAGCCATAATGATCGCCTTCTAATCCGAATCCTCTGCCGATACCAATACCCGCCCCGCAATAAATACTGAAAGGTGAACGCAATGAATCCTCCGTCTGTGCAGCCAGTACCGCAGAAATGCAAACGAATATGATTACGAATATTTTTCTCACGGAACAAAGGTGATTGCAGTAGTTGTATCGCGGACCGTAATTCCGTTGTCGAAAGTCATTTGAACTACGAATCGATAAAATCCTGGTGCCGATGGAGGAACCATGAGCCAGAGATCATCCGGATCGTGTGTTGGATAAAAGTCTTTTGTATCAGGAAAATCATAGACTACATTTTCGGTTGTGGATGTTATACCAGGTCCATTGATGAAATAATCGTTCAGCAAAGATCCTGCGGGATGTAATGAATCGAAATTTTGCAGAGACAGTATCGCAATTGAAACAGGTTTATTACCCGGATGATAGGTATATTCATCGTTGATCGCATAATACGCCGTCTGATCTGACTTATAATTGATGCGGATGACATAACTTGAATCGTTTACCGATGAACCGGTTGCCTCCTGAAGATAAGCTCCTGCGTTGTTATAATTGAGCAGCGTGATTCCGGTGGTATAATATGTAATGTTGTCTCGCTTGCACGAAATCACAGCAAAAGGAATGAGCGCCCAAACCAGTAAACGGATAAAAGTGTTCATGTATCTCAAATGTAATGAATAGCTCAGAAACTTTGTAACCCGTAGCTTATTAACACCGTACATCCACCAGAACCAAGTTATATGTCAAAACTTTCCATTTCTACCCGGGCGCCTGAAGATCTCAATAAGGAGAAAACTAAAGCTAAAACCGAACTTCTGATAACTGAAATGGCAGGTTACCAGAAAATTCTCTTCGCAGAAGCGCGTCGTAGTGTATTGGTCGTCTTGCAGGGAATTGACGGTTCAGGAAAAGACGGATTGATTGCGGATGTATTCACCGGACTGAATCCGTTCGGAGTGAATGTTTGTGCGTTCAAGGCACCTTCAGAGGAAGAAGCTTCGCACGATTTTTTGTGGCGTGTGCATCACGAGTGTCCGGCTCGTGGAATGATACACGTTTTCAATCGTTCGCATTACGAAGATATTCTGGTCCCGCGTGTCAACAAGTTCATCAGCGATAAAGCAATTGCGCAGCGCGTGAAGGACATCAATAATTTCGAAGCGATGCTGGAGAATGAAGGAACCGTGATCCTTAAATTTTACCTGCACATTTCCCGTGATGAACAAGCCATCCGTCTGCGCGAACGCAAAACGAATCCGCAGAAATTCTGGAAACACAATGACGACGACTGGAAAGCGCGTCGCAAATGGGATTCCTACATGGACACGTACGAATTGATCTTCAAAAAGTGCAATGCGCCCGAGTGGAACATCATCCCGGCCGACCAGAACTGGTACAAAGAATATCTGGTTGCATTGAAAATACGGGATACGCTACGGAAGATGAGACTCAAGTACCCTACGCAGAAAGGGTGAGATGTTCAATTTCATTACCGATGGCACCGGAATTGAATAGGTGGTGTCGGGATCCCAATCCCGACATGTGTCAGGTTTGGGAAACTGACACCAATTAACCACCTACCTGCCATGGCTACTCTCAACCTACCTATTCCGTACATTTACTGTGTGAAAAAAGCAAATCTCCGGCACTATTCCTCTGCCCCACTCTGGATGAAGTTGCTATCGTTCGTTGTGACCATCGCGACGCTGTTTTTTACTTTTCACCTGGTAATGGACCTTGCTTTCTCAGACAAGTTTGAAGCAGCAATGTGGGTGAAAGAAGTTCACTTCTACATCGCCTGTTTTGTTCCGGGATTCCTCTTGCTAACGAGCACGTTTAACGATAGAAAAAACCTTAACCGTGTGGTTTGGTCAGCTTCCATTCTGTATGCGATATGCATAGCATTGAACATTCCGAATTCCCATGAAGTAATAGAAATTTACCATCTACAGTTTCCGACCAGCATTGCACTGCTTGTTATGCTAACGGCAGCAATTATTCACTTTGTTAAGAAACAAAAGAATGTTTTCGACGTAATAAAACTATTGTGGTTATTCAGCTTCACTTACATGTATGTTGTGCCGAAATTTGTTTCAAAGTATCACCAGGCGGGATGGTTTCTCATTGCTATGCAATTCCTGTTCCCGGTAGTAATGGCAATCGGTCTTATTCAGTTCTATCGCAAACCTAAATCGTAAACCCATGATCCGTAAAAATATTTTTTCAGGCGCTCCCTGGGAAACGAAAGTAAGTTACTCACGCGCTGTTCGTGTTGGAAATGTGATTGAAGTTTCCGGAACCACTGCAACGGTGAATGGCGTTGTGCAACATAAAGGCGACATGTACAAACAGACGCAGTTGGTTCTGGCCAACATCGAAAAGGCGCTCATGGATGCCGGTGCCGATTTGCAGGATGTGGTTCGCACGCGCATGTACGTCACTGATATTAAACGTTGGGAAGAAGCCGGAAAAGCACACGGAGAGTTTTTCGTGCACATTCGTCCGGCAACAACCATGGTAGAAGTAAGCGGATTGATTGATCCCGATATGTTGATCGAGATTGAGGCCACGGCGATAATTACCGATTAATTTTACCACCAAGACACGGAGGCACGGAGAAATAACCTTGGTGCACTTGGTGCCTTGGTGGTCAAATTATTTTGTAACCTAGAGAATAAGCTTGTGGATTTCAACAAACCCGCTTTCACTTATGAAAGTGAAGAAGTAAACTCCGGATTCGGTTACGTTTGCAGAATACGTTACTCCGGGATAAGTTTCTTCAGCAGCAATCACTTTACCGCTAACGTCAACCAGCGTCCATGAGCCTGACTCCGCTGGGGAAAACTTCACTTGATGACTGAAAAGATCGGCGTGAATGAAGGAAACACCCGAATGTTCATCAATACCGGTAGTAACATCGCAATGATACATTACGCGAACGCTATCAGCAGGATTGTTCACGTTGAATATTTTCAACACCACATTTCCTGTATCAGCGTAGCCGTAAGGATAAAGGTGAATGTAAGCCATGTCGTTGTCGCCCGGAAGTAATGTCCATGTAAGACTATCATCCGGAATTGATGCGCAGAAATATTGCGTACAAACAGAAGATCTCCAGTAGTTCGGAATGTTCTCCTCTACCCTCACCCAACGGATTAGGATTGTGTCTCCAGAAGTATTGGTGATTGTTGGATTCCAGGCCGGCGATACGATGTAATTTGAAGAAGCACTTCCGCTCATCGCCACGTAATTCGTAGAGACCGTGAAGCTCTGTGCATTCAAACAAACACTTGTCACAATGGTCGACAGTAGAAGTAACAGTTTTCTCATGTTGACAACTAAGTTACACGAAAAATGGACCGTTCTAAGCGGGTTTTCCGATATTTATAACGTCTTCAGAGTCAATGTAAATATGAGAATCGTCTTAATATTCGCACTTCTATTAGCGGTTAACCCGTTCTGCTTTGGGCAAGCGAAATCTTTGGAAATAACGAAATATCCCGACGGTGATACCAATTTCTGGTATAAGTGGCAACAGCCGAAATTCAATGAAATCGGACTGGCTGACCTGACAAAATCCACGGACACATTACATTTCAGATTTTCAACCGAAACACAAGTGATTGACGTCTGGACTCGTGACTACAAAAGTTTTGCCGGCACTTTTGCGAACTACACCACGAAATATCACGAGCAAAAAGTGCGTAACGGTGGCTATGGTCGAGAGAAAACCAAGCCCAATAAATTTTACAGCGAAAAATCGCCGATGGATTCTGCCACCGCCAGAAAAATTTACAATCTCTTTACCTCACTTTCGGTCTTTAACATTCCATGCGATGACAGCATTGAAGGATGGTCCAGCGGAAACGACGGAACAACTTACTTTATAGAAAATTCTACTCCAACTAAATACTCGTTCAGGACATATTGGTCGCCCCATTCTTACAGGAATAAAATCAAAGAAGCATTGATCATCGACAGCTTGGCAAAGCAACTTGAAGCAATTCTCGATATGCAAGCCCCATTTGGTACGTTTATCCAAAGTCTACCCCGTGGTTGCTATCACGCGGGAAGCATGATGATCACGTGTACACAGTACTATCAGAAAGAAAAGCGTCGCAAGAAATGAACTTTACAGTCTACCGCTCATCCGCCGGCTCAGGTAAAACTTTCACCCTCGTGAAGGAATACCTGAAGATTGCATTGGCCGATGAGAATGAGTCGCCACTGAAATTCCGGAAGATTCTTGCGATCACCTTTACGAACAAGGCCGCGCAGGAAATGAAGGATCGTGTGATACGCGCACTGAAGGAATTGTCGGCACCGAACAAAGAAGAACCTTCTCCGCTGGCGAAAATTCTGATCGCCGAACTGAATCTCGATCCATTCAAGCTGGCTTCTCGTGCAGAAAATCTGTTGCGTGCAATCCTGCATAACTACAGCGACTTTGCAATCGGTACAATTGATGCATTCACACATCGTATTGTGCGGAGCTTTGCATACGATCTTGGTTTACCAGTCAACTTCGAAATCGAAACCGAGAAAGAAGAACTGTTGCAGAAAGCTGTCGACAAGCTGATGAGTATGATCGGCACAGATCCCGATATCACGAATACGCTCATAAAGTTCTCCGAAGAGAAAACCGACGACGAAAAAGGTTGGCAGATTGAACGTGAACTCAAGTCAACGGCAGAATTTCTGCTGCAAGAGAGTGGAACACTGTATGCAGAACGTCTTCGTGATTTATCGCTGAAAGACTTTTCTGAAATACGCGGAACAATTTTTCAACTCACAAAAGATTTCGAGAACAAGGTTCAGCTTCACGCGAAGAAAGCGCTTGATCTCATGGTCAGCAGCGGTATCGACGAAGCTGATTTTGCACGCGGCGCGCAAGGAATTGCAGGTTGGTTCAGAAGAATTCACAAAGGCGAATTTGAACCGATGTCGAAACCGAATTCCTACGTCACGAAAACCATTGAACACGACGAGTGGATTTCAACTGCTGGCAAGAAAAATGGTAAAGGTGCTGCAATTGCGACAGTAGCGCCGGCTTTACGCGAACTGTATTCGCAGATCCGTGAATATGCCCGTGAAGAATATGCGGTGTATATCACGCGTTCAGCCATCCGGAAACATTTGTATTCGCTTGCTGTACTGAATGAGCTCGAAAAAATTCTGAAGTCGTTCCGCGAAGAAGATAGCGTGATCCATATTTCAGAATTCAACCACATCATTTCTAAAGTAGTGGTCGATCAGCCGGTTCCCTACATTTTCGAAAAACTCGGAGCACGGTATTCGCACTTTCTTATTGATGAGTTCCAGGACACATCCGTGCTTCAATGGGAAAATCTTTTGCCTTTGCTGGAAAATGGTCTCGCAGAAAATAGTTTCTCCATGGTCGTTGGCGATGCCAAACAAGCTATTTATCGCTGGCGTTCCGGTGATGTAGAACAGTTTGTATTCCTACCGTCGCTGGTAAACAAAGGCGACAATGTCCTCATGCAGGATCGCGAGCAAAGTCTCAAACGACATTTCAACGAACAGGAACTCGATAAGAATTTCCGGTCTCTTCGTGAAGTTGTGGAGTTCAACAACAAATTGTTTTTGTCATTGGCGGATATGCTCTCATCACACTACCGTACAATTTATGAGCGGGTTGCGCAACAGATCAAACCGGGCAACGAAGGTGGTTACGTTGAAATCCGTCTTCCGGCACGTGAAGGAAGTCGCGAAGAAGTATATGCCAATTACACAGCAGAAACACTGTCGGTAGTGAAAGAACTTCTCGCTGAGGGCTGGAAGAAGAACGACATTGCTTTGCTTGTGCGCGAGAATAAACAAGGGAGTCTTCTCGCAGATGCACTGATCGCCGAAGGAATTCCGGTCCTGTCTTCCGATTCACTGCTCATCCGCAATTCTCCGCTCATCTGCTGCATTGTTTCCTTGTTGCGCGTGATGGAACATCCGGAGGACCGCATTGCGCTTACAGATGTTGCAACTTACCTGAATAAAACCGAACGAGGATTTTATCCTTTGCATGAAATTCAACAAAAACGCGCAAGACTGACCGATGTTCTCGCAGCTTTTGGTATAACGGAGAATCTCGGATTTCTATCTGTGCTCCCGCTCTATCAGCAATGTGAATCGCTGGTTCGTTCTGTCTTTCCTGGCGAACAGAAAAATGCATGGGTTGTATTTTTCCTTGATGAATTGTTACGTTTCGGGGCTTCACGCAATACCGATCGTGAAAGTTTCTTCGCGTGGTGGGAAGATCGTTCACGAAATGCATCTGTCGTTATTCCGGAAGGAACGGATGCGGTGAATATCATGACCATTCACAAGTCGAAAGGTTTGGAATTCCCGGTGGTGATCATACCTTTCCTCGACTGGAAACGTAAGAGCATTTCACGCGAATTGTGGGTCGAACTCGACGATGAAGCCATTGAACAATTGGAAGTCGCAGTTGTAACCGAAAGTGATTCACTGAAAGATTCATCTATTGCCAAACAGTACGAACGCGAAACAGATAAGAAAGTCCTTGACCAGATGAATGTGTTGTATGTTGCCTGTACTCGTGCAGTG
Source organism: uncultured Chryseobacterium sp. (assembly GCA_964447465.1). GTDB lineage: Bacteria > Bacteroidota > Bacteroidia > Palsa-965 > Palsa-965. Next base: position 14,672 of record CAYUTR010000024.1, read on the forward strand.
GAACAGCTCTACATTCTCAGTGAGAAAGGAAAGGAATCGTCCAGCGATCCAACGAATGTTGTTTCATGGCTCAATAAAATATATAGTGAAGAACTGGCAACGAGTCACGTGATACAATTTGGCACCAAAACGCTTCCGGGTTCGCATAAGACACAGAAGACGCACTCGGAATTCATTTCACTCTCTGCCGGAGAAGGAAAATGGACGGGCAAAGTGCGTGTAAAGAAATATTCGGAAGATGCGTGGAGCACCGAACCAACTGCAAGAGAAACCGGCATTGTACTTCACAGTTTACTTCAGAAAATTACCGATTCAGCAAGCATTGCAGAAGTTGTTTCCAATGCGGTAAACAGCGGATTCATTTCGTCCGAAAACCAAAGTGAGATTACTTCCTTGCTCACCAATGTGACCTCGCACGATTCGCTCAAGGCATTCTTCAGCGCGAACACAACTGGTTTCAGCGAAGCAGACATCCTGATTCCCGGCGAAAAATCATCCCGTCCCGATCGAGTGGTAGTGAATGGAAAGGAAGCAACGGTACTGGAATACAAATCAGGTGCTGCGTCGGATGCTCATATTGACCAGGTGAAGCATTACAAATCATTGCTCGAAAGAATGGGTTATCAAAATATTTCAGGTAAGCTTATCTACCTTGACCCATTGAAAGTTATATCAGTTTAGTTTTGCGGGCGCCTGGAGGCGCCTTTGCCACAGATTCGCAGATTACTCAGATGAATCAGATTAATATTGTTGGGTAAAAATTCAAAAAAAACAATTTAAGAAATCTGCGTAATCTGCGAATCTGTGGCAAAAGACGGCAGAGCCGGCAAGAAAAAACTGCAACTTTGTAATTATTTATAGCCAGAAATATTATGCCAAGCTTCGACATCGTCTCCAAACTCGATCCGCAATTGCTGGACAACGCGATCAACAGCGCTCGCAAGGAAATTCTCGGTCGCTTCGATTTCAAAACATCGAAAACTACGATTGACCTCGACAAGAAAGAACTCATCATCAAGATTCATACAGAAGATGAGATGCGATTGAATTCCGTCATCGATGTAATCCGTATGCGCATGGTGAAGCAAGGTCTCGACACGCGTTCACTGGATGAAGGAAAACAGATTGAAGCTTCCGGTTTTACTATCCGCAAAGACATTAAGGTGAAACAGGGAATCGATAAAGACACCGCGCGTAAAATTCAGAAGGACATCAAGGAATCGAAACTGAAAGTCTCTGCGCAACAGATGGACGACCAAATTCGCGTTACCAGCAAGAAGATTGATGATTTACAGGCAGTGATTTCGCTTTGCAGAAGAGGAACTTATGATTTGCCGTTGCAGTTTGTGAATATGAAGTAAATTCGTCTGGGTCCTCACGAGGTGGTGTCAGGATCGTATCCTGACACAGCCGAGATACCGGTTCTCAGAATTTCGCTGAGATCGTTGGTTCTCACAATCAAGCCGTGGTCTTCGTCCTCACAATTCCTTCTCGCATTAGTTGGTAACCACATTTCTTCAACCGCGGGATAAACCCGCGCGGCTGAAGAAATTCGCGAATCACGCTAAAGATTGTTTTAGACGAGGAGTATGTAACTGCACGTAACAAACCTCATCAGCAAACACTCATTTTCTATTCTGTTGCCTCTTCCAGGATGTATAGCACCAATATGCCGTCGCGAATACGAACACGAAAATCCCAAGGATAATCATCAGTTCACCGGTCGTGAATCTATGCTGAATACGCCCACCAATGAAAATTAAAGCTATGAGCAACTTCATTGTGCCTTGATCAATTTCTGAGTGCTCACTTCACCATCATTGGTGTACGTACGAACGAAATAAACACCTGCCGGCAATGTTCTGATGTCGATTGAAATGGTGAAAGTTGCTCCAATCGTATTTGTCAAGACCACCGAACCGTAGATGTCTACCAACTCGACACGAATAATAAGCGTGTGCGATTGTATATTGACTACTTCAGATGCTGGATTAGGAAACAACTTATTCGAATCTTCAAATATCGAATTTTCGAATGTTTCGTTCGACGACCACGTTTCTGACAATTTATATCGCACCGCAAACCCATCCCCGCTTCCAACGTAATTCGCCTGGTACGGATTCAACACCGGAAGATTGCTGCTGTATGAAAATCCAACACCCGTTGCAACCGTATCTGCATTCACGGTAATGCTCATGATATCGTCGGCTCCACTTCCACCGAAGAATGTAGACGTCACATAATTTCCTGCCGTATCCATTTTCATGATGAAGCCATCCGTTCCTCCCCACATTGAATCCTGCGGAGCCGTTACATTCATTGGCAAATTCGCGCTCGATGTAACACCGGTTACGTACAGATAACCATCGCGACGGATCATGCACCATGTTTTATCGTCGACAGATCCGCCGAAGAAGGTAGAGAAGTATGGAACTCCTGTACTGTCGAATCGCGCAACCCATGCATCATTCACGCCTTGAAAATTGGGTTGGAAAGTTGTTCCTGCAGTATTGAAGTCAATGCTTGATGTGTGACCGGCGAGATAAATATTTCCATCGTCATCGCCGGCAATACCGAAACAATCTTCATTGCCCGATCCGCCGTAGTATGTTGCATACTTACGTGCACCGCTCATTGTGAAGACTACGTAATACGCATCGCAGATTCCAAGTCTTCCCATTTGAAACGCGCCTGGTGTGCAGGGAAAATCCGTACTGAACGATCCTCCGCACAAAACAATTTCATTACGCGGTGTCATAGCAAGTGTATGTACATCTTCTGTTCCGGTTCCACCGTAGAATGTTGTCCACTGCGGAGCAAACGATGTATTCAGAACGGTGATGAAACAATCATTCGCGCCTGCACCGGCTTGCTGATAACCAAGAGTGCTTTGCGGAAGGACTGTTGAAGTCGAAGATCCGCCAATGACAATCAATCCCGTTGAATCGACATCAATTCCGTAACCCATCTCTGCACCGAATCCGCCGAAGTACGATGATTGCTGTACTGTTCCGTCGAATCCAATGCGGAGAATCACCGCATCATAACTTCCTGCCTGAATAGATTGAAACGCGTTGATCATCGGACAGTCGTTCCCGTTCGTTGCGCCGATCACATAAATGGAAGTGTCGTACACCACTAAAGCGTTCGCCGATTCGAAAAACAGGCCGCCGTAAATTGTTGTCCAGAGAATTTGTCCTGCACTGTCCATGCGGAAGATCACCATGTCGTATCCACCCATGAGTGTGTCGCTGGAATCCGTTCCCGGAAAATTGTTGCTCATGGTGCGACCGCATACTACAACACCGCCATCAGGCATGTCTTTCACGCATAATAATTCATCGGTGTCGGTTGCTCCTGCGTAAGTCATCCATTGCATTCCAAATGATCCTGCAAGCGGATTTACGGGTGCGTATTGCCTTTCATTCTGCGCGGGAACTGAAAGTGAAAAGAAAAGAAAAATTGCAGCGACCAGATTTTTCATTGAAAAAAAGGGTTCGTTGTGAACCCTTACTAAAGTTAAGAAAAACCATGAAGTCATATACGTGAACCGTGGCTGTGTCAGGATACGATCCTAACACTAGATCGAGATTGTGTCAGGATACGATCCTGACACCACTATCGAATCAAGTTAACGTGACCGACAAATTTATGCGGACGGCCCATCATATCCTTGAATCTGACGTGCCACACATAGGTATCAATCTGGGACAACGGTCCGCCGTTACGTGTTCCGTCCCATCCGTCATAGATATCCTTCGAGATGAAGATGAGATTTCCCCAGCGATCGAACACGTACATTTCAAATTCCGTGTTGTCAATTCCTGTTCCGAAAACAAGGAACTCATCGTTATGTCCATCACCATTTGGTGTAAATGCGTTCGGCGCATAGAAGGAATAATCCGGTTCGATGTACACGTATTGAGAATCCCACGCGAAACAACCGTTCGAACTTACAACGTATTGCACAATCCAGAATGTACCGGTATCCTGATAATCCCAGGTGAAAGTTGCACCAAGATTCATCACGTGACTATCCAGCGTATCACCCATCCAGTAATGCGTGGTATCGCAATTGATGCAGTTCGGAGTAATGGTGATGATTGGATTCAACACTGTAGTAAATTGCGGACTAGCTGTGAATCCAGCAATTGGAGTCGGATAAACTTCAATCATGTTTGGATACGTGATTGTGCTCTGACATCCATGTATATCCGTTACATCAAATGTGATGCTGTACATGCCGGCATTTGTGTAGCAATGAGTCGGATTCAATGTGTTATCCGTTGTGTTATCCCCGAAATCGTACGTCCACGTTTGAGCTGCAGGTGTTGAAGTTCCGGTGAATGTTACACAATGGTCTTCGCAACCATTTGCGTCATCAGGAGTAACACTGATCGTCGGCAAAGGCAACACTGTAATGATCACAGAAGTAGTTGCAACCGGCGATCCACACTGATCACTTACAGTTACAACATAAGTTGTAGTCTGAATTGGTGACGCAGATGTCATTGATGCATTCGGATTTGCAAGTCCTGCAGCAGGAGACCAAGTGTAAGTGTACATTCCGCCATCACCACCCGAACCTTGAGCAGAAATAGGAGCTGCTCCGCCGGGACAGATTGAATCCGCAGATGAAACCTGAACAGCAAGTGGAGGATAAACTGTTACAATGAGTGAATCTGAACTTTCACAACCATTTGCGTTCTGCGACACCACAACATAAGTTGTTGTTGCAGCAGGATTCGCTGTTGTAGTTGCTGAATTCGGAGAACCTAATCCTGCAGCTGGAGACCATTGATAAGTTGCTCCACCCGTCGCTGTAAGGGTCACTCCTGTACCGCAGATAAATGCGTCAGGACCTGCATTGATCGCAGGAACGGGATTGATCGTCACCTGTACAGTATCTGTATTCAGACAACCAAACTGGTCTGTAACAGTCAGAATATAGTCGGTGATTTGTGTAGGATTCACAAGTGGAGTTGGAGTTGCTGCACCTGACACTATGAAGTTGCCGGCCCACGCATAGTTTCCACCACCCGATCCGCCGAGTGTGATGCTATCGCCTAAACAGATGCTAACATCAGGACCTGCATTCGGCAAAGGAAGTGGGCGAACATATAAGCTCACAGTATCATCTCCAAAACAACCAAACTGATTTGTACCGTGCAGGTAAAAATCAGTTGTTGTATTCGGTGTAACAGTTGGTGTTGCGGTATTTCCGTTCGTGATTACGGTTGAGTTGCTTGCCGTCCACGCGTAATTCGTTGCGCCGCTTCCGCTGAGTACAGTTACTGTATTCGGACAAATGCTGTCGTCGATTCCCGCACTTACAATAATGTTGCTGCTTAAGGCAACATAGACCTGAGCTGTATCTGCACAACCGGATCCGCTCGTTCCGATCACAGTGTAAGTACCAGCAACAGGAAGAAATTCAACCTGGTCGCCATTACCCGACAAAATGTTGTAGCCACCATTTGGTGGACTCCATGTATAGGTTGTGGCACCAAACACGAATACGGTATCTGATGATGAAGGACAAATCGTGAGACTGTCATTCGAGAGCACTAACGACGGCATCGGGTTTATAGTAATGGTAATCTGTCCGGTGGCAACACAACCTTGCGGACTTGTCGACGTAACGTTGTACGTAGTTGTAGTAAGCGGAGCAAGGTTCACCGAATCCTGGCTTGGGCTCAACGGCGTAACACCAACCATTGTATTCCACACATACGTATTCACGCTTGAGCCGGCATCTACATCAACATCATCGCCCTGGCATAATGATGCTGAAGGTGGAGAAAATGTAATTACAGGGAGTGGATTCACAATTACCGTCACCGAATCAATTCCAGGACAGTTTCCCGGAGAAGATTGCAAAGTGTAAGTTGTAGTTACCGTTGGTGAAACAGTAACGTTCTGCGTGCTGGCTGTAAACGCATTTGGTCCGGTCCAGTTGTAAGTATTCGGCGATCCTGATCCATTCAGCGTGACACTTTGTCCAATGCAGATGGCAGGATTTGCAGGTGTAATGTTCAGATTCGGCGTTGGTGTTATTCCTACGTTGATTACGTTTGAATACAAAGGCGCAGCAGGATTACACGGATTTGAAATCATCGCGCGGAAATACAATGGTCCAGTCACAGGACAAAACACATACGACAAAGTGGTAGCACCGGGAATATTAGTCCAGCCAGTTACTCCATTCGGCGATTGTTGCCATTGCAGAGTTCCGACTGTATACGAAGTAAGATTCAACGTTACACATCCTCCCTGACAAACAACGGGAGGAGATAAGCTTGCCGTTCCAACTGTAGGCGGAGTATTTACAACAATGGAAACAGTAACCGGAGGAACAGGATAACATACAAGATATCCTCCTGCAACGCTGATGGTATACGTTGTCGATGTTGATGGAGTCACGGTCCACGTTCCGGTTGTATTTGAAATATTTCCAGGATTAAGCGTAAACGTTGGTGCGCCAGATCCGCAACCGCCTGCACCAGTAACTACCGCGGTAATTGTAACAGGCTGTCCGGCACAAATGGGTGTATTCGGATTTGTGCTGGCACTTAAAACGAAGTTCGGTGCGATTCCCGGTGTTGTGAACGTTACCGTCTGTGACCATGGACCGCCACTACCCGATCCACAAACACGTTCGCGCGCGCGCAAAACGTATTGTGTGCCCGGACACAATGCTGAGAAAGGAATGACGACAGAATTATATGGCTCAACAACGCACTGATCGGGCCATCCAGCTGCGGCCGTGTAATTTGGTACGTTCAGAATATTGCGGTACCACGGATAAACATTCCAGTTTGCAGCGTTACAAGTCGGTGCGTTTCCAGTAAAATTCGCGGCACTGAAACAAGCAAGCTCTACTTCCATGTAATATGGTCCGCATCCGCATGTAGCGGGATCGGAGCTTCCATTAACAGTAATTGATGTAGGTCCAGTGGTAGTACTGAATCCCACCAAGGCCACACCATGACATGCCTTAGCTGTATTTGATCCAAATACAATCATAGCACCAATTAGACAACCTACAAGTAGATTTCTGTTCATGTGTTCAAACCGATAAAAAAAAGTAAAACTATTTGCCATTCCAAATTTAATAAAAAATATCCTCCCTCTTTTTAACAATCTGGGCATTTAATCAACAATCTAAATTTCAGGATTCGTGTTTTGCAATTCCGGAATATTCGATCAGGAGCGAATACAATCCGATAAACGTAAAAACACAGTAAATACTACGAAAACAGGGTTTGGAATTTGGGAAGGAAAACAAGAATTCCCGTTGCAATAGCCGCACAGGTCACGATCAGCACCGCACCGGCAGCAATATCTTTTATTCTACCCGCTTTTTCATCGAATTGCGGGTGCAACAGATCAATTGTTCCTTCTATGGCCGTATTCATCGCTTCAGCAGCAATTACCACACCTGATGCGAGTAAAATCGCCACCCATTCCATGCGATCGAGTGAGAAATATATGCCGGCGACGACAACGAGAACGAAAACAGCGAGGTGAATTCTTGCGTTGCGCTCACTGCCGAACAGTTTCGCACAGCCTCGCAATGCGTTTCGCATCGATGAGATTAGATCTGTTTTTCCGGCTAGATTCATTTACTGGATCACAAGATCTGGTCGACTCGCTTTGATTTTTGTCAGCAGCTGATCGTTTGGATTAGAAACAGTCACAACTTTCAACGCAGGCATTTTCATCAACGCATCAAAATTCCCGATTGGATTTCCGGCAACATTAAGCGTCTTGAGCAGTTTGCATTTTTCAAGTCCATCAAGCGAGACAATATTGTTGTTGGACAGATCTGCGCCCGTTAGCATAGGGTACATTCCTAGTTCTCCAATAGATGTGATGTCGTTATTCGCACCGTCGAATGTTTCTATGCGAGAGAATCCCGGGAAATAATAAATGGATTCCACTTCCGAAAATTCGAGATAAAGATTCGAATCGTTGCCATAGAATGGATATGCCAGCAATTCTCTCTCAACTCGTGCTTCGTTCAACGTAGATGATCTCCAATCCTGCTCTCGTGTTTTCGCCAACTGACAATAGACGCGACGACAAACACGCACAGAGAATTCATTTTGATTTCCCCAGTTGCGATTCATGAGCTGATCCATCATCTGAAGAAAATCGTCATCATCGTCGTACGTTTCGTTCATTTCCTTTTGAGAGAATCGTTCTGGATGCACATTCAGTTCTACCAGATATGGAAGCGATTGATAACTCATCGACGACAGGTACGCACGGTTTACATAAGTCGATTTATACAGCGAATACCATGTAACCACTCTCGACCAGCTAACCAACGATGAGAATACAAACACGCTGAAGAAAAGCCATGTGTTGATTCGGAATAACCATGTATTCGTTTTCTTCGAAAAAACTTTCAACGCAGTTGTTGCGGCACCGATTGCAGTTAACAGTAGATAGAAATACAAACCGATACGCTTGTACGTCATGCCGTACGTTTCTGTGTACAGGTTATTTCTTCCAGCCATGAAGAACAGCATCAGAATATTTTGTGCGAGCCAGATAATCGCAAGGATGCGTATGGTATTATAACTGCGGTTATAATTTAATCTTCCGCGGAAGAAGAACAGCACGAGCAACATGGCAAGAAGAACGTTGACGATAAGCATACCGACACCCTGATGCACATAACTTGTGAACGTGATTCCGTCAGGTAATACCTGGTCGCCGAACTGAAAGAGAAGATCTACTCCGTTTACAAACAAGACGAGAATATTCAGTAATGCAAAAAGCAAAATGCCGAGAAAACGTTCGTTGTCTTCACTCATCAGGGAATCGCCCCAGTTTGCGTTATCGTCTGTTTGCTTCTCGAGATTTCTCTTATATGTGTTGCTGTCCTCACCTATTCCACCGAATTTCCGCAGGTAGAACAATCCGTAAACCGCTACGGCGCCGATTGTAGTGAAAATGCACCACTTCCATGAAATCCAATCGAGGTTAATGTTCTTCGTGAATTCTTTGAAGAGAACGTTCGTTGAACGATACATCACGAAAAACAGCAACAGAATCAGAACAGCTACAACAACAGCCCAGACACGACCCGAATTTCTTTTCGGAGGTGCAGCGTCTTCCAGAACTGATTCTCCAGCATTCTTCGACCGTCGATCAAAGAAATCGATGATCATAAAAACATACGCGCCCCCTATCGAACAAACGGAAAGGAAAAAAGAAATAATAAGCGATGTTCCGGGCGCGGCACTTTGCGCGGAGAATAACATCAGTGAGCAAACGTTGGCGCCAATTGCCAATCGCGATCCATTGAGATAGCATGCGAATCCCGAAATGAGAACGAGCAATGCAGAAACCATCCAGTGTTTGTTCTTCGCTGTATCGCGACGCATCCAGCCGAGTCCGGCTACGACAGCAATAGAAAACAGGAAACAGTTGAGGCCTGCGCTCTGTTGATAAAACAGGAAGCTGTAGAGTGCGACGCAGAGGATGTAGAGCCAGTCGTTTCTTTTCATAACAAAGTTCTGATTATCATTCTTCGACTACGCTCAGTCTGACAAGGTATCTCATCAATAATTGTTGTCAAACTGAGCGGAGCCGAAGGTTGACGACAAGTTACAGTGCTTAACGAAATGATGTAATAAACGTTTTACGGAATTCTCAACTTTTAACAGAATCAGAACGTAAACACACATGCAATCAAGCCTACAACAGCAATCAGAAAATAAGTCGTGAGTGATGCTGCTCCGGCGTAATCTTTAGCAATCCTCTGTCCTGTCAGCAGACAGATCAATGAAAGTGCAGAAAGGGCTAACCCTATGATTAATATTCTGGAATCGGCACAACAGAATTTGCAAATGATTCCGATTATCAAAGCCAAAGCGGCAAGAAATTCCATTGCCGTTATCACAGGTAAGAGGATGCCCGATGCGTTCTTCAAAAATGTCTTTTCAAAAACGGAACTGAAATAAGCCTTATTGCCTTTGTAATCTGTAAGCTTATCGAGGCTGGACTGTGTGAATGTTACTGCCAGAAATAATCCGCACAATACAGAGACCAGTGTTCCAATGAGCATCATTTTGAAATCCATAAATGAATTCATGCCATATTCAAACGCATCGGCTGCAGGCATATCTCCTTCCATGAATGCAAGTTACACAATCTACACCCTGCTTTTGTTCACCGCGGGATAAACCCGCGCGGCTCAAGAAAAATCGTGAATCAAGTTGCTTAAAGCAATTTTCTAAAGCTTCAAAACCGTTTACCACGATAGTTCTTCGCCAGCCGCGTCGGGTTTATCCCGCGATGGCGAAGAAGGAAAAGGAAATAGCTTATTAAAAACTCGCGAACCCTTCCGCATGCTTTTGTATCGCAGTGCGCGTTGCTTCATCGTGCAGCAAACCCATCGCGTCCATCACATCATTGATGCGGGAAATCGGAAGATGAAAAGGAAAAACAGTAATGCCGAGATAATGAAACGCTCCGCTGAGATGATCCATGCCGCGGAGATTTCCTGCGCGACCTGCTCCAAGTCCTGCAAGCGCGATTTTCTTGCCCTTGAGATCGTTCGGATGAACCGCATCGAGCAGGAGTTTCAGAATTCCCGGAAACGTTCCCTGGTATTCAGGAACCACCAAAAGCATCTTATCGATTCCCTTGAAATAAGTTTCAACTTGTTTCTGAAAATCAGGTGATTGCTTGTCGCGCGTCCAGTTCGAAGAAAAGTCGTCCGGAAGCTGTTGCAGATCGTACAGTTGGGCCGCTACGCCTAAAGTTTTGAAATGCGCGAGATACTCTTCAGCAATCTTAATCGATTTATTTCCAGTGCGGTTGGTTCCTGAAACAATTGTGATCATTGTTAACGATTCAGCGTTATTGTTCAAAAGTCGGCCCCCGCCCTGTTGTTCGATTCAGTACCTTCGGACGAACAAAATCAGGAGATATTTCCTGCTAATTAACGCAAATCCCGCGAATTAATTCGTGAAACAGTTTGCGTGGAACACACAAAAATGAACATCACTTATTACGGACATTCCTGTTTTGGCGTTGAAGTGGCAGGCAAACAATTGCTGTTTGATCCATTCATTTCAAACAACGAGCTGGCTGTTGGAGTTGATGTGAATACAGTTCCGGCTGATTTTATCCTCATTTCCCACGGACACGAAGATCACATTGCAGATTGCGTTGCCATTGCAAAACGTACGAATGCTTGGGTGATTTGCGGCTATGAAATCTACCTCTGGCTGAAGAAGCAGGGACTTGAGAATGTTCGCCCAATGGGAGTTGGCGGAAAATGGGATGCGAAATTCGGAAAAGTGAAATGCGTTTCTGCAGTTCATTCGAGCAGTTTGCCTGATGGAACTTATGGCGGACAGCCAATGGGTTTCGTAATTGAATCGATGGAAGGAAATTTCTACTTCGCTGGAGATACTGCATTGACGCTGGATATGAAACTCATTGGAGAATACCGCAGAATTGATTTTGC
>CAYUTR010000025.1:0-25914 GCA_964447465.1 uncultured Chryseobacterium sp.
TACCACGAAAGCGCGCTGGGATAATCTTTGTCCGTCATGTAAACTATGCCGTAAGCATTGCACACGTTGGCGAGCGACTGAAAAATACCAAGTTCAACGAATAAGGCGTATGCTTTGTCCAGGGTTTCGAGCGCCGGTTCCTTTTCACCGCGGTCAATGTGAACGAACGAAATGTTGAGATAAGCGTTGGCAAGACCTTTCTTATCGTGAAGTGCATCACGTATAGCTACTGCTTTGTAATAATAATCGAGTGCTTCCTTAACATTCCCGAGTTGGTAATTGCAGTAACCAATGCTGTTGTAACACGCCGACATTCCGATGGAATCATTCAACGGTTCTTTGATGGCCAGTGATTGCTCGTAGAAATACAGTGCTGAATCCATCTGACCTTGCGTACGGAAGTAGTTGCCGTACGTGATGTACGCGTTTGATAACATTTTGTCGTCGCCCTCTTCTTTTGCGATGGTCGATGAGGAATCGGCATAAGCACGGGCTGCCGCATATTGACCCATGGAGATGACAACTGATCCGTATGTATTGTACATACGTCCTACAGCCAGTTTGTCATCCAGTTTTTTTGCCAGCAACATTCCGAGATCTGCATAATAAAGTGCGGAGTCGAAATCGATGCCTACGTAAGCCAGTGCAATTTTTCCGGTGAGATTTACCTTGGTTGTATCGTCGGGAGCGGTTTTTATTTTACGCAACCAATCTGCACGTGTTTCTTGCGAAGAGACCGCAATTGTCGCCAGTAAACAAAGAAGAAAAAACAAATGCTTTTTCATCTGGTAGATTATTTGTTCAGTACTATTCTGAACGTTGTTCCTTTCCCCGGATCCGATCGCTTCACAAATATTTTCCCTTTGTGATATTGCTCGATGATACGTTTGCAAAGTGAAAGTCCAAGTCCCCAACCACGTTGTTTGGTTGTGAACCCCGGTTCGAAAATTGTTTTTTGTTTCGAGCGTGCAATTCCTTTGCCGGTGTCGGTGATGTCGATATAAACGTGTTGCTGGAAGTCGATCAACTCTACCACAATTTTTCCGCGTCCGTCCATCGCATCAACTGCATTGCGCACAAGATTTTCTACTACCCATGCGAAGAGCGGAACATTCATCGGGGCAAATATTTTTCCCGGAATCTTGTAAACGAACTCCACCGATTTCGGAGAACGTGTATGCATATATTCCATCGCAATCATCAACGCTTCGCTCACATTTTCATTCTGCAGTTTCGGTTGCGATCCGATTTTCGAGAAACGCTCTGTGATCATCTCGAGACGCTTGATGTCCTGATTCAGTTCGGTAAGCACAGTTTCATCAACACCTTTCATCCGCAGAATTTCCGTCCACGCAATGAGTGACGAAAGCGGCGTTCCTAACTGGTGCGCCGTTTCTTTCGCCATTCCAACCCACACGTGATTCTGCTCAGCACGACGTGATGTACTGAAGAGCAGGTATGCAACAACCAAAAACATTCCGATCACCGCAAACTGGAAAATAGGGAAGTAACGCAGCTGCTGTAGCTGTGGCGACTCCATGTAATAGATATAATTCAGTTTTCCGGGACCAAGTGTAACGCCAATGGTGTCGCCATTTTCCTTCAGCTCGCGGAATTGTGCGAAGAGATAAGCAGAATCATTTTTGATTTGAACGGAATCAAGATTTCCGTAGGCGAGAATCATTTCCGAAGACGAATCGGTGTAAATCGCCGGAGCAGAAGCGGGGTTCGAAGCAACTTCTTTGATGAAAGAACGTTCGTTGTCTTCGTACGACTTACGGATTTCGTTGAAGACTTCTGAGTCTTTGTAATACACGTAATGAGTTCTGCCTTCTCCGGCGTCAATCGGAATAGAGTCGTGCTGTTTCTTCATGAGCGCAAGCTCTGATTGCATTCCCTCAGGAGTTTTCGCTGCAGTGGAATCAATGTTCCGCGACATGATGATCTTTCCGTTCTCGTCTACGAGAATTGCAGGAACGGTAGTGTTTCCACGGAGTACCTGGAGAACAAATCCGAGTGCATCAGGATCTTCGAAAATGGTTTCAACGGAAAGCAGTCGGTTTGCTTCTGCCCAGAGTTCTACTTTCTTGCGCTCTTCGTTGGCGATTTTTTCATAGAGCGCGTTGGTGGCCTCCATCATCATCGCTTTCCGTTTCACCGCTTCGGCCCACAGCTCAACGTTGCGCTTTTCACTCTCTGCGATCTTTCTAACGAGGCGACTCGAGAACCACAGAGAAAAGGCAACAATCACCAATACTCCGGCGAAGAGAAGCCATTTCCAACGTTGTTTTTGAGAATATATGTTCAAGGGTCTACCGGTAAAGCGCCCAAAGATACACCCGAAAGGCCTATTTACCGTGAGAGTTTCACAATAACTAACGCATTTTATACGTGATTTTCATAACGTGCACATGCACCCCCAACGAAGCTTTTCCATCGGTCGCTTCCGCATTTTCTATCCTGATTTCCTTCACACGGTCAGATTCATCATACGTGATATAAGTGCGCGTCGATTCATACACGTCACCATTGGGAAATTTAACATTGTTGTGAACTACATAATGTCTGACATCGCGTGTATAGAACGAGCTATCAGTGTTGTAGTATTCGTACACATATTCCCGGTATTCATGGGTTACCGAATCTCCATTATTCCGCCACGCATTATGCCAATAAGCAGAATCACCTTCATAGATCCAGGTTTCATGCTTCATGTTATTTCCGTATGTGTAGTAATAATCAATCATTCGGTCTGCGGAATCGTATTGAAGCCGGCAATAAGAATCTCCGCGGCTGGTACTTGATCCGCCCCAGATAACGAAGCAATCGGCTGAATCAATGATGTTCAGATCAGAGACGAATTCGGATACTGCAGGTGTGTACCGATAATAGTCGTTTCCTCTGAACACGTATTGTTCTTTTCCATCGTGATCTTTCAATTCGAATACAGAGTCATTAAGAAAGGTGACCACAACCTTTCCTTTTTCACCTGACTTCGGATCATCGAGGCGATAATTTGCAGTCAGTGATTTGACATTCTGGTTATGCGCGGAACGAATAGCTTTATCCAGTTCAGCACTGAACGGACTGTATTCCTTGTCGAAAAAGTATTGGGCAAAAGATTTTCCGTGAAGAAACAGCAACATGCAAAATGTCAAGAGCAGTTTCATCGGCCGAAATTTATTTTGCAATTGCGTCCTGCAACCCGGTATGTGTCATAAACAGTTTCACTGCCAACGCAAGTAACACTACCCCGAATACTTTTCGTAATACCGCTACGCCGCCAACGCCGAGTAACTTTTCCAGGCGGGAAATATTCTTCAGCACTATCCAGATGACGATTACGTTGATGAAAACTGCGATCAGGATAGAAAGAACGGTATACTCAGCACGCAGCGACAATAACGTGGTGAGTGTTCCGGTTCCTGCAAGTAATGGAAATGCCAGTGGAATAACCGAAGCGGTTGCCGGAACTTCATCCTTGTACAATCGAATTCCGAGAATCATCTCTAGCGACAGGAAGAACAACACGAATGAACCTGCAATTGCAAAGTGACGGACTTCAATTCCGATAACGTTGAGGATTGATTCTCCGACGAACATAAATACCACCATAATTCCGAGGGAAGCCAGCGAGGCTTTGTTCGAATTCAGCTCTCCCACCTTTTGTTTGAGTCCGATGATAACAGGGATTGAACCTATTACATCGATCACCGCAAACAGGATCATGGTTACAGTGGCAATGGTCTTAAAATTGGTTTCCATCCTGCAAAGGTAGCGGTTTAGGCATTTCACCTCTTTGAAGCACAATAGCATACAAAAGCCGCAACCAAATAGAGGGAATTATCGTATTTTTAGAATAGGAAACCACCCCATGATCCCCCGAACGGGCATTCTAAAAACCGCAATTCTGCTTTTGACTTTTCTCCTCATCGGGGCAAAGCTCAACGCGCAGGGTGATTTACGCTTTTTCGGGACTGCAACCAAAGGCGGACAACCTCTTTCGGGTGCAACCGTTTCGGTTGACATGGATGGGAAACAGATTATCTACCTCACCACCGGGAAAAACGGAAAGTTCAAATTCACAATTGATATCGGACATACTTACAGGATCAACTTCTCGGCTCCGGGATGTGTAAGCATGTACATGACCATGGATCTCAAAGTTCCACCAGACAAGTCATGGATTTATCCGGACTACCAGGTTGAAATTCCATTCTTTGAACCGGCCGATCCGAAGGTCAATACCGAATTGTACGCTAAGAAACCGTTCATCAAAGTTATCTACGATGGTACCAATGGATTTCACGACGATCCTGCTTACCGTTTCATAGACGAACTTTTTAAAGATCCTGTAGCGGAAGCAGCTAAGAAAGCCGAAGAAGAACGCGTCCGTAAAGAAGCAGAACAGAGAGAAAAAGATCGTATTGCGGAAGAGGAACGTCTGAGAAAATTGCAGGAGCAGAATAACAATGTGGTAACTCCGGTCAATCCGCAACCGAATCTTCCTTCCAATCCAACGAATACTGTAACTCCAACCGATCCCGGTATGGAGACAGATGCGATCAGGCTGGAACGTGAGAAGCAGGAAAGAGAAAACCAGAAGAAGGACAACCAATCGATACGGGCAAATTATGAGAACAACCTGTTGAAGATGGTTGCGGAGAGCGAAAAGAAAAACAACATTGAGAAGTACAACGAGATGAAGGAAGACGCCGAAGTAAATTCGGTTGTAAGCGCATTACGGAAACAAGCAGAAGTAAAAGGTCAGCGTGAATTTCTAATCGAGAAGGACAAAGAAAAACAGAGACAGACACGGGCGAATGTACAGGTGCGCGAGTTGCACGTGAGAAGGTTATTGGAAACAACAGCATTGGTGGCACGCGACATCAGTATAAGCGGATTGAAACCCGTTGCAGCGTCCGGCCCGCTCAATTATATTCCGTCACCGCATTTTGTGACAACTACATTGAGCGGTTTCTGGACTGACGAAAAACAAATTGTAATCACCTGGCCCGGTGGAAAGAGTTCAGTATTCAAAACAATTAAATACTGGTGGGCGTGCTACTTTTATGTCGACGGAAAAGAAGTGGAAGAAAAAATATACAAGGAAAATCTCGACGCTTACCACCCAGCTGATTTATGAGAAGAATTTACTTACTGATTTGTTTCCTGTTTCCGCTGAGCGTCTTTTCACAGACGAGCAGTTTCGTGCAGTACTCTGTTGAAGAAGGAATGGTGCAGTCGCAGGTGCAATCGCTGGTGCAGGATCAGCGCGGAGATCTGTGGATCGGAACGCTTGCAGGGATGTCGCGCTTCGATGGAAATAATTTCAGAAACTTCACGCGCAAAGACGGACTCGCAGAAGATTGGGTAACTACTTCTTATCGCGATTCGAAGAATGATATCTGGTTCGGACATTGGGCGGGCGGAGTAAGTCGCTACAACAATCTCACGAAGAAATTCGAATCGCTGAATCTCGAAGAGTACACGCGATTCAGAACTGTAACTGCAATCACAGAAGATCAGCAGGGATTTTACTGGATTGCAACTGAAGGCGCCGGGATTTTCATTTACGATCCGGTGAAGAACAGTATGTACACCGTTACGCTCAATGAAGGTATTCCGAGCCTGAACGTGTACGATCTGTGTCTTGATGGAAACGGGAACATGTGGATCGCCACAGATCATGGACTCACCATCTGCGATACGAAAGGTGATATAAGTTCTCCGCAATCGTATGAAGTAGTAACCACACAGCGCGGTTTTCCTTCAGAAGTAATCACGTGTTTCGCGCTTGCAAACAGCGGACAGGAAATCTGGATCGGAACGGCAGACAAGGGTGTGATTGCATTGCAACTTCCTGCTGGATTCATCAACAGAAACATTCCAACACTTCTTCCGGGAATGCGCGTTTTTAATTCCTATCTCGGAACAGGTTCGGACTTCATCGAATGCATTTGTCCCGATAGTCGCGGAAATATCTGGATCGGTACAACCGGTGGTGGTGCAACGCGAATTACACCGGCGAAGGAAGTTAACCGCACACTTTCACTCGACAAATCGATTGTAAAAAATTACAATACGCGTCAGGGGTTGAATTACTTCAATGTGAAGTCCATCATCGAGGACCGCGAAGGAAATATATGGTTGGGAACAGATGTAGGGTTGAATAAATATCGCGGAGAACGATTCACACTCTATGATCGTCAGGACGGATTGAACAACGATATCGTTTGGGCAACCTGCGCTGCGAAAAACGGTGACGTGTGGCTCGGAACTAACGACGGACTGACGCGACTGCATTTCTTCACAACGCCAGGAGGAAACGACAAACGATTCACAACGACGAATTATACTATTGCTGATGGTTTGGGTAGCAACGTGATTCTCTCGTTGTACGAAGGAACCGACGGGACGTTGTGGGTTGGAACAGGTTTTGGTGGATTGAGCATGCTTGCACCGGGCGCCACGCGATTTGAAACATACACGACAGCAGATGGACTTGCGGGCAATGTTGTTTACGCGGTGAATGCCGACAACAACGGAAACATCTGGGTAGGAACAAAAGAGGGCGCTTCGCGATTCGATATCGGGATGAAAACCTTCAGCAACTTCACAACAGAAAACGGATTAGGCGGAAATAACGTTTACCGCATTTTCCGCGACAGCAAGGGAAACATGTGGTTCGGTGCGCTTGGAGGATATCTTTCTGTGTTCGATGGAAAGGCGTTTACCCGTTACGATGAGAAGAACGGAATTATTCATCGCTTCATTCTGAGTATTAACGAAGACAAGGATCACAACCTCTGGTTCGGTGCTTACGGTGGAGGTTTGTATAAGTATGATGGACGCACATTCAGCAATTACACCACGCAGGATGGAATGACAACGGAATCGCCGTACGCGATTATTGCTGATAAGGACAATAACATCTGGATCGGAAACGGTCGCGGACTTGATCGTTTCAATCCGAAGGATACTTCATTTACGCACTACGGAAGAAACGATGGATTTTTGGGCGTAGAAGTAAATCCGAATGCAGTCAGCATCGACGCCGACGGAAAGATCTGGTACGGCACAATCATGGGCGCGGTGTGTTTTGATCCGGCAGAAAATATTACGAACACTACTGAACCTCTAACGAACATTGTTGGACTCCGCATTTTCATGGAGGAAGGTGAATTTCCCGAAGAAGGAGTATTCACTTACGATCAGAATCACATCACGTTTCTGTTCAACGGAGTTTGTCTGACGAGTCCTGATAAAGTACGCTACCTGTACAAGCTCGAAGGCTTCGATAAAGATTGGTCGCCATTGCCGGTGAAAGTGAATGAAGCCGTTTACACGAATCTTCCAGCTGGCGATTACACATTCATGGTGAAGTCCTGCAACAACGACGGTTTGTGGAATAAGGAACCGGTGAAATACGCATTTACGGTGAAGCCTCCGTTCTGGCAGACGTTTACGTTCTATGGATTGATGACGTTGTTCATCATCTTCTGTATTTACGGTTTCGATCAGATGCGCACACGTCAGCTGAAGAAGCAGAAAAAAATTCTCGAGCTGAAGGTAGATGAGCGTACACAGGAACTCGCGTTGAAGAACGAAGAACTCGCGGAGAAGAATAAGGAAGTTACAGACAGTATTCGTTACGCGAAACGTTTACAGGATGCCATGCTGTTGCCGGGAAGTGAAATGCGCAAGACACTTGCTGATTCGTTTATTCTTTACAAACCGAAGGATATCGTCAGTGGAGATTTCTATTTCTTCCGGAGCACAGAAGTAAACGGCAAGAAACGTTTGTGGATTGCGGCAGTTGATTGCACAGGTCACGGAGTACCGGGTGCGTTTATGAGTATTGTTACGAATGACATACTCGCGCGTTCACTGGAAGGTCACGAAGGGGATTCTCCAGCGGAAATTCTGGATCGCCTGAATGTTATGATGAGCGACAAGATGCACCACACGATCGACGACATACGCGTTCGCGATGGCGTGGATATTGCGCTCGTAGTGTACGAACCTTCGACGATGACGATTCATTATTCCGGAGCGTTCAACCCAATGTATCACTTCCGCGGCAAAATGTTCCAGGAATTCAAAGCCGACAAAATATCCATCGGCGGAAGTGCCGAAGAGAAAGGAAAGAAATACACTACGCAGTCATTGCAGCTACAAACCGGTGATACGCTGTATTTATTCTCTGATGGATATGCCGATCAGTTCGGAGGTCCGCAAGGAAAAAAATTCAAACTCACGCAGATGAAAGCGGTATTACTTTCTATGCAGGATCAGGACATGCGCGATCAGGAGAGAATTTTGGATCAGACGATAGAAAGCTGGAGAGGAAGTCTGGAGCAGGTGGATGATATGTTGATTGTGGGGTTGAGAGTATAATCAGGGAACTGGTTTTAAGATGACCAAGCAAATTTGTCGGTATTTAAGTCTGCTTTTAGTTGCGACTGCTGTTTCCTGTAACAAGGAGAATACCGCGGCAGGTGTCGGAGTTCCGGATGCTGACCAGATCAATTTTGTTCAGAATGTAGAAAGCTATTTCGAACTTTCCTATACAACAGCCGGGTTGGGCTCGAACATGGACGCACTTATGCCAACCTACATTCTGAGGGGCGAGAAGTTTACTTATCTGCTTTCACAGAACAGTTCGTTCAGCGGTAAATTTTATAAGCCATCCGAGTTATTGTGTGAAGGTAGCGTCAGGAAATCGTCTATTGATTCCATTATCAGATTGATTGCGTTTATTCCTGACTCGGTTATTTATAATACAAACTTAAATATCAGGAGTGGAGTGTATCAGACCTTACTGATTGAAACGGAAGCAAAGAAAATCCGTTTCGATATGCACAACGGATACGATACTACGGCTGCGCAGGTAATAAACATTCTGAATTCCAATCTGCCCGAAGGGCAACGCAAACTTCTTGTTTTCGGTAGTTCACATGGCAACAGAAGTTGAATATGAGAAATTCACTCTTGTTGTTGTCGGTTTTCTTCAGTCTGCTGTCGTGCGGTAGTAAATACTCAGAAGAGGAATCGGGTGGCGTGGATTTCCCTGAAGTAAAAGAAATATCTGCATTTCCGAATACACAGTTTGTTGCAACACTCGAAAGTCCTTTGGATTCAGGAATGAATTCGATCTATGCTGCAACGATGCCAATCGCCTGGGATCAATTCCGGACTGAGTTCGGAGGATCGCTTATTTGTGATTCAGGATCGGTAACGGAATTTATCCTGCTGAATGATTCGCGCTCTTTCAAGAATGTTCTGAATCCGGATGAATATGAAGTGCGAAGCGAGCATGGTGATGATGGAAGCGTTACGGTTTATGCGGGCTTCTCAAAAGCATTGCCGTTTAAGTATGACATGTACAGTATTGATTCGGGAATTGTTTTCGGCGGAAGCAGCGTTGAATCATTCGGAATTCCTTCCCAGGATGAAACTGCGCTCACGGGAGTTACAATTTTATTTTATCAGGACGACGAGCACTTTGTAATTCAGCTGAACCCAAAAGATCGTGATCATAAATTGGTTCTCGCTATGGGGATCGACATGAATGGAACTTTAGCCGATTTACTATCAAGAACACGCGCGTTGATAGACAGTGGCGTGGTGCAACAAAACAATCCAATCACCTCATGGCGTCTGGCGTTTAACATTGAAGACGATCTCGTTATTCCTTCCCTGGCGTTCAACATTCACAAAACGTGGAGTGAATTCGTTGGGCAGAAATTCACTGGCCCGGACCGTGGGCATATTATTGTCAATGCAGAACAGAGAAACGCGTTTATGCTGAATGAGCATGGTGCGGCAGTAGAAAGCGAGGATAATATCAGCGTTGATTCAATTGCGCCAATTATTGAAGAAGCGCATCCTAAACACCTTTCATTTGATCAGCCATTTTTCTTGTATGCGATCAGAACGGATTCGGATCAACCGTACTTTGCTGTCAAAGTTGAGAACACCGAATTCATGACCCCGAGGAAGGCGGACAAAAGCAAATGAGTTTATTAATACGGCAGGGACGGACATCAGATCTACTACAGTTGCAGCAGTTGGCGAAAGAATCATTTACGGATGCCTATGCGCGGTTCAACACTGAAATCAACATGCAAACCTATCTCTCGGAGAACTTTTCCGAAGAGAAATTGCTGAGTGAAATCAACGCCGGAGAAATTCTCGTGGGATTGAAGAATGACAAGGTTGTCGCTTACGCGAAGCTAGTGATTCCTGATTCCTCAAAAATTCCGGGAAGCAAGCCACTTGAAATCGCGCGACTCTACACTGATACTCAACTGATCGGTCAGCGTATTGGAGTAAGCATGATCAGCGCTATTGCAGATGAAGCACGAGCACGCGGGTGCAATTCCATCTGTCTCGATGTCTGGCAGAAAAATTATCGCGCCATTAATTTTTACCAGCGGGAAGGATTCCGGATATGCGGCGTTACGCAGTTTCGGCTGGGCGATGATGTGCAGAACGATTTTGTGATGATTCGTTATTTGTCACTTCGAGCGTAGTCGAGAAGTCGGCAAATAACGAATCATAACCGGTTGTCGGGTTCTCGACTGCGCTCGAACTGACAACTTAATAGCGATTGTATTACCTTTGGTTAACTAAAAATCTCCATGAACACTCTCACTACACTGCTCGTTGCCGCCCTCATTCCACTGCTCATCGGTTTTGTATGGTACCACCCGAAAGTCTTCGGAAATTTCTGGATGCGCGTTGCAGGAGTTACTGAAGAAAAACTGAAGACCGGAAACTTTGTCTTGATTCTGATCATGACGTACGTGCTCGGATTTCTTATGGCTGCAATCATGATGTCGATGGTTATTCACCAGGCACACATCTATTCAATTTTTGCTGATTCACCGGATGCTGAGGCTATGGTGGCGGGTTTCATGACGAAGTACGCCGACCTCTACCGCACGTTCAAGCACGGAGCGTTTCATGGTGTACTCACAGGAGTTATGTTCGTTACTCCAATCGTTGCGATCAATGCGATGTTCGAGCGCCGCGGATTTAAATACATTCTGGTTAACGCTGGCTTTTGGATTGTATCGCTTGCCCTGATGGGCGGTGTGATCTGCCAGTTTGCAAAATTATGAGCGAAGAGATCATCATTGAAACAGAACGATTGTACTTGCGGAAATTTGTTCCGCTTGAAGATGCGGCTTTTTTCGTTGAGCTTGTGAATAGTCCCAAGTGGCTGAAGTTTATTGGCGATCGAAAAATACACACCGAAGAAGCTGCGATTAAAAGTCTGACTGAACGTACCCTCAAGATGTATGAAGAACACGGGCACGGCGGCTACGTGATCATTGAAAAATCATCTGGAACGAGAGTTGGCAACGCCGGACTATACAAACGTCCGATTTTTGAGCATGCCGACGTCGGTTACGCGCTTCTTCCGCAATTCGAAGGGAAAGGATATGCATTCGAAGCATCACAAGGCGCTATTCAACATGCACGTGATCTGAAAATGAAATACGTTTATGGAATTACAGTTGCATATCACCAGCGATCCATTCACCTGCTCGAAAAACTCGGATTGAAATTCGAAAAGTTTTTCAGAATGGAGAACGATCCAGAAGAACTTTCACTTTACGGAATGTCGCTGGGAAATGGATAAAGCACGGAAGTGGAAGATTTCTCTTTATGCTATGGCTGCGCTTTACGTGGGCGGTGGAATTAATCACTTCTGGCATCCAGAATTTTATTTGGACGTAATGCCGGAGTGGTTACCGTATCACGACTTCGCGAATCAAAGCAGTGGAGCAGTGGAAATACTTCTCGGAATTCTACTTATTCCTGAATCGACAAGAAAAATATCCGCGTGGTTAATCATCACCATGCTGAGTGTTTTCTTTTTCGTGATTCACATTCCGATGGTATTTCATTTTTATGGTGAAGGAAAAATGTTCTGGATTGCGGTGATCAGAATTCCGATACAACTTGTGTTGATTAACTGGGCATGGAAATTTGCGAAGCAAAGAAAACCTGTTCCGAAAGAATAAAAAAAACCCGGACATTCCTGTCCGGGCTGGGGTTAACCACAAACCAATTTGCATTGAATCGCGGCTGCAAAAAATAATTACTGTTTCTTCACCCACGTTAACCATACATATTCGTCAGACGCATTAGGTGTTGGATCGGTGTTGTGAGGGAATGGTTTTGTTTCAAATGTTTTTCCGCCATCTGTTGAAATGAATAGTGCACCGGGATATTTGTTCTTGTCATTGCGTGAGCTTTCTGCAGACGGCACTTCAACGCCCATCACATATTTATCGCCGTCGGTTACGAAGTGACGGTATCCATAAAAATTCGACTCAGAGTTTGGTGCGAACAGTTTTGCGGGAGTTGATGTGGCCCATGTGTTGCCCATATCGGATGTGGTGAACACCTGGTCATACGATGCATACATGATGCTGTTTCCGCAGAATCCTACACCGCGTGAAGAATTACGCTCGGTTGGAGGCGTGATAGCGGTCCATGTTTTTCCGTCATCTTCCGATACAGATAAAACTGTTTCTTCGAAATACCATGCCTGCGCGAGTAGTTTACTACCGTCTGCTGACACGGCGAGGAACGCTTCCATTCCGAATGCGGGACTGGAGTGAATCGTGTCTTTTGCACAAGGAGTTGTGCGCTTCTCCCACGATTTACCACCGTCTTTAGATGCAAGAAAAGTTCCTGTATTGCTCAACATGTATACACTGTTCGCTTTGCCGGCAGTGATGACATATGAATTCCATTCTGCTTCTGCGGCAGAACTGCTGACTTCGGTCCACGATTTACCACCATCTGTAGATTTGCTGACCATCGGTTTTTTTCCGAATACAGCTGTGTAAAGTACACCGGAGGCATCAGTTGCGATCATGTTCGGATACGCCATGCAGGTATCGGATTTGCCCAGCGAATTTCCGTCGGTTGACGTATACATCGAATGCGTAGGATAGTAATACATAAGGAATGAGCCACCGTCGAGGTTGGATTCTTTGTTTCCTTCAGTGGCGTCAACTTGTTCGGACGTGCTGGTATTACACGAGAAAACCATGGAAAGTCCGAGGAGCATTGCAGGAATAGCTATTTTGTTCATGTGGTTGTTTGGTTTGATTTTTTGTCAAACCTATGGCCGCGATGTCGCTCACGAAATTTTATTCCGTGAACGTATCACTAATTTGAGTGAATGGATGGATTCGGGGAGGGAACGAATAACTGGAATGGCGATTTCCGGCTTAAAGCGAAGGAAAATGCTTCATCACCTCTTCTTTATACGACTTCCCGATCGGGACTTCAAGGCTACCCAGAATAAGTACACCATTCCGGATGGAATCAACCTTAGTTGTATTGATCACGAAAGAACGATGAACACGAAGAAAATGAGGGGATGCAATTTTCTGTTCGAGCTCTTTCAGCGTCATGCTCACCATGATCTTCTCATTCCCACAATGAACAAAACTGTAATTGTCGTAAGCCTCTAAAAGGCTGATGTCTTTAATGACAACTTTCCGGCTGGTTCCGTTTCCGGTCTTGATGAAAATACTGTCTTGCGAAACAGGCTCGGCAATCCGCGCATTTGTGTTCTGTTGAATTTTGTGGAATGCGAGATCAATCGCAACTTCAATATCCTTGTCGTCAAACGGTTTTATAATGTAGGCTAGTGGGTTCAACGCCTTGACGCGATCACGCGTTGCTTTATCTGTAAATGCCGTGATAAAAATTATGCCGGCGCCTGTTTCAGTAAGCAACGTAGCGAGGTCAATTCCATCAATGCTGCTGCCAAGGTTAACATCCATCAGCAAAAGATCAGGTTGTTCCGCTGCAATGCGCTTTCTGGCATCAAATGGTTCATGTGCGATTCCGCAAACGTTGTAGCCAAGATCTTCGAGTATGCCCGCAAGATCAGATGCAATGATCGGATCATCTTCTACAATGAATATTTTCTGGCTATGCATCTTTCAGATCCGAAGGTAAAACTATCGATACAATTGTGCCATGATCAACGCTGAAATTCACTTCGGTGCCGAGCTTTACGGCCAAAGAACGCAGTAGTTTCATTCCGAAGCCGCTATGTCCGCCATTGACGATTGTTGCCGGAATTCCTTTGCCATTGTCGGCTACCGAAATATTTATTCCGCCCGGAGTTTCTTTGCACGTGATGGAAATAATTCCGTCGTGTCCGGGCGCAAACGCATGCTTGATCGAGTTGATGATAATTTCGTTAAGCATTAAGCCGAGTGATACAGAAGTGTCAAGCGGAATCATGATCGGTTCCAGGTCGTACTGAATTCTGATGTCACCGCGATTGTTGGACGACAAAACAGCAGTGCATAAGTCGGGAATGTACTTCGAGAGATTAATCGCTCCGAGTTCACTGCCGGAATACAGTTCTTCATGCACAAGACTTATCGCCTTTATGCGATCACGCGCTTCTTTTAGCGCCAGTGCCGATTCGGTATCTTTCATTTCTCTCGCCTGCAGGTTCAAAAGACTTGAAGTCAACTGAAGATTGTTTTTCACACGGTGATGAACTTCACGCAACAGCATTTCTTTTTCCTTGTCGCGTTTTTCTACAAGCTGTTTGCTCTTTTCGAGTTCAGTGTTTGTTCTGCGTAATACCATTGTGCGGTTGACGACGAATGCTGTAAATAAAAGCACCAGCATGATGATTGAAATGAGGCCATAACGAAAAAGAACATCACGCTCTTCGCGGGCCATCATTTTTTCCTGAGTACTTTCCAGTTCTGCAATGTCGCGTTGCTTTTCTTTCAGGTCGTAATCTGCCTGTAGGCGCGCAAGTTCGGCGTTCTTCTCGCGCGATTGCAACGTGTCTTTTATCTCCATATAACGCTGGTGATAAGAGTAAGCCTCAGCATACTTGTTGTGATCAGCGTAGAATTGTGCAAGCGCGAGACTAAAAGATTTGATATAGTCGCCGGCATGCAGGCTATCAGCAAGGGCCAGGCCCGACAGGAATGAATGTTCCTGTTCCTGTATTTTATTCATGGCACCGTATACTTCACCCGTATTCAGGTAATACGCCAGCATTCCATATTGATCGCTGATGGCACGCTTGATTGCATAAGATCGGGAGTAATAATTCAGAGCTTCTTCGTTCTGGTTCATGTCAGAAAGAATCGATCCGATGTTGAACAATACCTGGCCTACGCCGCGCCGGTCGTGATGCCGCTCACGGATTCCAAGTGCTTTCATGTAATAGGCGAGCCCTTCGTCAAATCGTTTCTGTAAACGGCAAATGATACCGATGTTACTGTATGACATCGCAATGCCAAGAGAATCACCGATTGAAAGACGGATGCGCAATGATTCATTGTAAGCATTAAGTGCTTCCTGATTTTTACCTTCTTTCCAGTGAACAACACCGATTCCATTCCACGCTTCGGCAATCCCGACGGAATCGCCCGCAGATTCAAATAATTCAAGAGCGTCTACAAAATTCTGCTGCGCACTTGCAAGATTTCCTTGCTTAGAAAAAACCAACCCGCTTCCGATTAGATTATTTGCATGAAGTAGTGTTAACTTCTGCTCCGCCGCGATTTCATCCGATTTGCGGAATGAAGCTTGTGCGTCTTCGAACAAAGCAAGATCACTTTGCAGCCGGGCCAGATCGGAATAAACCTGAGCTGCTTCGGCATGCAATCCTGCCGCTTCATATAAGTGCGCAGATTCCCTGTAGTCTATTATTGCAGTCCTGTTGCTGTCCAGCATTTTTTCAGCCTCAGCGCACCGGAGATATGCTTCAGCAGATGTTTTTTTGTCACCCGATTGTTGTCCTTCTGCGGCTGCCTGGCGGAAAAGCTGCAATGCCTGCAATGTGTCAGACTGCAATACGATCAGGCCATTGGAGATAATCATCTGCGCAGTTCCTGTAGTTGACTGCGCTTGCACTTTCCCGAAACACGTCAATAATAAAATGAAAAATGCCGCCAGAAAAGTGCGTGCATTTGGTTTCGGGATCAGCATGAACAAATGTACGATTCCGGAGTGCTTGGACACGCAATAGCCACTGCTTAATGGCTAATAACGAACCTTCCAGAGGAAGTGAGAGAATCGTTAGCGATAACAGTATAAAAATACATTCCGCTTGCAAACTCCGATGCAGGAAACCAAACAATCGTTTCGGAAGATTCCTTCCTCCAGATTTCACGACCAACTTGATCTTTAATAATTATTTCACGCGTGGCTGAGTTATCCAGAAATTGAAAAGTTGTTATTGCTGAAGATGGATTGGGATAGACCTGTACGGTCGTGAAGAAATTTGTGTAATCTGAAATTTCCGTTGTATTTCCACACGTATCTCCAAACGCTCCTCCAATCCATTTTGCCAGACCAACAATCGTATCAGTTGAATTTATAAGTGAAAATGCTCCGCCTATATAAAGTGTATCCCGAAACAGACCCATCGATAATACTCCGTTATTAAATGTGTCATTGGTTGCGCACCAATCTACGCCGTTCCATTTGGCGATGTGATAAGCGGAGAAACCAGCGGCGTAACGAAAGACTCCTCCTGCGTATAGTTCATTATCAAAAACTTGCAACCCGTAGACGGTTCCATTACCTCCACCAGTTATGTTTCCCGACAGTCCGCCTCCAACATCACTCAACGCATTACCATCCCATTTAAGAATATTGTTTCCGGGATTACCATTTACTTGCAGGAAATTTCCCCCTATGTATAATTCATTGTTATAAACTGCAAGCCGGTTCACATAGGTTATGCCTCCTCCAACTACACCGTTTCCGACAGTATTCCACGAAGTGCCATTCCATCGCATGATATTTGTGGCATTCAGCAGCGTATCCCCGAAATTACCTCCGATGTATAATTCATTGTTGTATTCAGCAATTGAGGACACACCATAACAATATCCAAAAGGAGGATTTCCTACAGCGCTCCAACTTACTCCATTGAATTTTGCTATTCCTGTTGCATTTATTCCACCAATAGATGTAAATCTGCCACCAACATATAGTTCGCCGTTATACACAAACATTGCAGCGATGTCAGCATTAGCATTGATACCCGATGTATCCCAATCAGTACCGTTCCACCTAGTCAGGAATCTGCCTGGACAAATCGATCCGGCATACAATATTCCATTATACTTATTGATAACTCTAACTCCTTGCGAACCGAATGTTGATCCCATAACTCCATATGAATTGCCGTCGAAAACTCTGACAAAGCTTCCTAAACCGAGATATAATAAATCAGTCGAAGTGTCTTCATACATCGCGTTAACAGAAGTTCCTGCCAAAAACAAAGGAGAAGGATTAGCCCAATGCGCGTTCTGTGCCTTGGCAGAATTAATTGCCAAGGCACAGAAAACGATAAACATTGGTATTATTTTACGAATCATTGTTTAATTACCTTTGTTGAGACAGAACCAGAATCCTGTCTTAATACAATAAAATATACCCCCGCTGCCTCTTCACCCAAATTTAATGAAATCGTTTGTTCTTTCATATTGTCATCCAACTTAACCGTCTGTATGGCTTGTCCTAGTGAATTGTAAACGCAAATTTCCTTACCGGAACCTTCCGAGTTCACATTCACCTGAAATTCGCCACTGTTTGGGTTCGGATAAACCAAAATGCTACCGAATTCATTTGCGATTGGCTGTTCTTGAACTCCCGCCCAGATGACCAGAGAGTCAATGGAGAACCTTGAAATAAACGCGTCGTAATTCGTATTCCCATATAGCAACGGTTGCCAATAAGCACCACCACCAAGATTCCACAACGGAAACGGATCTGTAGCAGAAGGAGTTGTCGCGGTCGAGCCACAAACGTAAATTTTACTGTTACCTAACACAGCAATACCCAAATTTGTTCCTTCGTGTGCTGTACCTCCAAACACTGTCGCCCATATCAATTCGTTAGCGGGATTAAAACCTAAAATGAAATCATCGTAGCTGCCGTTAAATGTTGGGTCTGTATAAATTACTCCGGGATCAAAAGTTGGAAATGATAAACCTGCGCTTCCACCCATTACATAAACATTTCCGTCTTGATCATTCGCGGCATCAGTGGGCACTTGTTCTGAACCCGTTCCTCCATACAGTGTCGACCATTTGAGTGCTCCATTAGCTCCAAACCTCATGATGAATGCGTCCTGAACACCGCCACCGTTGATTGAATCGAAATAATAGTTACCCGTATGGAATAACGGAAAATCAGTACTTGATGTATAACCAGTTAGATAGACATCTTTGGTGACGCATGTCAATCCCCAGCCATTATCGGTTACTGCTCCACCGATGTAGGTACACCATGTCAAAGTATCAGCAGTGTTAAACCTTGCAAGATAAGTGTCTGTCAAACCATTATAAGTAGAGTCGACAAAAGCACCACCCCCGGGGTTAACAATTGGTAAGCCTGAAAGCACTCGCCCTGTTACATAAAGAGTATTTGAGTAATCGAAGGTCAATCTTGCCGCAGCTTCACTGTTACTAATTCCTGTTCCGAACGAGGTGCCCCATACATAATTAAGAGTGGAATCAAATTTACCTATGAGCGAAGTTTTTTGGTTTAATGCATTATTATAAGCTCCTCCTTGAACTTGATGCGGAGTTAAAGAGTCTCCATCCATCACGAAATAAAGATTACCATCACTATCGAATTTCAGATCATTGATTATTTCTTGTGTTGCACCAGTTCCTCCGAAATAAGTTGACCACATTAAATAACCATTGGGGTCAAACGCTGCAAAAAAGGCATCACCATATGTAGGATTCGCAATTACGGTATCCACATAAGCTCCCGGTGGTTGAATTGCTGGAAATTGGATATGCTGAACAGAACTGTACGTGGCTCTTCCACCGATAAAATAATTTCCATTCGCGTCAACATCAGAGGCATTTCTTACTACTACGGCAGTACCTGATGATAGAACAGTATCTGCACCGTAGAAGGTTGAATAGACAAGTGCCGCATTGGAGTCCGCTTTGAGAACGATTGCATTCCAACCACCGCCATTTACTGTTTGTAATGCGCCGACAGTCGTAGGAAAGTATGTGCTCAACGATTGACCAACATAATGGGAACTGCCGTCTGGTTCGTAAATTGCCACGTCATCAAGTTGATCTCGGTTGTCCTCACCAATGTAAGTGCTCCAATCAAGTCCGGTTGTAGTTGTCGGAGCAATGTAACCCCAATCAGCCGCGATGATCAGCGGTAAGGAAGTGTTAAAGGAACCAAAGTTCGCAAACTTGACTTCGTTAGTTCCAACTACCGAGTAAGTAGGCTGCCATCCCAAAGATTGATAGTTGCCATTTGCATCGAGTTGCCAC
This sequence comes from uncultured Chryseobacterium sp., assembly GCA_964447465.1. GTDB lineage: Bacteria > Bacteroidota > Bacteroidia > Palsa-965 > Palsa-965. The sequence continues at coordinate 19,341 of CAYUTR010000025.1, forward strand.
GCAGCCGCTTTCGGTTGTACAATGTTTCCGAGTTTGGTATAAATAATCAGGTTCCCATTCGCATCGACTTTCACGCTATCTGCACCGCTATAGTATAAGTCAATCTGAGTTGCAGGATTACCGCCGCCACCAGACTTGCAAATGAAATAATATTTCAGCCCTTTCTGATTACTCGAATATTGCACATCGACATTATTCCAGACATTGAAGCTCATTAACCGATCATAATTTTGAACTCTCTCAATATTTCTTCCTCGCCGTGGCAAATAATAGTTAGACATTTCAGGTCTCACATCATCTGCACGAATCTTTTGACCGCTATTTGAATTTAAAAATCGCATGTCAACGCGCGTTAGAGAATCATTATGTGAAGCAGAAGAATCGATTTTGGAAAACACATATGAAACCGAAGTATCGGAGAAGTATAATTTCGGAGAGCTTCGAGTGACACAATATTTAACTTCACTCGCCAAAGTTTTATTCGTTTTTAAGTATTGTCCCCGATTTTCCGTAAATACAGTTGAACTGGAAGTAACCGAAATCGTATCGTCAGGCATCAAGACATTTTTTTCTACATACTTAACTGTTGTGTAAGTATGATTGTTCCAAGCAAGTTTATTTTGTCCGGCGACGATTATATTTCCGAGCGTATCAAGGGCGATTGCCGTCGCACGATCATCGCCGTTCTGTAAATTATTGAAACCTATATCCCATTTCAAGTTTCCGAGTCCATCGTATTTCAGTGTCCAGTAATCTTTTGATGAACCATTGAAGCTATATCCACTCACATAAATCTTATTCGTATCTGTCGGACTAACTACGATGCACGTCGCACTATCATCAGCATTAATTCCTCCATCAAATGTTGCAACCCATCGTTGAGTTCCACTGCTGCTGTATTTTATCGTGACATAATCCTCACCGGAGTTGGCCGAAGTCCGGTAACCCGTCACAATCACATTCCCGACTTGATCTAACTGCAATCCTGTTCCCATATCGTTAAGACTGCTTCCTCCGTCGTAAGTAGCAGACCAGACAATATTTAAGGCGGTGTCTAATTTTACGGTTTTGAAATCGTATAGCGTGGAAACGTTAAGTACCCCACCTGTGACGTAGATATTACCCACTGCATCGGTCTGCATATCGGTTATTTTATCAATCCCAAAAGCAGTGCCGCCAATTTGTGCGGCAACCACCAACGATCCATCAGAGGCCTTCAGTATAAGAACGGCGTATTTGTAGGTAGTCGTAGAAGATTGCGCACCGCCGGAAATAACAACATTACCTGCTGTGGTCCATATACTCACTCCACCGTCATACAAATTGTTATGATCCCAGGTCGCCGTCCACACAACAGCGCCCAGCGAATCGTATCGCATGCCCAGAATGTCATACTTGTTCGTGGTACTTTTCCACGTGGTACCAGTGACAAGAACTGCGTTGCCTCTAACATTAATTGAAGTATGAATGTCGTTACGCGAACCTGCACCGTTATATGTTTGTGTCCACTTGTGCGTACCCACTGTATTGTACTTGATGATAATGGCATTGGTTGAATCTAAGGAATCTTTATAATAGGCACCGCATACATAGACATTGCCGACTCCATCAACCTGTATATCTGTGGCTACATCATTCCCGCCACCTACACCTGCGTATGTCTGTGTCCACAGCACCCCGCCAGATGAATTATATTTACGGATCAACATATCGTAGTTTCCTGAACTATTTACGGTAGCTCCACACATGTAATAATAGATAGCACCACCGAATGCCGCGGATCTGACTACGGTGCGTTGAAAATCATTTTGTGTTCCTGCGGTCGTACGCCATTCCTCAAAAACTTTTATAGAAGGATTTTGCGAAAAGCCGAAAATGCTAAGAAACAGCATTCCCACGACTAGAAACATTGTACTTCTGTGTAGGGGAGATTTTTGTTTCATGGTTGTTTTGTTTTTTTAGAATAAGAAACTTCAGTGAATGCTATTTGGGTTGAATGTATACAGAAACAGTCACGAGGATGTGATTGCTGAATTGATCAAGTCATATTTTTTCATTGCCCTCTCAATTTACACATCTGGAGAAGTCGGGCAAGAAGTTAACAACTGAGTCCACGGCTATTCGATACTGTGCCTCTTAGATTTCTCTAACAAACGGCAGAGTGATTCGTGGAAGAGCATAGGTCAAAAACCCACTTACGCCTTATTTCATGCAATGTACATATACCTGAAAACGGTCAATAACAAAGTTTCGTCAACATTAAACATGGGCATTGCTCATCAGGACGAATATAGAAAAAGATGCTAATACTATGGACTATAATAATAATCCATTGTTTAACAAGTTGTCTAATACTGTAGGTTAGGGTTTCATTGTAGAATGAAAAAGCAGGTTATTAAAAGGAAGATGGCGAAGAAAAGTGCGCAGATTGAGGAACTTGCAATGCTGGGAGAGAGGATAAAGCAATTGCGGAAGGATCGGGGATATACCAATCAGGAAATTTTCGCGTATGACAACGACCTGAACCGGGCGCAATACAACAAGTACGAACGGGGCGGGGACATCCGCTTTTCAAGCCTGGTCCGGCTCCTGAAAGCCCTGGACGTTAGCGTAAAAGATTTTTTTTCAAAAGGATTCGATTAGTTACTGTAGTAAATTGATTTTTGTATTAGCGATTAATTGGCGGTGTGCTTAAGGGGTTAGGCGCACCGTTTTTTTATTGTAAGTATTCGGAATTGTCAACGATGGCAGATAAACAAGGCCCATCCTTTCGAACGGGCCCATATCGCACCGGCTGTGAAACCCAAACCGTGTGCAACGAATCTAAACAAGTGCGGTTCTAATCAAGCATGCGCTTTCCATTTCCACCCGGACGAAACGGATTCGGCGTTACGAATTTTAAGGAGATCTCAAGTCCGCCACGATTACTGCTCACAGTTTTCAGTTGAGAAACATTGACATCATACGATACACCGATAGAGTAGTTGGCATATTCAAACAACATCATCGCTGCAACAGCATCTTTCGCACGCAGAAATGCGCCGATAGAAATTGCTGCTCCGTCTTTGAACCCGGTGTATTTCGAATCCTGCTTCACTGTGTAACGGATCAGCGACCCGATATTAAATTCCTGTGCAGTTCCCTGGCGGGTATACATAAATGCAGGTGCGAATGCAACGTTGGAATTTGCGATGCTGATCAATGCACTTCCATGAACAACAGTTTTCATGTACAACTTTGTGTCGGACGTGCCATAGTAAGTGTACCCCGGTTTATTAATATGGTAACTGGCAATTCCGAACGTAAACTTCTTGTAGTGATTGTCTGTTACACTTCGTGAGCCCGAGCGGTTATTGTAATTCCAAACAATACCCGCTGCAAGATCCATGTAGTTGAAAGAAACCGGTGCAGTAGTCGGCTCGTTGGAACTCAACGCTGCATTGTAAACATTTCCGTCGTACTGATTGCCCCATTCAAGCGCACCGTAATTTATACTCCGTTGCGCGAACGCAGCCTGGATGCCAATACCGAGAGTTGAACTTTCTCCTGTACTGAGGTGATATGCAAGTGAAGCAGCGCCGAGGGTAATTCCCATTTTTGCGTCACCTGCGCGATCAGAATAAAAATTCAAACCTCCAGCCAAGCCACCCGTTTTCGATTTAGAGAACCGCATGTCGTATGAAAATGCTGTGGTCTTGTACGGACTCGCCACACTTTGCCATTGATTTTTATAATTGATCACCGCGCAGATATCGTGTTGAGCGCCTGCCAATCCTGGATTCAGCGTCAACGGACTCATGGTGAATTGTGAGAAGTGAATGTCCTGTGCCGAGAGAATACTTCCGAGAAGAATTCCGGCAAGCGTGAGTATATTTTTGTGCGTCTTCATGACGTTAGGTTTTTAGATTGTTTAACGAACCAATGTGATGTTTCCTTTTTTCGAAACCGGCATACCTTTTACATCGGTACCCGTGAGGTAGTAGACGAATACTGCACTGTTCATTAACTCGCCTTTGTAGGTTCCGTCCCAACACATTGCAGGGTCAGATGTTTCGAATACTTTTTCACCCCAACGATCGTAAATGACGAGGACAAACTCACTGATGCATTGCGTTCCGTACACGCAGAGTTTATCGTTCTCTCCATCACTGTTAGGTGAAAACGCATTTGGAACGAAGAGCTGCGAACACTCATCATCTACGAATATGGTAACACAAGCCTGATCTGTACATCCGTTAGCGTCGGTTACCATTGCGCAATAAGTAGTGGTAGCTGAAGGGTCCGCGGTAGGTGAAGCACACGTTGTGCAGCTTAAGTCGGTGGATGGAGTCCAGCTGTAAGTGCCTCCTCCTGTAGCGAACAGTGTGGTGCTCGTTCCGATCAGAATAGTGTCTTGTGATGCGGTAGCTGTAGCAGTTGGCGGAGTGAACACAGTAATAGTAGTGGTTGCTGTATCAGCACATGCGCCTGTGGTTACAATCACAGAGTAGGTGGTTGGAGTAGTCGGCGAAACAATTATGCTGGTGGTGGTTGCACCTGTGCTCCACGAGTAGGTTGTTCCCCCGGCAGCGGTAAGTGTGAGGTTGCTTCCCGAACAAAGTGAAGGGCCACCGCTGATCGATGCAGTGGGTGTTGGATTCACCGTGACAATTGTAACTGCTGTATCCATACATCCATCTACCGAAGTGGTAACAACAGAATATGTTGTTGGTCCGGACGGTGAAACTGTTATCGATGTATTCTGCGAGCCGGTGCTCCATACGTAGGTTGCGCCGCCGCTTGCAGTAAGCGTTGTAGATTCTCCGCTGCAAAGAATATTGTTTCCCGTCACCACAAGCACAGGTGTAGGATTAACAGTAACAGGGAAGGTTGCGGTATCTGCGCAGCCAAACATATTTGTTCCGATAACCGTGTACGTTGTCGACGTTGATGGTGAAACAGTGATGGCTGAAGTTGTATCACCGGTACTCCAGTCGTACGTTAACGCACCAGTTGCTGTCAGGTTCGTGCTTTGTCCGTTGCAGATCGTGTCGTTCCCTCCAGTGAAAATTTCCGGAGCAGAATGTACTGTTACAGATACGGTGTCGTTGAATGCACACGCACCATACATCATCATGACATAGAATGTACTGTCGGATGGAAGCGTAACTGTTATGGATGAAGTTGTATCACCTGTACTCCACACGAAACTGTTTCCGCCTGCTGCGGTAAGCGTGGTGCTGAAATTTTCACAGATGGTTGTAAGTCCGCTTATGTTTGGATTCGGAATATGTGCAGTAACATTCATCGTCAACATATCGCAGCTCGATGTAGGTCCGCTGAAACCGGTAACTGAAATTGCAGTATCGGAACTTGCCAGTACAGTAATGCTTTGCGTGGTTGCACCGGTGCTCCACTGGTATGAATAGGCGCCCGATGCATAGAGCGTTACGCTGTCGCCAACACACACTGTATCATTGCCGGTAAGAACCAACGGCACATGACAGCAAACTACAATGTCAGTAACCGTTTGTGCAGTGACAAGTGTTGCCGGAATTGAATCCGCGTTGGTCGAGAATATATTATAAGTCTGTTGTGAAGTGGTAATTGGTAATGGTGTAATCCGCACGGGGAATGGAAACTCAGCGCAACCACTGTTGCCCATGTTATCCGTTTTCACCAGCATGATATCGGTATTCGTAGGATTCCCGATGACACCTCCATTCCCACCGATAATAAATCCACCGTCCGACGTTTCCTGTCCGTCCCACGCCACGCCGGGCGTATTCGATGACTGCGAATAACGTCGCGTCCATAGCGTATCACCCAACGCATCTGTTTTTATCAGCCAGTAATTCCACAGAAAACTTGCGTTCGCTCCTTCATAACCACCGAGAATGATTCCGCCATCGGAAACAGCATCTACAACGTAGCCCGACAATTGTATTCCTGTGATCGCGTAAGCTTTTGACCATAGTGGTGTTCCTACAGAATCAATTTTCAAAAGATACGCGGCTGAATCGTAACTCGTATTCGAAATAGAACCGGCAAGTACATAACCACCATCTGTTGATTGTGCAATGCGTGCACCACCTTCAAGCGGATTGATATCATAGATTCTTGTCCACAGTGTATCTCCGTTCGGGTCGATCTTCATCACAAGAATATTTGCATCGGATCCGGCTGTAGAAGTTACTCCGGAAATCATGTAATTACCATCCATTGTAGGAATGATCATTGCACCGCCCTGTCGGGTCGAATCCACATAGCTTTCGTAAATTTTTTGCCATTGTACAACTCCGGCAGCATCTACTTTCACGATTGTAAGCTGTGAGATATCCGGTTGAGATATTGAATCGGTACTTCCGGTAAACATGAATCCGCCATCTGCAGTCTGAACTACACGTGCGTCTCCTTCTGTTGCCAACACACCGTAGAAATCGCCAAAACTGTTTACCCATGTGAGGTTGCCCATGGCATCCAGTTTCATCAGGTATTGATTACCACCTCCAACGGAAGTCGTTCCAGAGCAGATGAATCCTCCGTCGCTTGTTTGATGTACGTCCGACAAACGTTCGATAGCGAATCCGCCACC